>JAYVJL010000066.1:0-9800 GCA_043769295.1 Polaromonas sp. | reverse complement strand
ATGGTGCGCGGGGGGGGACTCGAACCCCCACATCCTTGCGGACGTCAGGACCTAAACCTGGTGCGTCTACCAATTTCGCCACCCGCGCATCGAAAAACTTGCGGCTCAACACACGTAGAACTTGAATTCATGTGTTTTGAGCCTGCATTCAAAACTGGTCAACCTCGAATTTTAACCTGAGACGGCAAGTCATACATGGCCACCTGTTAAATCGACACCTGAAAGCCAAGTTTCACAGGTGACTTTACACTTCTCT
Source organism: Polaromonas sp. (assembly GCA_043769295.1). Classification (GTDB taxonomy): domain Bacteria; phylum Pseudomonadota; class Gammaproteobacteria; order Burkholderiales; family Burkholderiaceae_C; genus Aalborgiella. The sequence goes on along the minus strand of JAYVJL010000066.1, from coordinate 9,544 downwards.
GCACTTTGGTTTAATGGGTTTGATCCCGGATTTAATCTAGTTTTGCATTAAAACCACCTTAAGCTTAGACTGATATTTTTTTATTGCTTTCTGCCGTTCACTTTTTATACTTTTTTCTGCCCTTCTTACCATTCACCCCTCACTTCACCCACATCAGCCATGAAACCTACTACAAAAGCCTCCTTTCAATGGGACGACCCCCTTCTTTTGGACCAGCAACTCACCGACGACGAGCGCATGGTGCGCGAATCGGCGGCGGCGTATTGCCAGGACAAACTGTCCCCGCGCGTGGTCGATGCTTTTAGAAATGAAGTGACCGACCCGTCGATTTTTCGGGAAATGGGCGAGCTGGGCCTGCTCGGCTCGATGATTCCTGAAGCCTATGGCGGCGCGGGTCTCAACTACGTCTGCTACGGGCTGGTGGCGCGTGAGGTCGAGCGCGTGGACTCGGGCTACCGCTCCATGATGAGCGTGCAAACCTCGTTGGTGATGGTGCCGATCTACGAATTTGGCAACGAAGCCACCAAACAAAAATACCTGCCCAAACTGGCGACCGGTGAATGGATTGGCTGCTTTGGTCTGACCGAACCCGACCACGGCTCCGACCCCGGCAGCATGATCACCCGCGCCAAAGCCGTGCCCGGTGGCTACAGTCTGACCGGCTCCAAAATGTGGATCTCCAACAGCCCGATTGCCGATGTGTTTGTGGTCTGGGCCAAAGACGATGCCGGTTCGATTCGCGGTTTTGTCCTTGAAAAAGGCTTCAAAGGCCTGTCAGCCCCCAAAATTCACGGCAAAGTGGGCTTAAAAGCCAGCATCACCGGCGAAATCGTCATGGACAACGTGTTTTGTCCGGAAGAAAACGCTTTCCCCGAAGTACGTGGGCTCAAAGGACCGTTCACCTGCCTGAACAGCGCCCGTTTCGGCATCGCTTGGGGCGCTTTAGGCGCGGCTGAAGACTGCTGGCACCGTGCACGCCAGTACACCATGGACCGCAAACAGTTTGGCAAGCCTTTGGCGGCGAACCAGCTGATCCAAAAGAAACTGGCCGACATGCAAACCGAGATTACGCTCGGTCTGCAGGGCTGCCTGCGGCTGGGCCGCATGAAGGACGAAGGCACGGCTGCCGTGGAAATCACCTCCATCATGAAACGCAACTCCTGTGGCAAAGCACTCGACATTGCCCGGCTGGCGCGCGACATGATGGGCGGCAACGGCATCAGCGACGAGTTTGGTGTGGCGCGGCATCTGGTCAACCTCGAAGTGGTCAACACCTACGAAGGTACGCACGACATCCATGCCTTGATTTTGGGACGCGCCATCACGGGGATTTCGGCGTTTTAATGGCGGATTCGGCAGCTGCAACGACGACGGAAAGCACGGCAGGCGGTATTGAGGTTTCGCATTACGAAAACTTTCCTGTTGCCTCTTGGCTGTGCCCGCCGCAGCTGCGGCCCGCCGTCGCGGCGATCTACTGGTTTGCACGCACGTCGGACGACCTGGCCGATGAAGGCGATGCCAGCCCGCAACAACGGCTGGACGACCTGGCCACCTACCGCGCTGACTTGCTGGCCACGGCGGCAGGCAGCCCCGCATCGGGCCGCTGGCCGCAGGTGTTTGGGCCTTTGCGACCTGTTTTAGACACCTTCTCTTTGCCGATCAAGGACTTGATCGACCTGATCAGCGCCTTTGAACAAGACATTGGCAAGTCCCGGGACGCCGCTGGTTACGCCAGCCAGGCCGAGCTGCTGGACTATTGCAGCCGTTCCGCCAACCCGATTGGGCGCTTGCTGCTTCATCTTTACGGCATCACCGATGCAACATCTTTGCAGCTCAGCGACCAGATTTGCAGCGCCTTGCAGCTCATCAACTTTTGGCAAGATCTCAGCCAAGACCTGCCGCGCGGCCGGTTTTACCTGCCTGCTGAAGACTGCGCGCGGTTTGGGGTGACGCAAGCAGACTTGCTGGCCTTGAAGCAAACGCCATCCGCTACGAAGTTGATAGCTGCCCAGGCAGATATCGCTCGGGCCATGATGCTGAATGGCAGCCCACTGGTACACCGCATCCCCGGCCGGGCGGGTTGGGAGCTGCGGATGGTGGTACAAGGCGGTTTGCGGATACTGGACAAGATGGCAGTGCTGGACCACGCCATGCTACGCCATCGCCCCAAACTGGGTAAAACCGACGCTGTTGTCGTGTTTTGGCGCAGTTTATGGATGTAATCACGGAAATAGTGGTAAAATATGACTCTAGCCGGCGTATTTATTGACTAAGTTGCTATATTATTTATAGCGTTTAACAACTATCGGCACGGCTGATATATTTATCCAGGCAAGCCGACTGCTCAATTTCGATGTAACAATATCGTTATGACCCCAGAGCAATACGTTCAAGAGAAAGCCGCCGCTTCAGGCAGTAGTTTTTACTACGCTTTTTTGTTTCTCCCCAAAGCCCGCCGCGCTGCCATCACTGCTTTTTATGCGTTTTGCCGCGAGGTGGACGACGTGGTCGACGACATTGTGGACCCGGGTGTCGCGAGCTCCAAGCTGGCCTGGTGGCAGTCTGAGGTCGGCAAAGCTTTTGCGGGCAACCCAACCCACCCTGTCATGCAAGCCCTGATGCCACACTGCCCTTTATACGGGATTGAAGAACGCCACCTGCAAGCCGTGATCGACGGTTGCCAGATGGATTTGACCCAAACCCGCTATCTGGATTACCCCGGTTTGCAGCGTTACTGCCACCTGGTGGCCGGCGTGGTGGGTGAAGTCGCCGCCAGGATTTTTGGGCAAACCGACCCTGCAACAACCGCCTACGCCCACAAACTGGGGCAGGCCCTGCAATTGACCAACATCATCCGCGACGTGGGAGAAGACGCCATTCGCGGCCGGATTTACCTGCCCATGAGCGAGCTTCAACAGTTTGACGTGAAGGCCCACGAGCTGCTGAAATGGTCTAACGCCACCGATACTGACCACTTTCAGCACCGTTTCAACCCCCTGATGGCCTTTCAGGCCCAGCGCGCCCACGCCTTGTACGACGAAGCCATCGCCCTGTTGCCCCTGGCCGACTACCGCACCCAAAAGCCCGGTTTGATGATGGCCAGCATCTACCGGAATCTGCTCACTGAAATTGAGCATGAAAACTTTGCCGTGCTTAACCAGCGCATCAGCCTGACCCCGCTGCGCAAGATGTGGCTGGCGTGGAAGGTGCAGGCTCTGGGAAAAATATGACCCCGCGCTTGTCAATAAACAATGTCAGCAAGTAAAAACATCGCCATCGTCGGTGGCGGCTGGGCGGGTATGGCAGCGGCGGTGGCGGGCACGCAGGCGGGCCACCAAGTGACAGTTTTTGAGGCATCGCAGGCGCTGGGCGGGCGGGCCAGACTGGTGGAGTGCACGCTGCCAGACGGCACTCCCGTCACACTGGACAACGGTCAGCACATCCTGATTGGCGCCTACAGCCACACCTTGAAGCTGATGCAAACCGTGGGTGTGAACCTGGACAAAGCGTTGCTGCGCCTGCCGTTGACACTGCAGTTCCCCGATGGCAAAGGCCTCCAATTGCCCGATTGGCCGAATCCGTGGATGGTCGGGCTGGACGCCGCTTGGGGCATTGCCACCGCAAAAGGCTGGTCATGGGGCGACAAAATTGCGTTGCTGCGGGCAGCATCGCTCTGGCAACGCGGCGGCTTCAAGTGCTCGCAGCACCTCAGCGCGGCGCAGCTGTGCCACAAATCCCAACCCGCCATCACCCCGCTCGTGATGGCGGAATTGATCGAACCGCTCTGTGTCTCCGCACTCAACACCTCGGCACACGACGCCAGCGCCCAGGTCTTTCTGCGGGTGCTGCAGGATGCGCTGTTCAGCCCGGCAGTTCAGCTGGGCCAAGGCAAGATATTTGGCAGTGCCAACCTGCTGCTCCCCACACGTGATTTGTCCAACCTCTTCCCCCACGCGGCGGCCAGCTGGCTGCTGAAACACGGTGGGCAGATCAAACTCGGTGAACGGGTCAATGCTGTTGAATTTGACGCCACCGGCTGGCAAGTCTGCACCGCCACTGGCAAAAACCCGTTTGACGCGGTAATTTTGGCGGGTTCACCCTCAAACATGGCTTCAGCTGGCATAAATACTAATTATACAGCTACAAATTCAATAGCGAAAGACAAGATTGCATTAGAGCTGAATCACCTCATCCAGCGCGAGTCCGCCGCCTGGCAAGCCAGTGTGAAGACGCTGCGGTTTGAAGCCATCACCACCGTCTATGCCTACACCCCAGGTGCCCGTTTGGCGCAGCCCATGCTGACCTTGCGCAGCGATGCAAACAGCCCCGCTCAGTTCGTGTTTGACCGCGGCCAGCTGGGCGGCCCGGCGGGTTTGCTGGCTTTTGTCATCAGCGCCAGCCAGGGGGAACGTGAGGTCTTGCAACAGCAGGTTTTGGCGCAGGGTGCAGCGCAGCTCGGTTTGACGGATTTGCAAGCCGTGCAAACCATTGTCGAAAAACGTGCCACCTTCGCCTGCACGCCCGGCTTGCAACGCCCCAATGCACTGATCGCGCCGGGTTTGCTGGTCTGCGGCGACTATGTGGACGGCCCCTACCCCGCCACGCTGGAAGGCGCGGTGCGCAGCGCGCAGCAGGCGGTGGCGCTGCTTTAATGCTTTTCTGGTGACGCAAAAGCTGCACCAAATCCGTGCGCTGAATCGATTTAGTTGGTTAAGTTAAATAGGTGAAAATGCAGGGATGACTTTTCAACAAGAATCCGCCTTCACCCACGGCAAACCGCCGGTCAACAACGCCACCACCGCTGTTTTACTCTGCAACCTTGGCACGCCAGACGCACCCACCGCGTCGGCTTTACGCACCTACTTAAAGGAATTTTTGAGCGACCCGCGCGTGGTGGAGATTCCGCGCCTCATCTGGTGGTTTATCTTGAATGGCATCATTGTGCCGTTTCGCTCTAAAAAGTCGGCGGCTAAATATGCCTCGATCTGGACACCCAACGGCTCGCCACTGAAGATCTGGACAGAAAAGCAGGCCAAGCTGCTCGAAGGCTGGCTGGGCGAAGCGGGCCACCGCGTCACCGTGCGCTACGCCATGTGCTACACCACAGGCGAGGTCTGCCCGTCGATTGCCACGCAGCTGGACCAGTTCAAGGCCGAGGGCATCAGCCGTGTGCTGATTTTGCCCGCCTACCCCCAATACTCCGCCACCACCACGGCCGGCGTATTTGACCAGGTTTATGCGTGGGCGACGAAGATTCGCGCCATTCCCGAGCTGCGCTTTGTCAACCATTACCACGACGATGCAGGTTACATCGCCGCGCTGGAGCAAAGCGTGCGCGCCCACTGGCAGGCCAACGGCAAACCGGAATTCGACAAAGGAGACCAGCTGGTGATGAGCTTTCACGGCATCCCCGAGCGCAGTCTGAAACTGGGCGACCCCTACCATTGCGAGTGCTACAAAACCGCGCGTCTGCTCGGCGAAGCGCTGGAACTCAGCCCCACGCAGTACAAAGTCACCTTCCAGTCCCGCCTGGGCCGCGCCAAATGGCTGCAGCCCTACACCGAGCCGACCGTCATTGCCATGGCCAAAAGCGGCGTGAAACGCATCGACGTGATCTGCCCCGGTTTCAACTGCGATGGCCTGGAAACGCTAGAAGAGGTGAACATGGAGGTGCGCCACGCCTTCACCGTGGCGGGCGGCAAAAGCTTCCATTACATCCCCTGCCTGAACGACAACCCGGCGTGGATTTCTGCCTTGTCCAACATCACACAACAACATCTCCAAGGCTGGCCGACCCAGCCGGCAAATGCTGCGGCGCTGAAAACTACACGAGACGAGGCCTTGAAAGCTGGCGCAAAAGACTGATTTGCCTCTCCCTAAATCCCCCCTTAGCCCCCTTTTTCTAAGTGGGAGAACAGTGGAGATAAGAGGGGATAATCACCGTTAACGCTGAAAAGCGAGCATTGGCTTGCAATTCCATAAACTTCCCCGACGTAATTTAAATGACCACAGTTACCGACCGCCCCAAAGGCGCCTCCCCGCGTTCCATCTCGGGGCTTTTGCCTTTTTTACGGCCTTACCGTCTGCAAATCGGGCTGGCTTTGCTGTTTTTGGTGATGGCGGCGGTCTCCACCCTTGCATTTCCTCTGGCGCTGCGCAGCTTGATCGACGGTGGCTTGGTCAAGGCCGATATCTCCGACAAAGGCGCGACCGTGATGGCGCTGCGCGACCACTTTTTCGCGCTCTTTGGCGTGGCGGTGGCGCTGGGCTTGTTCAGCGCGGCGCGGTTTTACACCGTGAGCTGGCTGGGCGAACGGGTCACGGCGGACATCCGCAATGCGGTCTACGCCCACGTGTTGCGCCAAAGCCCCGAGTTTTTTGAGACCACACAAACCGGCGAAGTGCTATCGCGCCTGTCCGCCGACACCACGCTGGTGCAAACCGTCGTTGGCTCGTCGCTCTCTATGGGTTTACGCAATGCCGTGATGGGCATTGGCGCGCTGGCGGTGCTGATCTGGACGAATCCGTGGGTCATGCTGCAGGTGCTGGGAGCGTTGATACTGATTGTCATGCCCGCCATGTGGTTTGGCCGCAAGGTGCGCAAACTGTCCCGCGCCAGCCAAGACCGCATCGCCGACTCCAGCGCCATCGCCGCCGAGGTGCTGAACGCCATCCCCGTGGTGCAAAGCTTTGCCGCTGAAGACCGCGAAGCCGCGCGCTTTGACTTGTCCACCAACAACGGCTTCAAAACCGCTGTCACCCGCAGCAAAGCCCGCGCCATCTTGGTCGCCTTCATCATCATCGCCACCAGCGCCGGCCTGTTGTGGGGTCTGTACCAGGGCACCCAGGCCGTGATGCAAGGCACGATGACGGCTGGCCACCTGGGCCAAACGGTGGTTTACATCATCATCCTGGCCAGCGCCTTTGCTGTGCTGGGTGAAATCTATGGCGACCTGCTGCGCGCCGCCGGTGCGACCGAGCGCCTGATGGAGCTGCTGCACAGCTCGTCATCCATACAATCACCCTCAAAACCAGCGCTAGCCGGCGTGATTGTGGGTGGAAGTGCTATTAAATTTGACAGTATTGAGTTCAACTACCCCTCCCGCCCGCTGCAAACCGCGCTCACCAAGTTCACGCTGGACATCCAGCCAGGCGAAACCGTGGCCTTGGTCGGGCCCAGCGGTGCGGGTAAAAGCACGGTGTTCCAGCTGCTGCTGCGCTTTTATGACCCCAAATCAGGCAGCATCCAGTTGGACGGCGTGGAAACCAAGTCGCTCAGCCTGCAAGACCTGCGAAACCGTATCGGCATCGTCCCGCAAGACGCGGTGATTTTCTCGACCAGCGCGCTGGAAAACATCCGCTACGGGAAGCCGGATGCCACCGATGCCGAAGTCAAAACCGCCGCCGTCGCTGCGTTTGCCGACGAGTTCATCGCCAAACTGCCCGAAGGTTACGACACCTTCCTGGGCGAACGCGGCGTCCGTTTGAGCGGAGGCCAGCGCCAACGCATCGCCATCGCCCGCGCCATGCTGAAAAACCCGCCACTCCTGCTGCTGGACGAAGCCACCAGCGCCCTGGACGCCGAAAGCGAACGCATGGTCCAAGCCGCCCTGGAGTCCGCCATGAAAGACCGCACCACCTTGGTCATCGCCCACCGCCTGGCCACCATCCAGCAAGCCGACAGAATAATAGTCCTCGATCATGGGCAAATCGCCGAGCAAGGCACGCATACTGAGCTGGTGGCCAAGGGTGGGCTGTATGCGCGGCTTGCGGAGTTGCAGTTTGGGCTTTGAAATCGGTTTTTGAGTGTTAGATTGGCAGTTAGCCGGCGTGTTTATTGTTTTATTAGCTATAATATTTATAGCGTTTTGCGGCTGCCAATGCCTTAATTCCCCTTCAAATTGAAGGGGTGCCCAACGGTCGGGGTAGCCATTCTCCCCGCGTTGCAACTACCCATGTAAACTCGCAAACTATGACGCCACAAGATTTAAAAAACTTATTCGAAGAGCGCACCGGTAATGTTTGGAATGATGAGTCGGGTATTCCATGGCTCAACAAAAATCGCGAAAGTTTAGGCAATTACATTAAAAAACCTATTCTTCATGCGACATCGCACATCACTTTAAGCGATAAGGCAAATTGGTTATCTCAGAGACATTGCCACTTATGCGAATCCGATAGTCCAATAAGTACTATTCCAATTCAAATCGCGCCAGAATCATGGCAATCTTTGAGTTCAATCGACAAAAGAGCATTTAAAGAAGCAATAAGAACACGACTATTCGATAAATCTCAACATGAACCTTTGAATGGACGAATATGCTTGTCATTTTTATTTGTTTGCAAGAAAAGTCGAAAAATTAGAGACATCGACAACATGGCAAAGCTTTTTATGGATTCTATAAAAGGGGTACTCATGGGAGACGATAGAGAAGTTGATCACCTAAATTTGATGAGACTAGCTCATGATGGCAATGAAGAATATTTGACAGTCAAAATCTCCACATCCTCGATAAATCTACACAAAGATGTTGTACTTGCAAAATTTCTGCATTCTTGGGCTGATCCTAGGCCATTGAGAATTGAAGATTTCCGAAAAACTAAGTAATTTCACTAAAAGCACCTCGATAGTCGGCGTTTTATTGCCTATTCAGCTACATTATCCATAGCAAAACCCCACCTCCACCAACGCCTCCCCAGCCGTCAATATCCTTACCGGCAGCGGCGTTTCAATCACCAACAAATCTTGATCCCCCGTCACCAGCCAAGCGGCTGAGGCTGCCAATGCGGTGTGGATGAATTTATCGTCATCGGGGTCGCGGCTGTAGGTTTTAGCGGCTAGTTCGGCGGGGATGTCTACCCAATGCGCCACGGCGTTGGCGTCGTGCAGGATGGCGCGGCGGGATTCTAGGCTTAGGTAGCGGTCGAATTTGGGTTTCCACAATCGGGCTTCAAGCTCGTCGAAGGTGGCTTTGGAGAAGACGGGGACGCCCATTTGCAGTACTCGCCGTACCACTTGTGCAGGTGCGCCGGATTTGGAGATGGCGGCGCTTAGCCAGATGTTGGTGTCTAAAACTACTCGCTTTTTGTCAAATGCTGTGCCTAATGCTGTCTCAACGGCTGGGGCTTTCCCTGCAAGCTCAGCTCTCATCAGCTAGCAGCGCATCAAGCAACTCAGGTGTCATGCCAGCACGCTCTGCAGCGGTGGCGGCATCGTCTAGGGTGTGCTGCAGGCGGTTGGCGTAAAAGGCGCGCATGGCTTCAAAATCTTGCACATTGACCATCACGCCCAGCAAACGGTCATGCCGCTTCACGCCAACAGGTTCGCGTTGCGCTTGGTCTAAAAATGCGCCAAAATTGGTTTTGGCTTCGTTGGCTGTGTAGGTTTGCATGGCTAGATATTAAACGAATCGTTCGATTTAGTCAAATTAAACGAATAAATTTACACAATATGGCATAATTTAGTAAAAACACTGAATAAACGCCTTTTTATAGCATATAAATGCCTATAGCCGGCGTATTCATTGCCTAACCAGCTACATTA
>JAYVJL010000065.1:0-8470 GCA_043769295.1 Polaromonas sp. | reverse complement strand
GGTGAATTTGTCTTCGTCAAAGTGAGACACAGGCACGGTCACGTGCTGCTCTTTGCCACGGGTATCGGTAAAGCGGAAGTCAACAAACTTGACCTCGTTATCTTTAACCATTTTCATCACGTCAGCGACGGTCTTTGCCATCAAAATCTCCTAGAAACGCCATAACAGGCGGGTTATTAAAAACTATTGACCGAGAAGGTACCACATCAGGGAAAGCATTTTTTGTGCCAATCGACAAACAAGCACCCAAGTAGATATGCATTAAATGCACTGCTTGAATTTTTGTTGAATCTTTTCGATTTTACAAGTTTCCCCGCTCAATTTGAAAATCTACGCACCAGAAAGGCACCAGATTTTCAATTATCTTTCATCATCAATCACGTCTTATTTGCACTATATTGGTGCAAATAAACACAAAAAACCATTAACGCACCAATTCAGGGCCAAGACGAGCGTCAAATCGTCCTAATCCGGTCAGCATCGCCGCATAAGCTTGGTCAACCACCGCAGGCGCCCCTTTCACACCCAGTTCAATGTGCCGACCATGGGCAGGATGGTCCACACTGGGCAGGCTGAAGACCTTGACACCTTGATATTGACTTTCAATCTCAATCATCAACGGCGTCAACATCGCTTCCATGGAGCCGAACACAATCACCGATTTTTCAACATACGCTGATTTTTGAAACAAGTGCGCATAGTGCGTATCCAGAACCGACGCCACCATGGGCCATGCCATCACCGGAAAACCGGGTACGAAGTGAACCGCGCCGCACCCTGATGAACCGATACAAGTGAACCCCGGGATTTTGTTGTAAGGATTAGGAATAATCTGCGCCCCTGCCGGAAACACACCCATGTTCAAACGATGGATGTTGTCTGGATGCGCTGGCTCATACGTGGTTCCCTGCTCCCGCGCCGTGTCCTGCATGCGTTCGCGTATCAAAGCCTCGGCTTGCGGATGCAAAGCCAGTTCAACACCGAGCGCTTTGGCTGCGCATTGGCGGGTGTGGTCATCAGGGGTGGCACCAATGCCACCGGTTGAAAACACCACGTCGGCAGACTCAAAAGCACGCTTCAAGGTCGCAGAGATGCGTTCAGGTGAATCGCCCACATACTCGGCGTACGCCAACTGCAAACCACGTTCAGACAGCAATTCAATGATTTTGGGCAGATGCTTGTCGGCTCGTTTACCCGACATGATCTCATCGCCCACAATGATCAGGCCGAAATTAAGTACGTTGTTTGTCATAGGGGCTCGCAGTTTATCAAGTCGTCAATTCAGTCGTTCAACAACGGGCAACGCTGACGCGTCTGGTGGTGACGATGCGGGGGCGTTTGGCAAGATAATTGGCGTGGGAGCCGACGTCACCGCTTGTTGCGCACGCAATTGCACCAGCGCGGCCAGACAATAATGGCTGAACCACAAAGACGCAAAACCAAATACCAGGGTGTAGATCCAAATCGCCACAGGGATCAAAATCACAAATGCAGCAGCAAACAAAGCACCCGAGGCCCACACCAAACTGGGCGCTGCGCCCAGGTAACCGGTGATGATGCCGATGACCAGCAACTGACCACGATGTTTACGCATGATCTCGCGCCGTTCTTCTTTGCTGGCGTGGTCCGCCAAAGCATCAAAACTCATGACCCGGTACGTGAGCCAGCCCCAAATCAGCGGCGGCAACACCAGAATCAAGGGTGGCACCAACCACAAAGGAATCGTCAAAATCAGCACCAGCAGTGCCAGCAGCGTTGAGCCCAGCGACCAGATCAGACTGATCGTGAGAGAGTCGCCTTTTTTGCGCTCTAATGTGGGAAAGCGCCGTTCAGCCACCAATGTCACCATCGCCGGCGTCATCATCGCGGCCACCATGACCAGCGACAAAATAACCACCAGCGGCGTAACGGCAAAAATCACGATCAAAGGCACCAACACAGTCTTCAAATTGCCCATGCCCATGTTTTGCAGCCAGGTCCAAAAGGTGTTCATCAGGCTGACGGAATCAAGCGACACGCGCACCCAGTCCAAGGCTGGCTCCCAGAAAAAATAGCCCAAACCAAGCGCCAGGCCCACCATGATGATGAGCGGTAAAAAGGACAAAGCAATCACGCGCGGGTGCAGGCAATACGCTGCGGCGCGCCAAAAAGAGTCAATCATCAGGTTTTTCATCATGCCTCCAGCATAGCGCTTTCAAAGCGCTTTTAACCTGGACGCTGATGATGTCAGCGTAAATTTCCGGTATGCCCCAAAGAATAGCGACCTGGCTGCGGCCAAACGGTCAAACCATGCGGCTCGCGGCCGACTTTGAGTTTATCGACAGCACCCGTGTCGGTATCAAAGCGGTAGACCACGTCGTCGTAGCGGCCACTCAGCCACAGGTGCTTGCCGTTGGCGCTGACATTGCCCATGTCTGGGCTGCCGCCGCCTGGAATACTCCAGGTTTTGGTTACCTTGCGGGTCGCAAAATCAATCACTGAGACGCTGCCAGGGCCGCCCGGTGTGCCTCTGATTTTGTTGCTGCCACGGTTGGCTACATAAAAGCTTTTACCGTCGCGACTGGGATAAATGCCGTGAGCGCCAGTACCTGTGGGAATAAAGCCGATTTGCTTGAACGATTCGCCATCAACCACATGAACGCCGTCAACCATCATGTCAGCGATGAAAAAGGTCGAACCATCGGGCGAGCTGCGCACGTCCTGCGGCATGCCGGGTGTGGTGCAAATTTGACTGCCTGGGCTGTCTGGGTCAGGGATATAACGCATTTTGCTGCTGCCACCCTTATTAGCTTGGCTGATGGCTGATAAAGCGCTGGGGCGGTCAAAGTAAGCGTTGAGCTTCAAAGTTGCCAGCACTTTGCGGTTGACCAAGTCGATTTTGGTCACGGCGCCGTTAAATTCGCAGGTAAACACCGCAAATTTGCCATCAATGGAGAAATCTGCGTGGTTGATGCCCGCGCAGGTTGGTGTTGCAATAGAAAACTGCATCGCCATGGTCTTGGGGTCACGAAAATCCAGGCGCTTGTACGCTTCTGCCACCACGATGGCGTATTTACCGTCGGGTGACCAGTACAAGTTGTACGGGTCGTCCACAGGGATCGATTTACCTGGCTTCCCGGTTTTAGGGTCAATCGGCGTCAAGCTGCCGTCGGTACGTCCTTCGGCGTTGTTCGCCACCCAAAGCGTACTCAAATCCCACGAAGGAACAACGTGCTGCGGGTTGATACCCACTTTGAATTTATCAACGACTTTCATGGTGTTCGGGTCGATCACCGAGACCGAGTTTTCGGCGCGATTCGGCACATACACACGCTCTAAAACGCCATTCATAGCCGTGCTCATTTTGCCGGCGACGACTTCGCTGTAGATGTTTTTAGGATCAACGACTGGCGGCATACCTGCTACTGTATTTATAGCTACAGAGACAGTATTTACGCCGGACACAGTTGTTTTATCTTCAGTTTTTGTTTTTTCAACAGTTTTTTGAGGCGTTTGTGTTGTTTGAGCAACGGCCCACGCCCCCACGACAGCGCTGCCCGCCAAAATACACCCAGCGGCCACCACCAACTTCCCCACCATTGTCGAACGCATAATCATTTCAAAATCGCTTTTTGTATTGCTAAAACCGTCATTTTAACCGTTGCATCCAAGCCAATTTGACCCAACGCAACAGTTGCTGCTTTAGGGTCGCCCAGTGTGCCGCCTGGTCTGCCCAACTTCGCAGATTCTGTAAACTTTTCGGGTTTGACCGTGCTGGGGTCTATGGCCAGCTGCAAGGATGTGTCTGCCGAGCCAGCGTGGGTGCCAATTTCGTAATCACTCAAACCTTTGGCACGCAAAGCAGCGATGTAGCTCGATTGTGTTGATGCCGTCGCGCGGTAATAGTCGGCGATGAAATGTACTTTGGCGCTGGATTTGGCGTCTTTATTGAAAGTCGTCTCAACTGCAGCCAAAGCCGACTGGTAGCCACCGTGGTCGCCAATCAGCACAATGTCCGTAAACCCATGCTGCTTGAAGCTGCGCGCGGCTGATAAAAGCATGCTTTTGAACGCGTCTTCAGAAATCGACACTGTGCCCGGCCACTTCATGTGCTCGGTGGGCGGGTTGATGCTGCCCTCGGGCACGTAGCTGACGACGGGGGCAACGATGGTTGGAAGATTCGCCGCCACAAGGCTCGCGGCAATCCGCCCAGCCAACACCTTCACGCGGGTGTTGTGCTTGCCAATGGCCATGTGCGGGCCGTTTTGCTCAGTTCCACCAATGGGGATGATTACGACTGAAGGTACCGTTGGGCTGCGGCTCACCATCGCGGCGACTTCTTGTGTCGTCAGTTCTTCTAAATAAACACTTTTTGAGCTGGTTTGGCAGAATGCGGTGGTCTGTAAGCATAGCAAACTGAGACACAAAAGCGTGGTGGTTTTAACGGTATATCTCATGTCGCGGCTCCGGTAGCAGAACTCAACATCAGCACCATATCGGCCTCACTCAGCCAACGCCACTGGCCGGGTAGCAGGTCGTCCGGCAGCTTCAAACCGCCAATTTGCGAGCGGTGCAGCCCATCGACCCGGTTGCTTACCGCGGCCAGCATGCGTTTGACTTGGTGGTATTTGCCCTCTGTCAGCGTCAGCCGCAGGTGAAACTCGGACACCCTCTGTGCCGCTGCCGCTTTGACGGGCTTGGGGTCGTCGTCCAAGACCACACCTGAAAGCAGTTTTTGCACCTGTTTGTCGTCCAAAGGGTGCTTGGTGGTCACTTCATAGACCTTGGCGACGTGTTTTTTGGGCGAACTCATCTTGTGGATGAACTGGCCATCGTCACTCATCAGCAGCATGCCGGTCGTGTCCTGGTCCAAACGCCCTACCGCCTGAACGCCCTGAATCGCGCTTTTTTGCGGACGCAGCCTCAATGGCGACGGCAAAAACGTGTAGATGCTCGGGTGCATCGACGGCTTTTGCGAGCACTCGCTGCCAGTGGGTTTGTTGAACAGCACATAGGCATGTTCATGGTATTCCCAATCCTCACCTTGCACTTTAAAACGCAACCCTTCTGCTATGCATTCAGTAGCTTTTGAGGCATTAAATACGCCGGCTACAGCCGAATTTATCTCTTTTTCAGAACTGTATTCATTGACGTAAACCTGCACCAAACCCTTTTCAATCAAGCCCGCACAAACACGTCGTGTGCCAAAGCCTTGGGTGTACAAGATATCTTCTAATTGTATTTTTTTCGCCATGACCTCATCATAACTTCCAAGCAGACTTCAAAATGAAGCCGTCAAGTTCACAACTGATCCAGCCGACCTCTTAAACTCGCTGCCTGCACCTGCAGCGCTTCAATTTTCCCCACATCCATCTTCTTCAATTGCTGATAAACCATGCCAATACGTGGGTTGTGGGCCAATTTGTCGGCGTGTTTGAGGTGAAAATCCCAATACAGCGCGTTGAACGGGCAAGCTTTTTTGCTCGGCGTGTCTTCCCGCAGTTTTTTGTCGTAATGGCAGCCTTTGCAGTAATCGCTCATGCGGTCGATGTAAGCGGCGCTGCTCACATAGGGTTTAGTGGCCAGCAGCCCGCCATCGGCAAACTGGCTCATGCCCACGGTGTTGGGCAGCTCCACCCACTCAAAAGCGTCGATATAAACGCCTAAATACCAATGGTGAAGCGCTTTGGGGTTCAAACCTGCCAGCAGCGCAAAGTTGCCAATCACCATGAGCCGCTGAATGTGGTGGGCATAGGCCTGCTCCAACGATTGCCCCACGGCCGCGGCCATGCAGCGCATCTGGGTTTGGCCGGTCCAAAACCAGGTTGGCAGCGGCAATTGATGGTTGAAATAATTGTTATCTGCGTAACTCGCTTCAGAATTCACACCTGCTGACTCGCCCACCTCCATGTCCATAAATTTCGCCCAATAAAACCCGCGCACAAACTCGCGCCAACCCAGTATTTGACGGATAAAACCTTCCACTGCCGCCAGCGGTGCAGCACCTGAGCGCCCCGCCGCTTCGGCTTTTGCCACCACTTCGCGCGGATTCAGCATTTTCACGTTCATTGAAAACGACAGTAAAGAATGGAACAAACGCCAAGACTTGCTGCTCATAGCATCTTCGAAATAGCCAAAATTGGGCAATACTTGATCGATAAAAGCATCTAGTTGCGTCAACGCCTCGGCTCGGTTCAAAGGCCAGCCGAATTTACCTGCATTCGGTTCGCCAAAGCTTTTCACCCCCGCGTTCACAATCGTTGCCCATAACGCGGAATGGTCGTATGTTGGACGATTGAGAATTCGAATATCCGCCGGCTCAACGGGCAATCCCGGCCAAGATTTGCGGTTTTCAGCGTCAAAATTCCACTGGTCACCCAAAGGTTTGGGCGGTTTTGAGCCCGCTTCAATCAAAACGTCGTGCTTCACCCGCATCTGCCGGTAAAACGTCTCCATCAGCCACTTTTTGCGTTCACCAAAGAGCAAAGCAAGCTCATCACGACTGGTGAAAAAGTGTTCTGTATCAACCACTTGACTAGAGATTTTCAAACCTTTGGCAAAATCAGCCAACTGCACATCCAGCCGCCACTCGTCGGGCGCTTGGTACTCAAACGCGGTGGCTTGGTACTTGGCGATGAGCAGATTTAAGTTGTCGGTAATCGTCGGCAAATTCTCTGCATCGTCAATCGCCACGTAATGCACGCGGTGCCCCGCCGCTGCAAGCTGCGCTGCAAAATCACGCATACCCGCAAAAATAGCGAGTATTTTTTGCGCATGGTGCAGCACGTAATCCGTCTCTTGTCGCAGCTCCATCAGCACATAGATCACGCAGTCGTCTACCGTGGCAAACCAGCTATGCAGCGGATTCAGCTGGTCGCCCAGAATGAGCCTGATTTTGCTATTTTTACTGTTTTTTGCATTATTTTTGACTGTAGCCGGCGTATTTATTGCCTGAGTAGCTATTATTTTTATAGTGTTTTTAGGCATATTTAGAGTTGTCAAAATTAGATTTTTATAGCCGAGGCTTGAATTTACGCCGCCCAATTCGCGCGGTATTCACCCTTGGCATCGTGCTCTAGCGCTTGCTTTTCGGGGTTAAAACGCCGCCCGCCGCGCGGGTCTGTGCCACGGCCTGCAATGTAGAGCCAATTGCCTTGGTTGCTGTAAACGTCGTAGTCGATCAGCTGCGCCTCAAACCACGCCGCGCCAGCGCGCCAGTCGCCACCCAAATCGTGAATCAAATAACTGGCAACGACTTGGCGCATGCGGTTTGACAGCCAGCCCGTGGCAGCGAGTTCGCGCATGCCTGCATCGACCAGCGGCTCGCCCGTTTTACCCTCGCACCAGCGAGAGAATCCCTGCTTGTTATTCGGTACTTTTGCCAGCTCAAAACCGCCAAGCCCTTGTTTTCTATAGAGTTTTCGACCATGCTGCAGGTGTAAAAATCTGAAATAATCGCGCCATAACAGCTCAAACCAAATCCAATACGTGCTGTCGTTTGCACCGCGCTCGGTTTCAAAACGCTTCAATTCAGCAAAAATCATGGGGGCAGACAAGGCACCGCAGGCTAGCCACGGGGAGAATTTGGTAGAGAAAGGTTGGCCAACCGTGGTGTCCATCAACCGGTTTCGGGTCAGTTTGTAGGTCGACGCAACATCGCCTGAAAAGTAGTGTTTGAGGTACTTTTCAGCTGCGGATTCGGGCACATTGGCCGCCTGCAACAGCCGTTCGCGCGGTTTAAGACCATGCTTTTCAACCTTGTTCCTAAAAGCGGTGAACACGGCTGGCAGCTGTTGCACATCAAACGGCAAATCGACGGGTTCAAGCAAGCTGGATTGCCACAGTGTTTGAACTTCAAGTCCAACCGCCTTCAGCGAGTCAACCTCGCCCTGCTCTTCGGGTGCGGCAATGTCTTCGCAATAGATATGCTTTGCATCTATGGACTCGCAAAAAGCTGAAAGCGCATCTTTTGGTGCCCCGTGCAGTTCAACCAATTCGCAGTCAATCGCCTTCAATTGCGAGGCCAAGTCTTGCAATCTCTGCGCTAAGAACGCCTTGCGATGCTCACCCATGCGCTGGAATCCCCAACGGGTTTCAACGCTCTGTTTGGGATCGTGAACGTAGACAGCGTGTAGATTGGCGGCAGATTGACGGGCTAGGTGGTAAGCGTGGGTGAAGGCCGGGTTATCAGTGAGGCGCAGGTCGTTGCGAAACCAATAAATCACGGCAGAAGTGACAGGAAAACCTGGGATCATGGCGTCTTGCCACCCTTATTTCCAGAATAGCTCATGCGGCAGCGGTCAGAACAGTATTTCACCTCGTCCCAAACTTTCTCCCATTTTTTCCGCCAAGTGAAAGGCCGTTGACAATGGATGCAGACTTTGCTGGGCAGATTGGCTTTTTTGATCATTTTCATTCTAAAAATCCAAGGCGATTTGTGGGTTTTTGGGCTTCAGCTTTGGACTAACCGTCGTTTTTTTGCGCAAATTTG
>JAYVJL010000064.1:0-3173 GCA_043769295.1 Polaromonas sp. | reverse complement strand
CTTGATGGTGTAGCTGTGCAGTCCATTAACGCCGGGCAAAACGGGATTGTCGTTCTGAACACCACGCCGTTTTATGCCGAGAGTGGTGGGCAGGTGGGGGATCAGGGCCGAATCGTTGCGGGGAGCCCCCACCCTAACCCTCCCCCGGAAGGGGAGGGGAAAAATCAGGCATTACTCCCTCCCCTTCCGGGGGAGGGCGGGGGTGGGGGCACGGTCTTTGACGTGCAAGACACGCAAAAAATCAAAGCGGATGTGTTTGGCCACCATGGCAGCGTTAACCAAGGCACGCTAAAGGTTGGCGATGCTGTAACTGCCCAAGTCAACACCACCCTTCGCGCCGCGACCATCCGCAACCACAGCGCTACCCACATGATGCACAAAGCGCTGCGTGAAGTGTTGGGCAGCCACGTACAGCAAAAGGGCAGTCTGGTGGATGCCGACAAGACCCGTTTTGACTTTACCCACAACGCACCGGTGACGGATGCGCAAATCCGCGAGATTGAGGCGCTGGTCAATGCTGAAATTTTGACCAATGCTGCCACCGATGCCAGCGAAATGGACATGGAATCGGCCCAAAAAACCGGTGCCATGATGTTGTTTGGTGAAAAGTACGGCGATAAGGTACGGGTGCTTTCCATCGGTTCAAGCAAGGAACTTTGCGGCGGCACGCACGTCAGCCGCACCGGTGACATTGGCCTGTTCAAAATTGTGGGTGAAAGCGGCGTGGCCGCTGGTGTGCGCCGTGTGGAAGCAGTGACAGGCGGTAATGCGCTGACGTATTTGCAGTCGCTCGAATCAACGGTGGAGGCCGCTGCAGGCTCGCTCAAAGCCAACCCGGCTGAGCTGCAAAACCGGATCAACCAGGTTCTGGACCACGTCAAGACGCTGGAAAAAGAAGTTGCCGCACTCAAAGGCAAACTCGCCTCCTCGCAAGGCGATGAGCTGATGCTGCAAGCGGTCGATGTCAAAGGCATCAAGGTGCTGGCTGCTCGGCTTGAGGGTGCTGATGCCAAAATGCTGCGCGAAACCTTGGACAAGCTCAAGGACAAGCTCAAAACCGCCGTCATCGTGCTCGCCACCGTTGATGGCGACAAAGTGCAGGTTGCGGCTGGCGTGACGGCCGACAGCGTTGGCAAAATCAAAGCCGGTGAGCTGGTAAATTTTGTCGCGCAACAGGTGGGCGGCAAGGGCGGCGGCAAGGCAGATATGGCGATGGCGGGCGGTACAGATGCTGCCAAGCTGCCGGATGCGCTGAAGTCGGTACAGGCTTGGGTAACTGAGCGGGTTTAAAAATGGACTTGAAGGCGCTATAAATTCAGTAGCTGCTTGCGCCCGTATTTATTGGGCTGCAGCCATAAAAGGCACCTAAAAATGCATAAAATACTGTTAAAAACCACTTTTTATGGCCTGGTTTTGGGGTTTTGCCTGCCGGGGGCAACTCAAACCGCCAGCTTCAGCAGCCTGGACGGTACGCAGATCAAGGCGCTGGTTTTTCATCCGGCTTCGTCTGCCAACGGCCAGGCCAGCCGGGGCACGGTCATCGCGCTGCACGGCTGTGGCGGGTTGTACGCCACCACAGGCTCACGCAAAGGCCAGCTCAATGCACGGCATCAGGCCATGGCTGACCTGCTGGTGGCTGAGGGCTACAACGCTGTTTTTCCCGACAGCCTCACGCCGCGTGGTGAAAGTGAACTGTGTACCCAAAAAATCGGTACCCGAAAAATTGACCAAACCGAACGGCGTGCAGATGTGCTGGGCACGCTGGCTTGGGTGGCCACCCAGCCGTGGGCGCAGCCGAGCCGTATTGCGTTGCTCGGCTGGTCGCATGGCGGCAGCGCTGTTCTGTCTGCCACCGACACCATGCGTGCCGATGTGCGCGGCCAGCCCGTCAAGCCTGCTGTAGCCGTGGCTTTTTACCCAGGCTGCGCCGCAGCTTTGAAGTCCGGCTACAAACCCAGCACCACACTGGTGTTGATGCTGGGTGAAAAAGACGACTGGACCCCGCCCGCACCCTGTGTTGCCTTGGGTCAAGCGGTGAGCGCCGAAGTGAACCTGTATGCCGACAGTTACCACGACTTTGACAACCCGGTAGGCGAGGTGCGGTTGCGCAAAGACGTGCCGAACGGCGTTAACCCGGGGCAGGGTGTGCATGTGGGGCCGAATCCGGTGGCACGGGAGCAGGCTTATGCGCGGTTGAGGGTGTTGCTGGCCAAGGGTTTCAAACCTTAGTTGCTATTTATTTAGTAGCTGTTTACGCCCGGATTGATTGGGCTTAATGCATATCTAGCACCTAAAAAATACCCATTTCACATGCTTTAAGGTGAGTTCGGGGGCTTCAATAAAAAAGTTGGTGGTTATAATAACTACCATGCATAGCCGCCTTGTGATAAAAAAGCTTGAGCAAGACGGCTGGGTTTTGAGTCGGGTCAAGGGCTCTCATCACCAATTCAAACACCCTGCCAAACCAGGGTTGGTCACGATAAAGCACCCTGACAAAGACATACCCGTTGGCACGTTGCGCAGCATTCAAAAGCAGGCCGGATGGGTTTAACGGCAAAGGAAAAAGCATGAAATTCGTTTTAGTACTTCATACCGATGACGGCACCAGCTACGGGGTGGCGGTGCCCGATTTGCCTGGCTGCTTTTCGCATGGCGATTCGCTCGACGAAGCCATTGAAAGCGCCAAAGAGGCGATAGATTTCCATCTGGAAGGGTTGATTGAAATGGGTCTTGAGATTCCCAAACCATTGCCCTTAACCGAACATCGAACCAACGCCGACTTTGCAGATGCGGTGTGGTTTGTGGTGGATGTCGATGTGCGGCGTTTTGAAGGCAAGTCAGAAAAAATCAACATCACCTTGCCCAAGCGGTTGCTGGTGCAGATTGATACTTGTGCCAAGGCCAGGGGGAAGACGCGTAGTGGGTTTTTGGCTGATGCGGCGCGGGGGGCTTTGGGGTGATCTCTTGTTGTCTTTCACGAGGTTTGCCGGGAGTCGCCCGGCGGCGAGTCACTTTCTTTTGCTTCGCCAAAAGAAAGTAACCAAAGAAAAGGCGACCCGCAGTCTGAGTCCCTACGCTTCGCTACGGGCACGCTGCGGTGCTCGGTCAAAGTGGGGTCAATCGCAAACTCGCTTCGCTCAAACAAGCGCTTGCCCTGATCCACTTTGCCCTGC
>JAYVJL010000063.1:0-5572 GCA_043769295.1 Polaromonas sp. | reverse complement strand
ACGGGCCTTCCCACATGGTGAAGCGGCCAACCGGGTCAGGTGGGGAACCAAGCAGCCCTAACTGTGGAGCCAGTGCTGGGGTCAAGGCTCGTCACCCCCATTTTTGAATTTGACTGAATGCCGCCTTATTCGGGCCTTATTTGGCTTTCATACGCGTCATCATCAACTCGGTGTTGACTTTGCGGTCTGCATTGACCTTTTGCACCGTGGCGCGTTCGCCCATGGCCTTCAAATAAGGCTTCACCGGCAGTTCGGCCAGCAAATCTTCCCCAAACGCCAACTTGCATGCACCCGCCACCACTGGCAAATGCGTGATGGCCGCGCAATCGGCCAAGGTGAAGGTGTCGCCGCCGACGTAGGGGTTGAAGATGGCCAGCTTGGCAAAACTGGCAACGCTTTTGACCAATTGCTTGCGCACGCGCGCCAACCTGTCCTCGCTCATGGCGGGTGCGCCAAAGTAAACCTGCGGAAACAGCTCCCGCGCCACCAGTTCCAGGTGCAAGTCCAGATACACGATCAATTCGCGCACTTTGGCGGCTTCAAACGGGTCTTTGGGCATCAGCGGGTGCTCCGGGTAGGCGTCTTCGATGTATTCGCAGCACACGGCAGATTCCAAAATAATGCCTTTTGGGGTGTCCAAAAACGGTACTTTGCCCAATGGCGAGCGCGCAGACAGGGCTGGGTTGTCTTTCAAACCGGTCCAGACCAGTTCCTCCTCAAAAGCCACGCCTTTTTCCAGCAGTTGCAGTTTGACCTTGTTGTAGTAGTTGCTGCCAGAAAAGCCGCAGAGTTTAAGTGTCATGGTGTCTCCAAAAATAATAAAAAATGTGCCGTCGATGCGTCATGAACACGCCATTCGTGCCTTCATTTTGACGCCAGTGCGACGTCTGGCGAGTCAAGCAAGCGACTATCATGCAGAACGGCTAATTTATTTGCTTATAAAATTCAGGCCGAAACCTCCTTAACCTGCATAATAATGCACACCATGATACATACTACCACCCCCGTTTTCTCCACCGTCGGACTCGTTGGCACTGGTGCCATGGGTCGCGGTATCGCCCAAATCGCCGCCCAGGCAGGCAGCCGCGTGGTGCTGTTTGACGCAGCGCCTGATGCCGCCGGCAAAGCCCTCAGCGCCATTGCTCAACAGTGGGACAAACTGGCAGAAAAAGGCCGCATCACCGCTCAAGAGGCCGCCAGCCGCACAGCGCGGCTCAGCGTTGCCGCCAGCATTCAGGACCTCGCACCGTGCGACCTGGTGGTGGAAGCGATTGTTGAAAAGCTGGCCGTCAAGCAATCGGTGCTGGGCGAGCTGGAAGGTATCGTCGCCGCCAGCGCCGTGCTGGTCAGCAACACCTCATCGCTCTCTGTCACCGCGATTGCCGCAGGCTTGAAGCGGCCGCAGCAGTTTGCCGGCTACCATTTTTTCAACCCCGTGCCGCTGATGAAGGTGGTGGAGGTGATTGCCGGCCTGAAAACCGACCCCGCCGTTTGCGCCAAACTCGCGGTCTACGCCAGGCAAATGGGCCACACCGCTGTGCAGGCTGCCGACACGCCGGGCTTCATCGTCAACCACGCCGGGCGCGGTTTTGGCACCGAGGCGCTGCGGATTGTGGGCGAGGGTGTGGCCGATTTTGTGACGATTGACCGCATTTTGCGCGACCAGGCCGGCTTCAAGCTCGGGCCGTTTGAGTTGATGGATTTGACCGCGCTGGACGTGTCGCACCCCGTGATGGAGTCCATCTACCACCAGTATTTTGAAGAGCCACGCTACCGCCCCAGCGTCATCACCGCGCAGCGCCTGGCGGGCGGCGTGCTGGGCCGCAAAACCAATGCGGGCTTTTACGATTACAAAGACGGCGTGGCGGTGATTCCGCCCGAGCCCGCCGTGCCGGTCGTCACAGACATGCCGCCGGTCTGGGTGTCGCCCCGCGCCTCGCGCCGCTCGGAGCTGCTGCAGTTGCTCAAAGATTTGGGTGCCACGATTGAAACCGGCGCGTCGCCGTCGATGAACGCGCTGACCATCGTCGCGCCGCTGGGTTTTGACATCACCACCGTTGCCGTTGTGGAGCGCCTGGACCCGAGCCGCACCGTCGGTATCGACATGATGATTGACGATGCTGCTACAAAAAGAAGAGTATTGGCCACCAACCCCGCCACCCGTGCCGACATGCGCGACGCCGCCCACGCGCTGTTTGCACGCGATGGCAAAGCGGTCAGCGTGATCCGCGACAGCGGCGGTTTTGTGACCCAGCGCGTGGTGGGCACCATTGTCAACATCGCCGCCGACATCTGCCAGCAAAGTGTCTGCAGCCCCACCGATCTGGAAACCGCCGTCACGCTAGGCTTGGGCTACCCGCAAGGCCCGCTGGCCATGGGTAATTTATATGGCCCGACGAATATTCTTGAAGTGCTGTTCAACATGCAAACCGTCTACGGCGACCCGCGCTATCGCCCCAGCCCATGGCTGCGCCGCCGTGGATCGATTGGACTCTCGTTGTTGCATACTGAGGAATAAACCTAAACACCGTCATTCCCGCGTAGGCGGGAATCCATGAGCACCACCGTGGATTCCCGCCTACGCGGGAATGACGAACTAATGAATATTTTCGAAAATTTATTGAAATCAATAACTTAGGAAAACACATGCCCGCCGAACTCCAAAGCACCAGCCAAGGCCTGACCATGGTGTTGACCATCAGCAACCCCGACAACCGCAACGCGCTGGGGCCTGAAATCTACGCAGCGGGGATTGAGGCGCTCAGTGTGGCCGAATCCAGCCCCGAGGTGCGCAGCGTCATCATCACCGGCGCCAACACGCCGTCCGGCCCGGCTTTTTGCGCAGGGGGTGATTTGCGCCGCATGCAAAACAACCGTCAAGCGCCACCCGAAGTGCAAAAAGCCAGTATTGAGGCGCTGCACAGCTGGATTGAGTCGATCCGCGCCTTTCCCAAACCCGTCATCGCAGCGGTTGAGGGTGCAGCGGCGGGTGCGGGCTTCTCGCTGGCCTTGGCTTGCGACTTCATTGTCGCGGCGCAGAACGCGGTGTTTGTGATGGCTTATAGCAACATCGCCCTGTCACCCGATGGTGGCGGCAGCTGGTCGCTGGCCCAGGCTTTGCCGCGCCAGCTGGTCAACGAACTGCTGATGTGTGGTGAAAAAATCAGCGCGGACCGACTGCAGGCTCTGGGGCTGATCAATCGCTTGTCAACCACGGGTTCAGCTTTGTCCGACGCGCTGTCCTTGGCCGACCGGCTCAACGCCCGTGCGCCCAACGCCCTGACCAGCTGCAAAGAGCTGGTCAATGAAGCGCTCTCCAACTCGCTGCACCAACACCTCACACTGGAGCGCGACCACTTTGTCGCCAATCTGCGGCACCCCAACGCGGGTTTGGGGATTGAAGCGTTTTTGACGAAGACGGTAGCGAATTACGGATAAAAAAAGCCGCTCAAAAAAATGAGCGGCTCTTAACCTGGAATCGCTATATATTTAATAGCTGCTTAACCATATAATGCGCCGGTTACCGGCATATTTCGACATGAGTTATGGCGGTAACCTAGTGAACCGCCATCTCCAGCGTCCAGTAATACTGGTAAGTACTTGCCGGGTTACTTTTGCAACTGACACCAATGTCACGAAACACGGGTGTCATCATGTTTGTACAATGAGTCGTGCTGGCAACCCAGTCATCCACGACCTGACCCGCTGATGTTTGCCCAGCGGCAATATTTTCACCCGCTGAGGTGTATCTATATCCTGCTTCTGGTATTCTTTCACGCAGTGATTTACCCGTTGTTGGACTCGTATGTGCAAAAAAGTTATTAACGGCCATGTCAGTTGAATGGACCGCAGCCGCACTTTCTAGCTGTCCGTTCCAAGCTAATGCACCAACCGCAGGATAGGCAATGCCGCCGCAAACAGCTCCCGCTGCGCGGACACGGTTAATAGCTGCAACAACATCTGCTTGATAATTGCTAAAAGGGCAGTCTGGGGCAGTCAGAACTGTTGGCGTTGGAGAAGGTGTCGACGATGCAGTTGAAGTCCCAGAAGGCGTTGATGTACCTGAAAGTGTCTCTGCCGCTGCGGGTGTACTCTTAGTATCAGTACTTGAAGAGCCGCCGCCGCCGCAGGCAGTCAGTACGAGAGCAGCACTCAGCAGCAAAATCTGTGAAAAAGTAATCTTTTTACTTACCATGGAAAATTCTTTCAAAAAAGTGTTTTTCATAACGAAAACACGGGAAATACTAATGGAACCATCGCACAATTGGATAATACACTTTGCAAATGGGTAGACGCTGACGTTAAACTTAATAAGATATCAGAAATTACATCTAGACACCCAAGCGACAACACCTAGGCTAAGCCGCCGTCCCACACGCGACAATGTGGGCACTATCAGTCACTCAAAAGACAAGCAATGGACGAACCTATCCTTACTATTGAAGAACGAGAGGCGATCAATTCGGGTCGCTGGTTCTCATCCCTTTCACCCTCACTCAGGCACGACATCCTCCGATGCGCATATGTCAAACGGTACAGAGACGGCGAGCTGATAGCAGCGCGTGGCGAGCCGCCGGAAACGTGGATCGCCTGCGCCAAGGGGGCCGTGCGTGTGAGCTCGACTTCGGTGTCGGGCAAGCAGATCACGCTGACCTACGTGGAGCCGGGCATCTGGTTTGGCGACGTGGCGATTTTCGACGGCGACCGGCGCACGCACGACGCCTATGCGCATGGCGATTCGACCATCCTGTGCGTGGCCAAAGCCGATTTCAAGAAGATTTTAGCCATCCACACCGAGCTGTACGAAGCCATGTTGCGCTTGCATGCGCGGCGCATTCGCCAGTTGTTCGGCTTGGTGGAAGACCTCAACACCCTGCCCCTGCGGGCGCGCCTGGCCAAACAACTGGTGCACTTGGTGCGCAGCTACGGTGTGCCGAGTCTGTCGGACGGCTCGGAAATGCGCATCAGCCTGCAACTGGCTCAGGAAGAATTGGCACAGCTGCTGGGAGCCTCGCGCCAGCGCGTGAACCAAGAGCTCAAAGCGATGGAGCGCGAGGAAGTGATTCGTATCGAGCCGGGCGGCCTGGTGGTACGCAACCGCGACGCGCTGATGCGCATCACGGTGGTGGAAGACTGATTTCAAGCAAGCTAGGTATGAAGATATGAACGATTTTGACCATTTTGTAGGCACCAAAGCCGTTTCCGACAAGCATCTTTTTGATGTGGCAGCGCTCAGCAGCTATCTCGATCAACATCTACCTGGTTTTCAAGGACCGCTCAGCGTAGAAATGTTCAAAGGCGGTCAGTCCAACCCGACCTACAAGCTGGTCACCCCCGGCATGAGCTACGTGATGCGGGCCAAACCCGGTCCGGTGGCCAAGCTGCTGCCCTCCGCCCACGCTGTTGAGCGTGAATTTGCGGTGATGAGCGGCTTGCAGGGAACCGATGTACCTGTGCCCAAAATGTATTGCCTGTGCGAAGACGAAGCCGTGATTGGTCGCGCCTTTTATGTCATGGAATGCATGCAAGGCCGCGTGTTGTGGGACCAATCTTTACCAGGCATGACGACGAC
>JAYVJL010000062.1:0-2795 GCA_043769295.1 Polaromonas sp. | reverse complement strand
ATAGCCCATGGGCACTGAATAGTGCAAAGTGGTGCCTTGCGTCCCTTTGGGTGACAAACCTTTGCCGCCACCCGCATCATGGTTTAAAGTGATGTAGAAAAGATCACTCAAGCCCAAGGGATTGTCAAACGATACCGTGGCACTCGCTTGGCGTTTACCTGTGGTATCGCTGCCAGAGTCGTCTAGACTGGCGCTGTAACGTACGGATTTGGTTTGCTTCCACTCGATTACCAGGTCACTTTCGCCAGGCTTGGTGCTCGGTTCTATTTTGATATCAGCTTCAGCCGTCGGCACACGCTTGAAGTTTTCTAAGGCTTGCTCAATGTCGCGTAAATTCAAAACATCGCCCACAGAAGCCGGCAAGGCATTCACCAAAGAGGCGTGGGAATCTTTAGGGTCGGCAAATCGGATAGCGCCAATACGCCCTAAGACCAAAGTCAAGGTCAATTGACCTGTCTTGAGGTCTTGCTGTTGCGCCAATAGCCGCGAGGTGATCAAGCCTTTGGCCACCAAGGCGTTTTGCCCTCGTTTGAGTACGATGCCTATGCTACCAACACCTAAACAACGATTAAAGGGAGAGTCGTCACCTTTGATGCCGTCTAAGCTATCCAGCAACCAACCCCAGTTGCGACCATCTCCGCCCTCTATCAAGATTTTTTCTATGCGGTGGCAGGGTGTTTCACCGTTCGGCAAACGCTCAGTATCTGCAGCAATAGGCGCATCTGGTTTGGTTTGTGGTGTCTGTTCCAGGCGTTTTCTTTCCTGTAATTCACGCTCTTGTTGTCGACGCAGCTCAACGACCGGATCAAGCGGGTTCGTTTGCGCCCAGCTGGTGGTTTGTAACAAGGCCTGCAAAACAAAGGCAAGAGAAATGATAGAGATAGGATGTCTGATCGCCACTGAAAATAACCCAAAGTAATGAAATAGTAATAACCAGTTCAATGCTTTTTGCACAGTAACGGTCGAAATGTTTCCTTACATAAGTTAACATGGCTTTTGATTGTTGCGCTGCAAAAATTAATGTTTCTACAAGCTTTTGGAGCTTTTACAACGAGTGTGTGATTTTTTCGATATTTAAAAATTGATGATCTTGGATCTAGACCATACGACAACAAGGCCATCAATTGAATTCAATGGTGATGTTTAGCAAAATGAGCTTCGACCGCTTTTTTTTTCAAAACATCAGCTACCAAACTGCTGTCTTTTATCAGTCCAACGCTAAAAAGAAAAGAGTCGACGGGGAGCGACTGCTCATTTAGTGCCCACTGAAGTTCCAGTTTGCAGTCATTGGCCCTTGTCCGCTTTCGCTGTCTACCTTTGATCGAAACAATACTGCGGGACTTCCAACGGGTGGAGATTGTCATTTCGTCAACATGGCGGCTGACTTGGAAGTATGAGGAGGAATGTATTCCTCAAATGCGCAAGCATTTCTCCCAAGACATTGCCCAACGGGTGGTTGGTGTTACACCGGATTTCCGCTACTTGGAGCGAGATACCGCACCTGATGGTTTGGCTAATTACCAGAGGAAGTGGGAATGTGTGTCATGGATGCGAACCCACATAGACCCTTGGACGCCCTGGTTGGCTTTGGATGACAGGCCTTACTGGTTCAAACCCTTCTCTCCCAACTTAATGGTGACGGATCACAAGACGGGTTTTTTGTCAAACGATGAGGCTGAGTTGAGAAGGCGATTGGCTCGGTTCATTGATGCCACCAGACAAGCCAAAGAAACAAATAAAGGTTCTTTATGAAGATTCTTGTTCTGTCAGATTTTTAAGCAGAAATCAACTGCTCAAACCGCAATTGAGCACCGATCAGTTCAACACCATTGCCAAAAGCTATCTCCGGCGTTATCAACTTTGCGCGCGCCACTAACGCCTCATAGGTTGGCGCTTCAGTGACAACATGTAGCGCGTCACATTCGCACCACCACTTATTGCTTTCTTCATCAAAATGGACTTCATAGGTAAAAACATTGACCATAAATTAATTATGACACGGCATCAAACTTTGCGCTTGCGTATTGGTTAAGCGTTTAGCCAGTAACAAAAAGCCACTTGCGCACCAAACGTACATAGCTGCCGTAGTATGAGCGCGAAAGCGGTCGGCTGGGAACAGCAGTTATCAGGGTGATGGCTGAAGTCCCCGAAAGCTGCCATTGACTAGCGGCGGGTAACGCGCCCAAAGCCGACATTCAGAGAACAAAAATTGCTCAAATGCTCCCATTTACTTGGGCCTCCTCTGCCTGCAAGAGCAAAACCCAATTTGCACAACACAAAACCCATGCTACTTTGAATATCCATTTATTCAAAGGAAGCATTCATGTTCACACTTTCACTCGCCAATCTTCAACACAGTTTATTCATTGCCATAGGCCTTTGCCTCTTCATGCTGGCTTGTCACATTCTCGTGAATAACCAAGAAGCCAAAGAAATCTTAGAAGCCAATGCAGCCAGAAAGGCTCAAATTGACTCGCTTCGTGCTGAGAATCACAAGATTCTTAACGATGGCAAAGGCAAGCAAGGCGAAGATGCTGTTCATCGCGCAGTTTTATCGATATTTCAAACCTTGAACATCCATTGCGTCACTAACCGCGAACTCCATTGCCCCCACGCCATCTTGTTGCCTACAGGAAACGACAAATACTCTAAAGAGATTGACTTGTTGGTTGTGAGTGAAATCGGTGTTTTTGTCGTTGAAGTCAAAGACTGGCGAGGCCTGTGGGCAGCCAAAGAAGACCAACCCCATCTTTTAAGCAAAGTAAGTAGCAGCCAATCTCAATCAAATGACCGCC
>JAYVJL010000061.1:0-81235 GCA_043769295.1 Polaromonas sp. | reverse complement strand
TGGCCGAGTTTGACGAACTCGTCGATGTAAAACTGGTAGTTGGTGAACAGCACAAAGTTTTGAAACCACTCGGGCGCGGTGCCGGTGTAGTGGCGCAGGCGGTGCAACGAGTAATCGACGCGCGGTGCGGTGAAGAGCGACAAGGGCATCGCTTCGCCCGCCTTAGGCTCAAAGGTGCCGTTGGCGATGCCGTCGTCCATCGCCGCCAGGTCAGGCAGGTCAAACACATCGCGCATCAAGGAGCGGCGCTCAAAGCCCATGCTGCCCTCCACGTGGTCATGCTCGGCAAACGAAAAGTGGATCGGGATCGGCTGCGTGCTGGTGCCAATTTCCAGCACGACCTTGTGGTTTTGCAGCAGCAGGCGAAATTGCTCTAAATAGTAGGTGGCGTAGAGGTCTGGCCGCGTCAAGGTGGTTTCATAGCGGCCTGGCTCGGCGACAAATCCGAAGCTCAAACGCGCCAAGTCAGGCAGCTGCGAACGCAACACGCTGCTGGTGTGAATCCGCACAAAGGGGTAAAACGCCCTGATTTTTTGCAGCGTCACGGGGTTGACTTCGATGTCGTCGGTATGACCGTTGGCCACAAAGCGCTGCATCGCACTGCGCAAATGCTCGATTTGCGCGTTGTAGATGGTTTGGACTTGCGCCATCGCCGCGGCGGCGTCGGTGAATTGGGCGGGGGCAATAAACGGCGGGAGCAGGGGGGGCAGGTGGTGGGGCATGCGTCTATTGTGCTACGGACGGGTTACAAATGTGCGACAAGCGCTGCGGCTTGAATTTACCTCACCGGCTCCCGCATCGTCACAAATTCCTCGGCTGCGGTGGGGTGGATGCCGATGGTCCCGTCAAACATGGCTTTGGTGGCACCGGCTTTCATCGCGACGGCGAAGCCCTGGACGATTTCACCTGCATCGGGGCCGACCATGTGCAGGCCGACTACGCGGTCGGTGGCGGTTTCGACCAGCAGCTTCATAAACGTGCGCTCGGTGCTGCCGCTCAGGGTGTGTTTCAGCGCTTTGAATTCGCTTTTGAAGACAGTGATGGCGCCGAATGCCTTGCGCGCATCGGCTTCTGAATAACCCACCGTGCCAATATTGGGGTGGGTGAAGACGGCGGTGGGGATGAACTGGTAGCTCATGCTGCGCACGGCTTTGCCGGCGGCTGGGCCGAACAAATGATCGACCAAAACCATCGCCTCGCCCAGCGCAACAGGGGTGAGCTGCACCCGCGCGGTCACATCACCCACGGCGTAGACCGAGGGCACATTGGTTTGGTAGTGTTCATTCACCACCACGGCACCATCGGCACTTTGACACACCCCAAGCGCCTCCAGCCCCAAACCCTGCACATGGGGCACGCGGCCCGTGGCGTACAGCACGGCATCCACCGTCAGCGTGCCACCCTGCTCCAGACTCACCTCAAACCCCAGAGCGGTGCGGTGGATGGCGACCACCCCGGCATTCAAGCGCAGATCCACACCGGTTTTGCGCATTTCTGCGGCGATGAAATGGCGGACATCATCGTCAAAACCGCGCAAAATCTGCTCACCCCGGTACAACTGAGTCACCACTGAACCCAAGCCGTTGAAGATCGAGGCAAATTCGCAGGCGATGTAGCCACCGCCCACCACCAGCAGACGTTTGGGGAAAATCGGCAGGTCAAACATCTCGTTGGAGGTGAGTACGTATTCACGCCCCGTCATGTGCGGCACGGAAGGCGTGCCACCCGTGGCGATCAGAATGTGTTTGGCCGTAAAACGCTGGCCATCAGCCATCTCGACCATGTTCGCGTCGACCAATGTGGCCCGCTTCAGGATGACCGTCACCCCCGCACCTGCCAACAACTGGCCGTAGATGCCGTTCAAACGGCTGATCTCTTTGGCGCGGTTGGTTTTGAGGGTGTCCCAATTCAAGACCAGCTGCACGGACTTCTTCGTCGGGCCGCCCCGAGAAGAAGAAGCCCCCTCGGGGGGCAGCGCATCACGCGCAGCGGAAAGCGTGGGGGTCACATATTCCCAGCCAAAACCATGCGATTCTTCAAAACTCTCGGCAAAATGCGCCGCGTAACTGTAGAGCTTTTTGGGGATACAACCCACATTGACACAGGTGCCGCCCAGCCCCGCGCCGGTCAAACCGCCATCGTCACCGTGGCTGCCATGCACGCCACCCGCTTCAGCCAAGGCGACTTTGGCCCCGCGCTGTGCTGCCATGCGTGCCGCCCGCACGCCGCCACTGCCGCCGCCGATGACGAACAGATCAAAATCATGGGTTTGCATGCTTGTTACTTTCAAATTAATGCTATAAATATAATAGCTATTTAGGCAATAAATACGCCGGCTAAAGCCATATTTTTCACTTAAAATCGTCTTTATGCTTGTTTTTGACCGCAAAAGCCCTGTTTGTAGCAGGTCGTTTGTCTGCGCGAAACCAGTATGCTCTGCGTTTGATACGCTTGCGTTTCGCTCAATTTACTCCTTTTAGGCTGATTATCATGACCTTTCAACTCAAATCCACACTCTGCGCCGCCGCTCTTTTGTCTTTAACACTGGCTGCGCCTTCCGTTTGGGCGCAACCTGCTGTGGCAGCGGCGGCGGCCAAAGAAGCGGGTGCCGTCGTCACCGCCAGTGGTCTGGTCTACCGCTCGCTCAAAGACGGCACGGGTGCGCAGCCGGCCAGCGCCAACGACACCGTCAAAGTGCATTACCGCGGCACACTGCCGGACGGCAAGGAGTTTGACAGCTCCTATGCACGCAACGCACCGATCGACTTCCCATTGAACCGCGTCATCCCCTGCTGGACCGAGGGCGTGCAGCGCATGAAGGTCGGCGGCAAAGCCAAACTGACCTGCCCGCCGGGCATTGCCTACGGTGAACGCGGCGCGGGCGGCGTGATTCCTCCGAATGCGACGCTGCATTTTGAAGTTGAGCTGCTTGGCGTGAATGGCAAGTAATTGGCAAATAATTGACAAACAAGCGGCCAACCATTTAGATAACGGACGATTCTGCGATGCTGAAATTTACCTGTTGTGGCGAAGTGAGCCAATTTTCCAGCGCCCAACAGGCGGCTGAACTCTCAAAACTCTTGCGCGGCATCCAGCGCGGCTATGAACGGGAATGTTTGCGGGTAGATGCCCATGGCAAGTTAGCGCTCACACCGCATCCAGCCCTGCTCGGATCTAAATTGACGCATCCGTGGATCACCACCGATTACTCCGAAGCGCTGCTCGAATTCATCACTCCACCGTCGGCCGACCCGGCGTTTCCGCTGCAATTTTTGCGTGAGATCCACCGTTTCAGCGCGGCACAGCTCAAAGACGAGGTGATGTGGGCCGGTTCCATGCCCTGCATTTTGGGCGAGGACACGGACATTCCGCTGGCCAATTACGGCACGTCCAACAGCGCCAAAATGAAGGTTGTGTACCGTGAAGGCTTGGGCCTGCGCTATGGCAGGCACATGCAAACCATCGCCGGCGCGCACTACAACTGGTCGCTGCCGCAAGCGTTTTGGGAGGCGTTGCACACGTGCTGCAAATCAAAACTCAGTTTGCAGGATTTCATCTCCGAGCGCTACTTTGGCCTGATCCGCAACTTTTTACGCTACGGCTGGCTGATTCCCTACCTGTTTGGCGCATCACCGGCGGTATGCGAGTCGTTTTTGCAGGGCCGCAAGTCGGACCTGGAACAGCTCAAGCCAGATACCCCAGGCACACTGTATGGCCCCTACGCCACCAGCCTGCGCATGAGCGACCTGGGCTACCAAAACAACGCGCAGGACAAGCTGCACGTCAGCTTCAACTCGCTGCTGGAATACACCAGCGCGCTGGAGTCCGCCATCCGCACGCCCGACCCGTTCTATGAAGAAATGGGCGTTAAAAGCAAGGAAGACGGCCACTGGCAGCAGCTCAGCGCCAACTTGCTGCAGGTCGAAAACGAGTTCTACGCCGGCATCCGCCCCAAACGCATCGGCAAGCACGGCGAACGCCCGGCCAAAGCACTGCAAACCTATGGTGTGGAATACGTTGAAGTACGCTTGTTTGACTTGAACCCGATGGTCGATATTGGCATCACGCCCGAGCAAAGCACCTTTGCCGACGTGCTCTTGATGATGTGCCTGTTCCGCGACAGCCCGCCCATCACCAGCCGCGAACAGGCGGAGAACGACGAAAACAAGCGCCGCATCGTCAACCGGGGCCGCCAGCCTGATTTGCATTTACTGGTACACAACCGCGAACAGCCCTTCCGCCCGATTGCGCATGCCTTGTTTGACGACATGGCCCCGTTTGCCGAGATGCTGGACGCCGCCTATGGTGACAACAACTATGCGACAACCATGACGATCCTGCGCCAACGCATTGACAACCCTGATTTGACGCCCTCAGCGCAAGTCTTGGCTGCAGCGCGTGAAGCTGGCGGCTACTTCAAATACGCCAAGCAGATGGCAGAACAGCACCACGCCAATTTGCTAGCCGAACCGCTGGATGTGGCAGCGACTGCGCGGTTTGAGGCCAGCGTGGTGGATTCTCTGGCTGATCAGAAAGCTTTGGAAGCTTCAGACAAAGTGAGTTTTGAGGACTATGTGGCGTCTTATTATCGCTAGATTTGCTATTTTAATAATAGCATCTTAAGCAATAAATACGCCGGCTATATTGCTTCACGGTCCACTTACGCCCCGGCCCTATGTCGCCCCACCGGGCGATCAATAGTCGGCTAAAACGCAAGTCAGCCAGAATCACTTCGTCTTGTAGCCGGCCGTTACCTCTTTCTTATGCGCAGCGAAGGCTGCAAGGACTTCTCCCTTCTCACGCGCAGGCACTTTGGCGAAGTCAAGGCTGCGCCCGAGCTCGGCCGCGACCTCATCGAATTCTTCCGGCGAGATCTTCAGGTTACGATGCGCGTTCTCTAGGCCCAAATGGGTTTTACCCGGCTTTGTGGCTGAGTATTTGAAAGGCCCGCCCGTGACCTCGCAGACCCACAGGGTTCGCTCGAATTTGAGGCCCGGCAACCTGTCCAGACTCTTCGTGTGCCATTCCCTGAGGGCTGGGTTTTGCGAAGTCTTTCCCACGATCGGGTTCTGCACCACGGCATCGCTGAAATGGTCAACAACTGCCGCGATGGCGAAGACGCCGCCCAGCCGTTCGTATAGACTCTTCTCGTTTTTCGTAGCGGCTTGTAGCGGCAGTGTCAGTGCCACCGTGAATAGACATAGCAGTGCGACTAAGTACTTTTTCATAAAACCTCCTTGGTGTGAGTCATCACGCCGCAACTGCGACGTGCAGGTAAGATTATGTGGAAGGCGAGGGTATATCTGTTCGCCAGCACACATAGGTGAAAGACATGCTGGGGCCCCACGGCGAAAGAGGGGGCCTTCATTTGAGGGTTTGAGTCTGGCTAGGCTCTACTTGCGTGCTGTGTTTAGCTGGTCGGTTATTGCCAGTAGTGGCTGTAATACGCCCGCGCCTAGCTTCTTTGAGCGCTCACCGCTCCAGCCCACACCCGCATCGGGCAAGTTGGCATTGTCCTTGAACGGCATCTCGATGGTAAAAGCGAGGCAACCGAACTGTTGTGCGATCCAATTCGTCGCCATGGTTTGGTTGGCGGTGCCTTTGGCGGTTTTGCCGTAGCCTTGCTCGGTTTGAAAGTCTGGGCTGGTGGCCAACCAGACTGCTTTGAAGGCGTTTTCCAGCGCTTCGATCTGGTCTGTGTAGCCGGGGTTGCCTTCTGAGCCGGCGACAAAGTTGTAGGGCAAACCTTCGTCGCCGTGGGCGTCCAGGCAAAAATCTACGCCCACTTCCAGCATTTTTTGGCGGACTAAAAACACCTCTGGTGACCGTTCCAGGGTAGGCGTTTGCCATTCGCGGTTTAGATTCGCTCCCGCTGCGTTGGTGCGCAGGTTGCCGCGCACAGAACCGTCCGGGTTCATATTGGGCACGAAGTGAAAGACGCATTTGGCCAGCAACACGCGGCTGACCGGGTCGTCCACATCCAGCAGACGCTCCAAAAAGCCCTCCACAAACCACTCAGCCATGGTCTCCCCCGGGTGCTGGCGGGCGATGAGCCAGATGTTTTTTTTCTGCGCCACGGGGGATGAGGCATCTGTGATGTGCAGCACATTCATGTCGCGGCCATCGACGGTGTGGCCCAGAAACTCGCTTTGCACATGCTCAGATTCGGCGGCTGAACCCAGCAAATCGAGGTGCCGCTCGTAGGAATACGGCTCAAAGTAGGCGAAGTAGATGCTATTTGTGTCCGGCGTGAGATTCGCCGTCATCACCTGGCCGTCAAACGCCGTGTCGATGCGGAACCACAGCTGGCGGTCGTAGCTGGCGACCACGCGGTAGCCCTCCCAGCCTTTGGGGTAGGCACAGCTGCCGGCGTTCAAAAACCGCAGCTTCACAGACACGCCCGCCGCGCCTTGCAGCCGAAAGTGAAACCACTGGGCAAATTCGGCTGCGCCGCCCGCACCTTGATCCGGTCGGATCTTGAGCTGGATGTCCTGCGGGTCGGCGAGGCTGACGACGTCAATCGCACCGGAATCGAACTGTGTGGAAATCGTAAGCATGATGAAATAAGTCTCAAATTGGTCGTAACATAGACCTTTATTATCAATACTTTTATCTTGACTATGACCACCACCGCCTACCCCCACGTCCAGCTCATGATCAACAACGAATGGCGCGCCGCCAAAGGCGGGGCCGTCATTCCCGTACACAACCCGGCCACCGGCGAGGTGATTGGCAGCGTGGCGCACGCGACGATTGCGGATTTGGACGACGCCTTGGCCGCCACCGCCAAGGGTTTTGAGATCTGGAAAAACACCCCCGCTATCAAACGCAGCGAGATCATGCGCGCCGCCGCCGCATTGCTGCGTGAACGCGCTGGCGACATCGCCCTGCTGATGACGCAAGAACAGGGTAAACCGCTGGCCGAGGCCAAAGGCGAGCTGGGCATGTCGGCCGACATCATCGAGTGGTTTGCCGAAGAAGGCCGCCGCGTTTACGGCCGCATTGTGCCGCCGCGCATGCCCAATGTGCAGCAAATGGTGCTGAAAGAGCCGGTCGGCCCGGTCGCCGCCTTCACGCCGTGGAACTTCCCGGTCAACCAGATCGTCCGCAAACTCAGCGCCGCGCTGGCGACAGGCTGCTCCATCATCATCAAAGCACCGGAAGAAACCCCTGCGTCACCGGCCGAACTGATCCGCGCCTTCATCGACGCGGGCGTGCCGGCTGGTGTGATCGGCCTGGTCTACGGCGACCCGGCAGAGATCAGCAACTACCTGATCCCGCACCCCACCATCCGCAAAATCACCTTCACCGGCTCCACACCCGTGGGCAAACAACTCGCCGCCCTGGCAGGCAAACACATGAAACGCGCCACCATGGAGCTGGGCGGCCACGCGCCGGTGATCGTCGCGGCAGATGCCAATGTGGCGCACGCGATCAAGATGATTGCAGCCTTCAAGTTTCGCAACGCGGGGCAGGTGTGTATTTCCCCCACCCGCTTTTTGGTCGATGAGGCCGTGCGTGAAGAATTCGTCGCCGGCTTTTTGGCCTACACCCAGAAAATGAAAGTCGGCTCCGGCCTGGACGCCGCCAGCACCATGGGCCCCATGGCCAACGCCCGCCGCGTCACCGCCATGCAGCAGCTGACCGAAGACGCCGTGAAACGCGGTGCAACAATAGCCACCGGCGGTGAGCGCATCGGTACCTCTGGCAACTACTTCGCCCCGACCCTGATTTTGGACGCCCCGCTGGACAGCGACGTCTTCAACACCGAACCCTTCGGCCCCATGGCCGCGCTGCGCAGCGTCAAAAACCTGGATGAAGCCATCGCCGAGGCGAACCGCCTCCCCTTCGGACTCTCCGCCTACGCCTTCACCAGCAGCATCAAAAACGCACATCAACTCAGCAGCCAAGTACAAACCGGCATGCTCTGGATCAACCAACCCGCCATGCCGTGGGCTGAGCTGCCGTTTGGTGGGGTGAAGGATTCGGGCTATGGCAGCGAAGGCGGGCCAGAAGCGCTGGATTCGTATTTGAATACGAAGACGGTGGCGATGACGAGTGTTTAAGCTTCGTTGAGTGATAAAAATTGAAAATAATGGCCGTTAAACGCTATTATTTTCATAGCTAATTAGGCTTTAAATGTGACTTCCACTACATTGCTTGTTTTTGTTTGAGATAAGCGACCATCTCTGAATGGCCAAACTTATGAGCAATCGAGAGCGCAGTCGATTTTTTGTCTGACTTCGCATTGATGTCGGCGCCGGCATCAATCAGTACCTTTGCAACATCCAAATGATTGTTACGAACTGCATACATCAGAGCCGTGCTACGGGACAAGCTTGTGGCATTTATATCTACTCCATAGTTCAGCAAATCTTGGACACGTTGCATGTTCCCATCTGCTGACGCCAGCATCAGCTCATTTAACCCTTCGTCATCTGCTTGCTTCTGAGTATTTTCGGCCTCTCGCTGCTCTGGTGTCAGTGAGCGTTTTCGAAACCAGTCGAAAACAATATAGATAACGACAGCAGCCATAACCAGTAAGCCAACCCACGTGAGCGCGATCATCTTGCTCAAAACCATACTCACCAAGACGAGGAGAAGGAGCGACGTCATCTTAAAAATCCCACTGGATTTCACGCCGGCATTAACCATGACCGGTTTAGATGGGCGAGGTGGTAGGCTTTCACCTCGCTCCGCCAATATCTCCTCAATCGCCCTGTGCGCTGCCTCGTCCAATTCATCCCCGAGTGCACGTTTCTTTAGCAAGTAATCAGAGGCGTAGCTCTCAAAACTTTCCTTATAGTCAGTCATGATTTGCCCAAGTCAGTTATGTAAATGAATTTGTTTGTTTAACTATAGCCTACAAGTTACTAATAATTTCATAGCTGCTTAGACAATAAATACGCCGGCTAAAGTTTGATTTTTTACTTGTATTTCTCTAAAGCTGCTGTTTGGGATATCTTGGCTCTATTAAACCAAAATAGAAATGCCAAGGCAGAACTACAAACGGAAAAGCAACCTTCAGGTGCCTGCATTTTTGAGTGTCCTGCTCGCCTTCTGCACTGCTGCAACTTCATTCCAAGGGAATACTGATAGGCACAATCGTCCATCATTCTGCAACGCAAATTTTTCAAATTCATAATTTCGATCTGAGGCCACACACATCCACCACTCGACGCCGCCATACATAATGCTGTAGCACTGTTTTCCGCCAACCCTAAACACTTGCGGTTGAGAGATCATTTTTACAAGTTGCCTTGTTGTGTGATGAACTACGGCATAACCTGCAATCGGGTATTCACAATATTCACCTGGATCACAGTTAAGCAAGAGTAGCCGAATTTTTTCTTCGTGCGGTCCAAGGTTGATTGGATTAAAAATTGGTAGTGTGCTTACACTGGCGCGAAACAAGATACTAAGGTGGAACAGCTTAAACGGCTTGTAATCAGTAGCTATCCAACGTGGGTTATCGTCGTTCCATGGATCAGGCAGCGGTGGGGTTTCAATCCAGTATTTTCTGAATGGTGTTTCAAAATGCTTATTGAAGTGTTGCTCGCAGTCTTCGCAAAAGAGGTGTTCCTTAGCGCCGTCTTGCACCAATGTCCTTCCTCGTTTTCCACTGCCATTAATGGCCAATATTTGGCGATTGTTGTTTTTAAGTTCGGCGTACATGAATTTGGGAACAATATGCGACTCTCTTAGTTCGCGTTCCTTGTTGCATAAGCGGCAAATAGGCATGTAATTCAACTCGGTTGCTAGATTGTTTGCTTGAAATAAAATTCAGCATACACTATATCGCATCGAATTCACTATTATTTTCATAGCTACTTAGGAAACAAGTACGCCGGCTAGAGCCATAAATAGCACCTAAAACGACATATTTTTACGAAAATACAGTGAAAAACTAAAATTTCACTTAAAACCCAATTTTCATCCCTCAAACAAGCCACTAGCCGGCGTATTCATTGCCTAAGCAGCTATTAATTCAAGAGCGGATTGCCGTATAGCAGATATCGTCTTGCCTGCTGTATACAACCCCGACCCCATCCCAAAACCGCTGGCGCGGCTTGCAGGTAGGTGGCATGTTGCTGGGGGTGATGCCGCCTACGGGGATGAGCAGGCAGTCGGCGGGGAGCACGGCGCGCTTGGCTTATTTCAATTAAGATTAATTGTGTATATTGGATGGGAGCCAACTTCACATGACAAACCTAAATAGCACTTTAACGAAAATTCCTCGCGGTATCTGGGTGCTTGGTTTTGTCAGCATGTTGATGGACATTTCATCCGAGATGATTCACAGCCTGCTTCCCTTGTTTATGGTTACCGTGCTGGGTGCGAGTGCTTTGACTGTTGGTTTGATCGAAGGGTTGGCGGAATCAACGGCTTTGATCGTCAAGGTGTTTTCTGGCAGCTTGAGTGACTATTTGGGTAAACGCAAAGGTCTTGCAGTTTTTGGGTACGCTTTAGGTGCAGTCAGCAAACCCCTGTTTGCATTAGCGCCGACGACTGGGATTTTGCTCACAGCGCGGTTGTTAGATCGCGTCGGTAAAGGTGTTCGGGGTGCGCCGCGCGACGCTTTGGTCGCAGATATTGCACCGCCTGAAATTCGGGGTGCCGCGTTTGGCTTGCGTCAATCTCTGGACACGGTGGGTGCATTTTTAGGGCCCCTGTTGG
Organism: Polaromonas sp.; assembly: GCA_043769295.1. GTDB lineage: Bacteria > Pseudomonadota > Gammaproteobacteria > Burkholderiales > Burkholderiaceae_C > Aalborgiella. The sequence continues at coordinate 70,558 of JAYVJL010000061.1, read as the reverse complement.
CCGTCGGCTTGATGCTGTTGTGGGCAAACGACTTTCGTGCTGTGTTCTGGGTTGCTGCGATTCCAGGCTTTATGGCCGTGGGCTTGCTGTTGTTCGGCTTGAAAGAGCCAGAGCACCAAAAGTCCGGCAAAGGCGTTAATCCCGTTAGTCAAGCCAACCTCAAACGACTTAGCGCGCCGTATTGGTGGGTTGTAGGCATAGGTGCTGTATTTACCTTGGCGCGCTTTAGCGAAGCTTTTTTGGTGCTGCGCGCGCAGCAAGGTGGTATTGCGCTAGCGTTGGTCCCATTGGTCATGGTGGCCATGAATGTGATTTATGCCCTGTCAGCCTATCCTTTTGGCAAACTGTCTGACCGGATGAACCACTCCAAGTTATTGGTTGTAGGTTTACTTGTATTGATTGTTGCTGATCTGGTACTGGCCAGCAGCAACCATTGGAGCGTCGTCTTGGGCGGTGTCGCTTTGTGGGGTATTCACATGGGTATCACGCAGGGCTTATTGGCAACCATGGTGGCCAATGCGGCACCCGCTGATTTACGGGGCACTGCCTTTGGCGTTTTTAACCTCGTCAGCGGCATCGCTTTGCTGATCGCCAGTGTCACGGCGGGTTTATTGTGGGATCGATTTGGTGCGGCTTACACGTTTTATGCGGGTGCGGTGTTTAGCGCCATCGCTTTGCTTGGGTTGGTTTGGCAATCACGGAAAAAAGCATCCTGAAATGCCTTCATGAAAGCTGGTTTTTACCCTACCTAATACACCTCTAGCCGGCGTATTTACTGCCTAATTAGCTACTTTATTTATAGCGCAATTCAGCTGAATCATTGGAACAGCTTCTCCACCTTCAGCAGCGTCAACAGCCCCATCACCGCAAAAATACCGGCGGCGATGCTGTGGACCAGCTTCATCGGGATTTTCGCGGCAAATTTGTTGCCGACAAACACGGCGGGTACGTCCGCAATCAGCATCCCCAGCGTGGTACCGATGACGACCAGCAGCGGCGCACCGTAATGGGCGGCCAACGCCACCGTGGCGATTTGGGTTTTATCGCCCATTTCAGCCAGAAAGAAAGTGACCAAGGTGGCGCCAAAAACGCCCAATTTTTGAGCAGCCTGGGTTTCCTCTTCTTCGATTTTGTCGGGAATCAGTGTCCAGATCGCCATGCCGATGAAGGACAAGCCCAGCACCCAGCGCATGGTGTCGGGGCTGATGACCGAGGTGATCCAGGCACCCAACGCACCGGCCAGGCCGTGGTTGACCAGCGTGGCACACAAAATGCCGAGGATGATGGGGACGGGTTTTTTGAAACGGGCCGCGAGGATGAAGGCCAGAAGCTGGGTTTTGTCGCCCATTTCAGCCAGGGCGACCACGCCAATAGAGATGTAAAGTGCTTCCATAGTGGCTTGAGTTTAACTCTCTAAGCGCGTGTCTCTACGCGTTTTCCCTATGTCTTTGGGTAAATCACGATAATGGGGTGATGACTTCTATTACAAATGCGAACAGTTTCGCCACCCTGCCCCTGAACCCCGCCACGCTGGCCAACCTGGAGAAACTCGGTTACAGCGAGATGACGGCTATTCAGGCGGCCAGTTTGCCCATCGCCCTGTTGGGCAAAGATTTGATCGCCCAGGCCAAAACCGGCAGTGGCAAAACCGCCGCCTTTGCCTTGGCACTGCTGGCGAACCTGAACCCTCGCCGTTTTGCGGTGCAAGCCTTGGTGCTGTGCCCGACGCGCGAACTGGCCGATCAGGTGACGACCGAGCTGCGCCGCTTGGCACGGGCTGAGGAAAACATCAAAATCGTGACCCTGTGCGGTGGTGTGCCGCTGCGCGGACAGCGGGCCAGCTTGGAACACGGCGCGCACATCGTGGTGGGTACACCGGGGCGGGTGATGGATCATTTGGAACGCGAGTACCTATCACTGGAAGCCCTTAACACGCTGGTGCTGGACGAAGCCGACCGCATGCTGGACATGGGCTTTTTGGACGACATTGTAACCGTGGTGAAACAGTGCCCGAAAGAGCGCCAAACCCTGCTGTTCTCCGCCACCTACCCCGAGGGGATTGCCGGCATCGCCAACAAGTTCATGCGCGACCCGCAGATCATCAAGGTCGAATCGCAACACGCTGAAAACCTGATAGAGCAGCGTTTTTACCAAGTGACGCGGGCCGACCGCCTGCCCACCGTGGCGCTGCTGTTGAACCACTTTCGCCCCATCAGCACGCTGGCGTTTTGCAACACCAAAAACCAATGCCGCGAGCTGGTGGCGTTGCTGCAGGCACAGGGTTTCAGCGCGCTGGCGCTGTATGGCGAGCTTGAACAGCGTGAGCGCGACCAGGTGCTGGTGCAGTTTGCCAACCGCAGCTGTTCAGTGCTGGTGGCGACGGACGTGGCTTCGCGCGGCCTCGATATCGACCAGCTGGAAGCGGTCATCAATGTCGATGTGACGCCCGACGCCGAAATCCACATCCACCGCATCGGCCGCACCGGCCGCGCCGGCGAGTCGGGCCTGGCGCTGAATCTGGCCAGTATGGACGAGATGGGTTTTGTCGGCAAAATCGAGCAATACCAGCACCGCGCGTCGGTTTGGCACAAGGTGGAAGAACTCACACCAGCCAGCAATGAACGCCTGGTCCCGCCGATGGCGACGATTCACATTTTGGGTGGCCGCAAAGAGAAAATCCGCCCCGGTGATGTGTTGGGTGCGCTTACAAGTGCAGCCAGCGACGAAGGTGGCGCGGCCTTTACCCGCGAGCAGATTGGCAAAATCAGCGTGACCGAGTTTTCAACCTTTGTCGCTGTTAAACGCGAGATCGCCAAAGAGGCGATGCTGAAGCTGAACAATGGCCGGGTCAAAGGCAAAAGCGTCAGAGCACGGGTGATGTAGCCAGGAATGCGACCTATTTAGAAAAGTTGGCATAGCTCGCAAAGCGCGACTTGGCAATCTCCAGCAAGCCATCAAAAATCAGGCTGTCAACCAGTTCAAATGGCACGCTCATGCTTGGTGCCATTTTCCAGCCGGCCCCGCCGGTCATGATGCACACCGGCTCGGCGCCGCAGTGCTGACGCACGTGCTGGATCATGCGTTCGACCGCCCCGGCGATGGCGAAGGTGCCGCCGCTGGTGAGCGCATCGCTGGTATTGGTGGGGAAATCAACCACATCGCCCGTTGGCACGTGCAGCCCTGCCGTGCCGGATTCCAAAGCCCGCAGCATGATGCCGTGACCAGGAATAATGATGCCGCCCATAAATTTGCCTTCCCTGTCTATCGCCTCGACCGTCACCGCCGTGCCAACCATGACCACCACCAGCGGACGATGCTCGCCGCGTGCCAGCATGCGATGGCGTGCGCCTATCATCGCCACCCAGCGGTCTGCGCCCAAGCGGGTGGGGTGGTCGTAGCCATTGGTCAAACCGGCTTCGGCGGCGCTGGAAACCACCCATTGCGGGGTGGTGTCCCACAGCTCCAGCTGTGCGGAAACGCGGCGACGGATGGCGTCGCCGGCAACGATGCAGCCCAAAATCTTGGTAGGCTCGGGCAGGGTGCTCCAAGAGCCTTCAGCCAAGTTGTCGATGTTTTCCAGAAACTCCGCGCCATGCGCCATGAGGGTGGCACCCGGTTGAGGGGCATCGTACAACGCCCACTTGAGGCGCGTGTTGCCAACGTCGAGTGCGAGAAAGCTCATAAATGGTGTGTGAAAGCTGTTTTGCGCGATTCTAGCCCTCAAAACCCGTTTTCCAAACGTGACTAACCGCACACTTGGAACACATATTTACAAAATGCGCGCGTTTTGCTTGAGTTTTGTCATGTTTCGTCATCGTCTTGACACGGCTTTGCCTGTACAGTTATCTTTCAGTTCGGTATAAATCGTTCAATTTTTTCTTAACTCAACCACCTTAATCAAGGAGTTTTCTCATGGGTATGTTCAGTTTTATCAAAGAAGCCGGCGAAAAATTGTTTGGTCACAAAGAAGTTGAAGATGCAGCGGCCAAAGCCGCCACCGACTCAACCGCCAAAGCGCATCTGGACGATCTCAATGCCGCCGCCGCCAAAAGCATTGCAGCCTATATCGAAACGCAAAATTTGGGCATTGAAGGTTTGTACGTCGCGTTTGATGGTGCGACCGGCACGGTCAACATCCAAGGCACGGCACCGTCACAGGAAGCCAGCGAAAAAGCAACTTTGTGTTGCGGTAACGTGGGTGGTGTGTCCAAAGTGGAAAATTTGCTCGCCGTGTCCGATTCTGCTGGCGAATCACAATTCCACGACGTGGTGCGCGGCGACACGCTGTCGGCCATCGCCAAAGAGTACTACGGCAATGCCGGCAAGTACATGGTTATTTTTGAAGCCAACAAGCCGATGCTGAGCCACCCGGACAAGATCTACCCAGGTCAAAAGCTGCGTATTCCTGCGCTGTAAGCTAAAAACATCCGTTTAGGCTTCAAATTTGGTCTTATTACGGCTATAGCCGGCGTATTTATTGCCTAAGATGCTATTTAAATCATAGCTATCAAATTTAAAAACGCTGTGTTGTTCAAACGCAGCGTTTTTTTATGGGGAATTGAAAACACCAGGCCTTGATTCAGCACTGCCGCCACGGCAAACCGCGAAAGCGCCAGCCGCCGGCGTGCCCCCGGTGCGCCTGGGCGTCTGGATCGCCTTCAAAACCCTCCAGGATGTTGTAGGCCTGCAGCCCCAGCTCGGTGGCGCGTTTGGCTGCGGCGATGGAGCGCACGCCGCTGCGGCACAGCAGCACGGCTTTTTTACCAGCAGGCACCGCCGCCTGGATGGCCGCGTCAAACTGCGCGTTCATCACCATGCCGGGCCACTGCTTCCAGGCCAGCGGCACGGCGTCGGGGATGAAGCCGACCCAGTCGCGCTCGGCGTCGGACCGAATATCCACCAACACCGCCTCGCCCGCCTGCCACCACTGGCAGGCCAGCTCGGGCGAGACGTCACCCGCATAACCCGTGGCTGGCTGGACCTGGTCACCGCGGGGTGCTTCCATCACACGCATGGACGTCGAAGCATCGCCCGCATCATGGCGGACACCACCGCCCAGACCGGAACGCTGGTTGGCGGGCACGGCTTCGGCGATGCGGCGCGGTGGGGGCAGGTTCAGCCCCGCCATCAACGCGACAAATTCGTCCAGACTGCGACCAGCGACGCGGGCATTGTTGGTTTTTTCCAGTCCGATGCTGGATTGGGTTTGGCCCTTGTAGTCATGCCCCGGCCAGACAATGCTGTTGTCGGGCAGGGCAAACAGCACCTGGGTGATGCTGTGGTACAGCTGCGCGGCGCTGCCGGACTGAAAATCGGTGCGTCCACAGCCACCTATCAACAGAGTATCACCAGTGAAGACATGGGTTGCCGAGGCGTTTTTCCAGACAAAGCTCATGCTGCCTGCGGTGTGACCGGGGGTGTGCAAGGCGCTCAGGTGCTGGCTGCCAAAGCTCAGCACGTCGCCATTGGCCAGCTGCCGGCTGGCGGTGGGGATGCCGCAGGCGTCGGGGGCGGCGGTTTTGGCACCGGTGTGCTCGGCCAGCAGGCCGGCGCTGGTGATGTGGTCGGCATGGGCATGGGTTTCGACCGCCCAGACGAGCTTGAGCCCGTAATGGCGCAGGACACCCAGATCGCGTTCCAGTTGGTGGTCGACCGGGTCGATGATGAGTGCGGGGCGTGGGTGTTCGGTCGCGCTGTCGTCAAACAGCACATAGGTGTAGGTACTGGAATCGATATCAAAAAGCTGGATGGGGTTCATATCAATATCCTCAAAATCAACAATGCAACAGGGGCAGCTCACATAGTTCAGGCAAATTTAGCCAGCATCCTGGCCACGTCTTCAGCGGGCAGGTCGCCCTGCTCGATCATGCAGCCCACCATGGTGAAGAAAGTTTTGTCCAGCGCTTTGCGGGCTGCCGACAGCTGCTGGGCGATGTGTTCGCAGCTTTGTTCTTCTTCAATCTGGCGCTGCACGCCGCGCAATTGCCCTTCAACGCGGGCCAGTCGCGCACGCAGGGTTTTCTTTTTTGCGGTATCTGTGAGGTATGCCATGGTAAAAATTGAATGCGTTTATACTGTGGGGAGTATATTATTATTTAACACCTGAAAGTGTTATTTTTTGCAATTTTTAATACGGCATTAAGAAGCCCCCATTTAAACGTCAGCGCAGGGTATTTTGCTGATTGATCCAAATTTCTGCAGTTTAGTCATTACAAAATTTTATTGTTTGTATGCTAACTATTGTGGTTAACACTGATTACCGGTTGCAAATTGACCCTTAAAATAAGTGTGCTGATGCAATTCGTGCAATTCCAGCAATTATCATTATTTTGGAGACTATTGTGAAAATCGTACGACAACTTGCCCTCAGTGCCATCACCCTCGCCTCAGCAACGCTCGGCTATGCAGCCGACACCATCAAAATTGGCCTGCAAGGCCCGTTGACTGGCGGCTCCAGCCCGATGGGTGTGTCCATGCGTGACGGTGCCAAATTGGCTGTGACCGAAATCAACGCCAAAGGTGGCGTCATGGGTCGCAAAATCGAGATGATCGAGCGCGACGATGAAGCCAAGAACGAGCGTGGCGTGCAAATCGCGCAAGAGTTGATCAACAAAGAAAAAGTCGTCGCAACCGTGGGTTACATCAACTCAGGTGTCGCCTTGGCGTCACAGCGCTTCTACCAGGAAGCCAAAATCCCGGTCATGAACAACGTGGCCACCGCCACCACCATCACCAAACAGTTTGCTGACCAGCCTGAAAATTACATCTTCCGTAATTCAGCCAATGACAGCATCCAGTCCGCCATGATTGTGGAAGAAGTTGTTACACGCCGCAAATACGACAAGGTCGCCATTTTGGCGGACGCCACCAATTACGGCCAACTCGGCCGTGAAGACTTGGAAAAAGCGCTCAAGGCCAAAGGTATTACCGCTGTAGCCATTGAGAAATACAACATCAAAGACGTGGACATGACACCACAGCTGCTCAAAGCCAAAGAGGCGGGTGCGCAAGTGATCATCACCTACGGCATTGGCCCTGAGTTGGCACAAATTGCCAATGGCATGATCAAACTGGGCTGGAAAGTACCGATGATGGGTTCATGGACCTTGTCGATGGGCAACTTCATCGACAATGCGGGCAAAAACGCCGATGGTGCTTTGATGCCGCAAACTTTCATCCAGGAAGCCAACACGCCCAAGCGCGCCAGCTTCATCACCGCCTACCAAAAAGCTTACAAAGTGGACCGTATCCCTTCACCTGTGTCTGCTGCACAGGGTTATGACTCGATTTACTTGTTGGCCGCCGCCATGGCGCAAGCCCAGTCAACCGAGGGCCCGAAGATTCTGGCCGCATTGGAAGACCTGAAAGCGCCGATTGAAGGCGTCGTGACGACGTACAACAAGCCGTTCTCCAAAGCAGACCATGAAGCTATCACCCAAAACATGGCGGTGATTGGCAAGGTTCAAGACGGCCGCGTGTTTTACGCCTATGACGAAGACAAGAAAAAGGGCGGCGAAGTCCGTACCAAAGCCGTTAAAAAGTAAGTCGTTTTTTGCGCTTGAATGACTAAAAAAGCCGGGCAGTCCGGCTTTTTTATCATTGATTGCTGTTGTTGGTGTGGACGTTGAAATCAGGGAGCATGGACGCTCCCATTCGCTTTATTTATTGACCAGGGGAACATCGTGGAAATTTTTTTACAACTTATCTATAGCGGCATCGCGTTGGGCATGATCTACGGCGTGATCGCATTTGGTTATCAGTTGACTTTCGCGACCTCGGGTACTTTGAATTTTGGCCAAGGCGAGTCATTGATGCTGGGCGCTTTGGTGGGATTGTCCGTGGTGGGCAATATCCACGGTGGCCCTTATATGAATTATTGGCTGATGATTCCAATTGTCATAATGTTTGGTGCTTTGCAAGGCGCATTTGTGGAGTGGATTGGCGTCCGCCCCGCCATCAAGATCAAGAGTGAATTCGGCTGGATCATGTCCACGATTGCGCTGGCCATCATTTTCAAAAACGTCGCTGAAAATATCTGGGGTAAAGACGATCTGAAATTTCCTTCCCCCTTGTCGGAAGCGCCTATCAAGCTCTTTGGCGCCAATATTTTGCCCATGGAGATTGTGGTTGTCGTCGGCGCGTTGGCCATGATGGCTGCTGTGGAGTTGTTCAACCGCAAATCCATCTACGGCAAAGCCGTGGTCGCAACATCAAACGACCGCGACGCGGCCTCGCTCATGGGCATCAACACCAGTGCCGTCATCACCTTCTCCTACGCGCTCTCATCCGTCACCGCTGCTGTCGCGGGCGTTTTGGTCGCGCCACTCACGTTGACGGGCGCGACCATGGGCGCGGTGCTGGGTCTGAAAGCGTTTGCTGTGGCCATCATTGGCGGCCTCAACTCCGGCATGGGCATCATTGTGGGTGGCCTGATTTTGGGTATTGCCGAAACGACCACCGGCTTTTACCTCTCAACGGGCTATAAAGATGTGCCCGGTCTGGTGCTGCTCCTGCTGGTGCTTGCGGTGAAGCCCGCCGGTCTGTTTGGCAAAATGGCCATCAAAAAAGTTTAAGCAAACGCAGCCCTTTAGCGCTCTGAACCTCATTATGAAAATTCAAAAATCTTTATTCTTGGCCGCGGTATGCCTCGCCGGCTTGGCCATTTTCCCTGTGCTGGTGCCCAACCCGTATTACATTCATCTGGTAGAAACCATCCTGATCTACGCTATCCTGCTGTTCGGCCTTGACATTGTGGTGGGCTACACCGGCCAGGTGTCGCTGGGGCATGCGGGCTTGTTTGGTGTCGGCTCTTACACGGCTGGCGCCTTGTTTTTCAAACTGGGCGTGCCGTTCTTTTTGGCCGTACCCGCAGCCATTGGCGTCACGGCGGCGTTTGGTGCGGTGCTCGCCTTGCCGGCTTTGCGTGTGACCGGGCCGTATTTGGCGATGGTGACCCTGGCTTTCGGCACGATCATCCAGATTCTGATCAACGAAATGACCTTTTTGACCGAAGGCCCGATTGGTATCAAAGTCCCCAAACCGCTGATGTTTGGGCACAAGCTCAACGAAGTGGAGTACTACTATGTGGTACTGGTCTTTATGGCACTGGCGTTATTCTTCGTCCACCGCATTTTGAAATCTCACTTGGGTCGTGCTTTCGAGGCTTTGCGTGACAGCCCGGTCGCCTGTGACTGTATGGGTGTGTCGGTATATCGCTACAAAGTCTATGCCTTCGTCATCAGCGCCGCTTTTGCAGGTTTGGCCGGTGCGCTGTATACCTATTCTGAAGAATACATTTCCCCGAACACCTACAACTTTGAACTGACCATCTTATTCCTGCTGGCCGTCATCATGGGCGGCCGCAAAACGCGTTCGGGGGCGCTCATCGGCGCTGTCATCGTGGTGATGTTGCCCAGCTTGCTGTCTGACATCCAGCTATTTCGAATTATCGCCACCGTGTTGGCGGTTGCCGTGGTGGTGATGGCCGCTTACAACATCACCCGCAAAGTTAAGACCGTGCGTGATCTGGCCGTACCGGTCGTTGCCACTGTGGCGATGGCTGTTTTCTCTTACCGGCTAGAGAACATCACCGACTGGCGCTTGACCATCTTTGGTTTGTTGACCCTGTTCGTGGTGTACTACCTGCAGGACGGCATTGTCGGGTTTTTCCGAGATACCTTTGGTCGTTTTTTCAAGACAACGGCAGCACCCATCACGAAAACGGCAGGCACGGCCGGTCGTGGTCTGGGATTTTCAGCAAGCACCAAAACCAGTTCTGGTTTTTTGCTGGAAGCCAAGCAGATTTTGATGCAGTTTGGCGGCCTGAAAGCGCTGAATCAAGTTGATCTGCATGTCGCGTCGGGCACCATCCATGGTTTGATCGGACCCAATGGCTCTGGCAAAAGCACCATGATGAACGTGCTGACCGGCATTTACCAACCTACCGCGGGTCAGGTGGTGTTTAACGGCAATACCGTGGTCGGGCATACACCGTCCAGCATCGCTTTGTCAGGTATTGCCCGCACCTTCCAGAACGTCCAGCTGTTTGGTGAAATGTCGGCCACAGACAACGTCTTGGTGGGTCTGCATCACACCTACAAAAGCAACATCCTGGATGTGATGCTGCATACGCCGCGCTATAAGCGAGAGAATCTGGCAGCCCGTGAACAAGCCGCCAATCTGCTGGATTTTGTGGGGCTGACCTCCCTGAGCGAAGAGCAGGCCCGCAACCTGCCTTACGGCAAACAACGCATGCTGGAAATCGCCCGCGCACTGGGCTTGAGTCCGAGCCTGCTGCTGCTGGACGAGCCTGCTGCAGGTTTGCCACCTGCAGATTTGCCAGAACTCATGGGCATGATCCAAAAAATTCGCGACCATGGCATCACCGTGATTTTGATCGAGCATCATATGGATGTCGTGATGGGTATTTCTGACAACGTAACCGTGCTGGATTTTGGACAAAAAATCGCGGAAGGCAAACCTGCCGACGTGCAAAAAGACCCCAAAGTGATCGAGGCCTACCTCGGTAGCAGCGTTGAGACGCATTGATGCCTTATCGATTGATCGAATTGACAACAGGAACGATCCCCTATGCTCACCATTGAAAACTTAGAAGCCGGTTACGGCAAGGTTGAAGTGCTTCATGGCATTTCCATCCAGGTCCCCAAAGGCAAAGTTGTGACCTTGATTGGCTCCAACGGTGCTGGCAAAACCACCACCATGCGCGCCATATCTGGCATGATCAAACCGACTGCTGGCAAGATCACCCTGGGTGGCAAAGACATCACAGGAATGGAGTCCCACCAAATTGCCAAGCTGGGTCTGGCGCACTCGCCCGAAGGCCGGCGCGTCTTCCCGACGCTCAGCGTGCTGGACAACATCCGTCTGGGTGCGTTTGTGCGCTACACCAATGCGCGCCCCAAAGGCGACGTCGAGTCTGACCTGCAAAAAGCGCTGGAGATGTTCCCCCGGTTGAAAGAGCGCACCACCCAGCTGGCAGGCACGCTGTCGGGTGGCGAGCAGCAAATGCTGGCAATGGCACGCGCCGTCATGCTCAACCCTGAAGTGGTTCTGCTGGATGAGCCATCCATGGGCTTGGCACCGATTCTGGTGGAAGAAGTCTTCAACATCATCAAGCGCCTGAAAGCCCAAGGCGTGACGATGCTTTTGGTGGAGCAATTCGCAGCGGCGGCGCTGAATGTAGCCGACTACGGTTACGTGCTTGAAAATGGTCGCATTTCAGTTCATGGTCCTGCCGACAAGCTGCAAAACGACCCTGCCGTGCAAGCCGCCTATCTGGGTGGCTAATTTCACACTTGGTTTGTAAAAAGGACGTTTCGGCGTCCTTTTTTGCTTTTATTGTTCAAAGACCCTACAATTGACGTTTACGTAAACGTCAATCAAATACCGACTTGGAGACCACCCATGACCGACCTGTCCGCCGACTACAAAGCCCTCGCCAACTACCGCCCGACCCACAAAGTGCGCTTTGTGACCGCGGCCAGCCTGTTTGACGGGCACGATGCCGCCATCAACATCATGCGCCGCATCATCATGGGCATGGGTGCCGAGGTGATTCATCTGGGTCACAACCGCAGCGTAGAAGAAGTGGTCACCGCCGCTTTGCAAGAAGACGCGCAGGGCATTGCCATCAGCTCCTACCAGGGCGGGCATGTCGAGTACTTCAAGTACATGATCGACCTGCTCAAAGCGCGGGGCGGTGCACATATTCAGGTCTTTGGCGGCGGCGGCGGCGTGATTGTGCCGCCCGAGATCCGCGAGCTGCAGGCCTATGGCGTTTCCCGCATTTTTAGCCCTGAAGACGGCCAGCGCATGGGTTTGCAGGGCATGATTGGCGAGATGGTGATGCGCTGCGACAAAGATCTGACCGGTTTTGCACCGATTAAATTAGACGCTATCCAAGGCCATTCTGACGCCAATTGGCGTGCTCTATCGCAACTCATCACAGCACTTGAAAACAACACGGTAAATCCGACTCTAGCCGGCGAATTGATTGCCCAAGCTGCTACTAAAAAAATAGCAGTATTAGGCATCACCGGTACTGGCGGCGCAGGCAAATCCAGCCTGACAGACGAGCTGATACGCCGCTTCCGTTTGGATTTGAACGACAGCCTGCGCATCGCCGTCATCAGCATCGACCCCTCGCGTCGCAAAACCGGCGGCGCGCTGTTGGGCGACCGGATCCGCATGAATGCCATCAGCCCTTGGAACACCACCGAGAAATCGGCCAAAGATTCCGGCCAGCGGGTCTTTATGCGCAGTTTGGCGACCCGCGAATTCGGCTCCGAGATCAGCCCCGCTCTGCCCGGCGTGATTGCCGCCTGCAAATGTGCCGGCTTTGACCTGGTGATTGTGGAAACCTCGGGCATTGGTCAGGGCGACGCGGCGATTGTGCCGCACGTCGATGTGCCGATGTACGTGATGACACCCGAGTTTGGCGCCGCCAGCCAGCTGGAAAAAATCGACATGCTAGACTTTGCCGAGTTTGTCGCCATCAACAAGTTTGACCGCAAAGGCTCGCTCGACGCTTTGCGCGATGTGTCCAAGCAGGTGCAGCGCAACAAAGAAGCCTGGACCACGCCCGCCGACCAAATGCCGGTGTTTGGCACCATGGCGGCTCGCTTCAACGACGATGGGGTAACGGCACTGTACCAAGCCCTCAAAACCCGTCTGGTTGCACTCGGTTTGAAGCTGCCAGCGAACAAAACCGGGCTTTTACCGATCGTTAGCGTGCGTTACAGCACCAACCAAACGCCCGTCGTACCCGCCGCCCGCACCCGCTACCTGGCCGAAATCTCGGACACCGTGCGCGGCTACAAAAAACGCGCGCGTGAGCAGTCGCAACTGGCACGTGAAGTGCAGCAGCTCAAAGCCGCCGCCGCGATGCTTAAAACCGACAAGCCTGACCGCGCGCCGGCCGCCGAAGCGGCACTCGACTTGGCTGGCCACCGCAAATCACGCATGGATGCCGATGCCCGCCACCTCATCGCCCAATGGCCGGACATGCAAAAAGCCTACGCCGGTGACGAATACGTCGTCAAAATTCGCGACAAAGAGATCCGCACCGCGCTGACCAGCAAATCGCTCAGCGGCACCACCATCCGCAAAGTCGCCCTGCCGCAATACGAAGACCATGGCGAGATCCTAAAGTGGCTGATGCTGGACAACGTGCCCGGCAGTTACCCCTACACCGCCGGCACCTTTGCCTTCAAGCGCGAGGGCGAAGACCCGACCCGCATGTTTGCCGGTGAAGGCGATGCGTTTCGCACCAACACCCGCTTCAAGCTGCTCAGCTCGGGTATGGCGGCCAAACGCCTGTCCACCGCCTTTGACTCGGTGACGCTCTACGGCAACGACCCTGATTTGCGCCCCGACATCTACGGCAAAGTCGGCAACAGCGGTGTCTCCATCGCCACGCTGGAAGACATGAGGGTGCTGTACGATGGTTTTGACCTGTGCAGCCCCACCACCAGCGTGTCGATGACCATCAACGGCCCCGCGCCCAGCATTCTGGCCATGTTCATGAACACGGCGATCGACCAGAACATCGCCAAGTTCAAAACCGACAATAGCCGTGACCCGACCGAGACCGAGACCGCCAAAATCAGGGAATGGGTGCAGGAGAACGTGCGCGGCACGGTGCAGGCGGATATTTTGAAGGAAGACCAGGGCCAGAACACCTGCATCTTCTCAACCGAGTTCAGCCTGAAAGTGATGGGCGACATTGCCGAGTACTTCGTCCACAATCGGGTCCGCAACTTCTACAGTGTCTCGATTTCTGGCTACCACATCGCCGAGGCCGGTGCCAATCCGATCAGCCAGCTGGCCTTCACGTTGTCCAACGGCTTCACCTTTGTCGAAGCCTATTTGGCACGCGGCATGCACATCGACGACTTTGCACCGAATCTCTCTTTCTTCTTCAGCAACGGCATGGACCCCGAGTACACCGTGATGGGCCGCGTCGCCCGAAGAATTTGGGCGGTGGCGATGAAGGAGAAATACGGTGCGAACGAACGCAGCCAGAAGCTCAAATACCACATCCAGACCAGTGGCCGCAGCCTGCATGCGCAGGAGATCCAGTTCAACGATATCCGCACCACGCTGCAGGCGCTCATTGCGATCTACGACAACTGCAACAGCCTGCACACCAACGCCTTTGACGAGGCCATCACCACGCCGACTGAAGACTCGGTGCGCCGCGCCATGGCGATCCAGCTCATCATCAACCGCGAGTGGGGTTTGGCCAAGAACGAAAACCCATCGCAAGGCGCCTTCATCATCGAAGAACTCACCGAGTTGCTGGAAGAAGCGGTGCTGTTGGAATTTGAACGCATCGCCGAGCGTGGCGGCGTGTTGGGGGCGATGGAAACCGGCTACCAGCGCGGGCGGATTCAGGACGAATCCATGCACTACGAGATGCTGAAACACACCGGCGAACTGCCCATCATCGGTGTCAACACCTTCAGGAATCCCAAAGGCGATGTGGTGCAGGACAAGCTGGAGTTGGCACGCTCGACCGATGAAGAGAAGCAGAACCAGCTCAAACGGCTGGAAGCCTTCCACACCGAACACGCAGCCGAATCACCCGCGATGCTCAAGCGCCTGCAACAAGCGGTGATTGCCAACGCCAATGTGTTTGAGGTGCTGATGGATGCCGTGCGGGTCTGCTCACTGGGGCAGATCACGAATGCGCTGTTTGAGGTGGGTGGGCAGTATCGACGGAATATGTAAGCTCAATATTTAAGTTTTGTGACTTAACCATAGTTTGGCCAAAATAGTGCGATTAGCTTTATTTTATTTTTGGTCAAACTATGCGTTAGGGATAGTCTGAACAACTCAAATTAATTTACGATGGGATTACCAAAGCCGCATATATGCTTAACTTACGTTTTACAGTTCATGAACTTGACAGTCTCCAGTGACTTTGCCCCTTATGGTCAATCCCGTTTCCACTGTCCGAGATGCGTGGGTCATTTATTGTGACGGAAGCGCCTCGCCGAATCCTGGGCGCATGGCAATAGGCGCGGTACTGATTGAGCCTGATGGCACGCGTCATACGCTGTCACAGGCGATGCCTGACCGGGGGTGCAACAACGAAGCAGAACTGTTGGCTTTGATAGCGGCGCTTCGCGAGTTGGGGGTTCGCGGCGCGAGGGCGCTGCTGGCGTACAGCGACAACAGCATTCTTATTGAGCAGCTGGGGAGCGCGAATTCCAAACCTGTGGTTCGCTTGGCTTCCCTGTATGACGAAGCGCGCGCCCTTCTTGCGGCGTTTGATCACGTCAGCCTGATGTGGATACCGCGCCACCGCAACGGTGAAGCGGATGCGCTGGCGCGCGCGGCTTTGAATTTAGCTCTAAAGTTGATTGCAAACCCGTTGAAGAAAAACCGAAAGAAACCGCGATAGTTAAGCGGTTAGGGTTTGTTCAAAAAGCACACCCTGACCGATATCAGGTGTATGCTTGTTCTATCACTGCCGATTAGGATTGCCCGGCGCTCTATCCATCCGGTTCGGGACACCATCGCCATCACGGTCGCTGCGTCGCCAGCCGCCACGGTTCATGTTCCATCGGCCATCACGCTCGACCCACGCCGGCTGGTTGTACATGTAGCCGCGGCGCTCTCGAATCCACGTACCCGGCACCCATTGGTGGCGGCGGTTACGCCAATCCCAATGCCCTGCTACCCACACATAGCCACGGCGTGGCGCGGGCACCACCTCGGCGCGCAACGCCGGTGGCGCGACTTGTACAACAACATTCGCTGCAGTGACAGATGTGGCCAAGCCACTCAAAGATGCTGCAACAACGGCAGCAAGAACAATTTTCTTCATCATGATGAACTCCTATTATTCATTGGCAAGGACTGTATTTATAAAACGAATCATTGACTTGGTATGTGCGTTGTCGCGCATAAACGAGCATAAACTGGCACACCAGTGCGACAGGCATAACATGTGAATATCCCCATAATCTCGCATCACAACGTGTTAACGTGTTTCACATAGGACCATCCATGACTTCCCAACTCAAAATCGATTTTGTTTCCGATGTTTCTTGCCCATGGTGTGTGATTGGACTGAAATCGCTGGATGAGGCGCTGGCGCGCCTGGGCGGTGAGATCCAGACTGAATTGCATTTCCAGCCTTTTGAGCTGAACCCGCAGATGCCGGCCATTGGCCAAGAGATCACAGAACACATCACTGAAAAATACGCCATCACCCCGGCGCAGGCCCATGCCAACCGGGAAAACATCCGTGCGCGCGGTGCTGCGGTGGGTTTCACCTTCAGCCGGGCAGACGACGCTGGCGGTGGCCGCAGCCGCATCTACAACACGTTTGACGCCCATCGGCTGCTGCATTGGGCTGAACTGGAAGACCTGTGCAAACAAAAAGCGCTCAAAGAAGCCCTCTTCAAGGCTTATTTCACCGATGGTCAGAGCCCAGGCTCACATGCGGTTTTGCTGCGTGTGGTGGCCGATGTGGGTCTTGATGCGGCTCGTGCTGCTGAGATTTTGACCACAGACGAATTCGCCACCGAGGTGCGCACGCGAGAACAGTTTTACCTGAACCAGGGCATCCATTCCGTGCCCGCAGTCATCATCAATGACAAGCACCTGATCTCTGGCGGACAGCCGGCGGAGGTGTTTGAGCGCGCCTTGCGTCAAATTGCCGCGACCGGGTAAAACGGAACTGTCCATGTTTGAGCGCAAACCACATCTGGATAGCATCGCCATCGCGCTGCTCGTCGCCTGCTGCTTGTTTTGGGGCGCGCAGCAGGTGCTTGTGAAAGCGACGTTAGCTGAGCTTGCGCCTATTTTCCAGGCTAGCTTGCGGTTTTGTGGTGCGACCCTCCTGCTCCTCATCTGGTGTAAGGCCCGCAATATTCCGCTGTGGCAGCGGGACGGCAGCTTGATACCCGGCTTGCTGGCTGGTTTTTTGTTTGCGGTTGAGTTTGGCTGCATTTATGGCGGATTGCAATACACCAGCGCGTCGCGTTTGACGGTTTTTACATACACCTCCCCCTTTTGGGTGGCGGTACTGGTGCCGCTGTGGGTGCCGACTGAAAAAGTGGGCAGAACGCAATGGATGGGTTTGATACTGGCTTTTTGCGGGGTGACGGTCGCCCTGTCTGATGGCTTGAGCCAAGGAGCGGCGGGTCATTGGCGTGGCGATGTCCTGGCCTTGGCGGCGGGCTTGTTTTGGGGTCTCACCACGGTGGTCATTCGTACCAGTGTGCTGGCGCGCTTGTCTGCTGAAAAGCTGCTGTTGTACCAAGTGGGGGTGAGCACACTTATCTTGCCCTGGATATCCTGGGCGCTTGGCGAGTCGTGGGCACCGGTGTGGAGTTCTTTTGCCATCACCTCGATGGTCATTCAAACCCTTTTGGGCGCTTTCATCAGCTACCTGACCTGGATGTGGTTGCTCGGGCGTTATCCGGCGACCAAGATATCAGGCTTTGTATTTTTAACGCCGGTATTTGCTTTGCTCATCGGTAATTTCTGGCTGGGCGAAGCCATGACTTTGCCACTGGTGATGGGCTTGGCACTGGTCGCCGCCGGGATGTTGCTGGTGAACCGTAAGAGTTGAGGCTCACCCACGCAGAGGACAACACGGTTTTCACCGTGCGAGTCAGCGCCAAAATGTCTGCGACCAGACAAGCCGAAGAGTTTGGCACCATTCTTCCAGGCTATTTGGCGTGCCACCGCCGGTGGCAAACCGCCCAGCCAGATGCGGTTGGACGTCATCAATTCTTCATCAGGCTGACTACGCATTCTAACGACGCCTTACCAATACCGGTGTGCATCCAGATGAGCTGTGCTTGCAGTGCGTGGGCCATCAGCAGGTCGATGGCGGCATCATCCACAGGCAATCCTGGCGATCTCCGATACAGCCGTGGTGCTTGATCATGGAACGGTGGTGCGCCAAGGGACTGCCAAAAGCCTGCAAGAGCAGCCAGAATTACTGGATCGATTTTTGGGGGTGGCTCGTTAAGGTGCATGGCTACTGCAGTAACATCCAACCATGGAAAAGACTGATTCATTGCCTCGAGATGCGCAAAGTATTTTAGAGCTGGCCGCGCGGTCCATGTTTGATCTGTTTGCCAATGCCAGCGAGGGCATGATGCTGGTGGATCGGCAGGCGCGCGTGGTCTGGGTCAATGACCAATACAAACGATTTTTGCCCGCCCTGGGTTTTGAGCGGGTTGAGGATTTTGTTGGACACCCGGTGGCCAGCGTTGTGCAAAACACGCAGATGCATCATGTGTTGGAAACAGGCAAACCGATTCTGATTGACTTGTTGACCAACCGGGCTGGCACTTTCGTCGTCAGTCGTGTTCCTTTGCGGGATAACCATGGCGAGGTCATTGGCGTCCTGGGTATCGTACTGTTTGATCATGCTGAAACTAGTCTGCAGCCTTTGGTGGGCAAGTTCGCGTTGTTGCAGCGCGACTTGGACGATGCCAGGCGCGAACTAGCCAGTCAGCGCAATAGTCAGCGCAATAGCCAGCGCATCAGCCAACGAAACGGGCAACGCCAGTCCAGATACACTTTTGCCAGTTTTGTAGGGGCCAGTCCGGCGGCGGTAGAGGTCAAGCGGCAAGCGCGCCGCGCCGCGCAAACCTCCAGTCCTGTTTTACTCCTTGGCGAAACGGGTACAGGCAAAGAGCTTTTGGCCCATGCGATTCACGCTTCATCTGGGCGTGCGAATGGGCCATTTATCAGTTTGAATATTGCCGCTGTGCCGGATACTTTGTTGGAGGCGGAGTTTTTTGGTGTCGCCCCCGGTGCGTATACCGGTGCAGACCGTAAGGGGCGCGATGGCAAATTCAAACTCGCCGATGGCGGCACCCTTTTTCTTGACGAAATTGGCGACATGCCTCTTGCCTTGCAGGCCAAGTTGTTGCGAGCACTGCAAGAAGGCGAGATTGAGCCACTGGGTTCGAACAAGCTCATCCCTTTTGATGCACGCGTGATTGCGGCTACGTCGCGTGATCTTGGTCAGCTGGTGCGTGATGGCAGTTTTCGCGAAGATTTGTTTTATCGACTAAATGTGCTTCCGATTCGTGTGCCTCCGCTACGCGAACGACGTGAAGATATTCCTGCTTTGGTGGAGTTGTTGGGCGAGGACATGGCTTTACGCAGTGATGCGCAGCCTCCCGAGCTCAGTGCCGGTGCGCTGACGCTGCTATCCGCCCAAGTTTGGCGTGGCAATATTCGAGAACTGCGCAATGTTCTAGAGCAAGCCGCCATGCGTAGCGATTCGAATCAGATATTTCCGTCGCACGTAGAAGCAGTTTTACATGAATCAGGGATTGCGCAAGTGACGCCAGTCTCCACGTCGACCAATGCCGCCTTATCACTGCAGTTGGGGAGTTCAGACATACGTCCTTTGGCTGAGCAGGTGGCCGAATTGGAGTGTCAAGCGATTGCCGCAGCCATGAATACGGCCAAAGGCAACAAGGTCGTCGCTGCAAAAATGCTAGGAATTTCGCGTGCCATGTTGTACGATCGCCTTCAAAAAATGCATTAATAAAATACATATGTCTAATAAATAGACATTATTTATGTATGCATATCATACAAATTTAAATTTAAAAGAATTTATTTTAATAAAATCAATAGGTTGCAATGTGGCATGTTTGATGCATGTCTTGTCTGTTAATTATCATAATAGGAGACACATATGCATCGTCGTACTTTGGTCGCTCGCGCCTCGTTTATTGTTGTTGCAGCACTAGCCAGCGCGCTGGCCACGCCGCTGGCGTACAGTCAAGATAAACAAATCAAGATTGCCCATATTTATAGCAAGACGGGTCCCTTGGAGGCGTACGGTAAACAAACTGCTACTGGTTTTCTGATGGGTTTGGATTACGCCACGGGCGGCACCATGGTGGTGGCCGGTAAAAAGTTGATCGTGATTGAAAAAGATGACCAAGGCAAACCCGATTTGGGTAAGAGCCTGCTAGCCGCTGCCTACGGTGATGATAAAGTGGACTTGGCTGTGGGTCCGACGGCCTCACCTGTTGCGCTGGCCATGTTGCCAGTTGCTGAAGAGTACAAAAAAATCCTGTTGGTAGAGCCCGCTGTGGCTGATTCAATCACGGGCGATAAGTGGAATAAATACATTTTCCGCACAGGTCGTAATAGCTCACAAGACGCCATTGCCAATGCCGTGGCGCTTGACAAAGCGGGCGTTACGATTGCCACCCTGGCGCAAGATTCAGCTTTTGGACGTGATGGGGTCAAAGCCTTCAGGGAGGCCATCAAAAAAGCCAAGTTGGTTCATGAGGAGTTTTTACCGCCGGCAACCACTGATTTCACGGCAGGGGCTCAGCGCTTGATAGATAAACTCAAGGATCAACCGGGTCGAAAGGTCATCTTCATCATTTGGGCTGGCGGGAATCCGTTCAAAATTGCTGATATGGACTTGAAGCGCTACAACATCGAAATCGCGACTGGTGGCAATATTTTGCCAGCGATGACGGCCTATAAGCAGTTTCCAGGTA
Organism: Polaromonas sp.; assembly: GCA_043769295.1. Taxonomy (GTDB): domain Bacteria; phylum Pseudomonadota; class Gammaproteobacteria; order Burkholderiales; family Burkholderiaceae_C; genus Aalborgiella. The sequence goes on along the minus strand of JAYVJL010000061.1, from coordinate 50,030 downwards.
TGGAAGGTGCCGCCTATTATTATTTCGGAATGCCGAAAAACCCAGTCAATGAGGCCATGGTTGCTCAGCATTACAAACAGTTTAAATCGCCACCCGATTTCTTTACGGCAGGCGGTTTCTCCGCCGCGATGGCCGTTGTGACTGCGCTGAAAAAATCCAATGGAGATGCCTCCGCAAATACCTTGATCAAAACGATGGAAGGCATGAGCTTTGACACGCCAAAAGGCAAGATGACGTTCCGCAAGGAAGACCATCAAGCCATGCAAAGCATGTACCATTTCAAGATCAAGGTGGACCCGGCATTTGCTTGGGGTGTGCCTGAGCTTGTACATGAAATCAAAGCGGAAGAGATGAATATCCCTATCCGTAACAAACGCTAACCCTGGCCTTTCTGCGAAGAATCAAGCCCCTCAAACATGAGGGGCGAGGGCATCTTTTTGTCCCAAGAATGATAGGAAAAATACGATGGCGGTGACTTTGTTTATGAGAAGACGCAACGCAGTCGCTGTTTTGATGGCCTCAATGGTATCGGTAACCGCGCTGGCGGTACCACTGCCGCAATTGGTGATGGACAAATCACAAACCAGTTTGTCGGGCCTCTCATCTGGCGGTTATATGGCGGTTCAACTCCATGTAGCCTATTCTTCTACATTTAAGAAGGGCGCTGCATGAAGCGCAGCACCAGTATCCCCGTCAGCAACTTGGTGACCACAACCCATAGTTGGGCCACGAGTGGTTTGATTGACGCAACATCTAACCTGAATGGGTCCAGGGTTTATCTTTTCTCGGGAACGTTGGACAGTGTGATTAAAACGCCGGTCATGGATGATCTCAAGACCTACTATCAAAGCTATATGCCGATTGCGAATATTGCATACAAGAAGGATCTGGCCAGCGAACATGCCATGGTGACAGAAGACTATGGCAGCAATTGCTCTGTGAAGGGTGCGCCCTACATCAATGACTGCAACTACGATCTTGCCGGCGAGATTCTCAAGCACGTTTATGGTCCATTAAATCCGCGCAACACGGGCTATAACCGTTGGACCGATACCAACAATATGGTTGTTCTTTATCCCCAGACCAGCCTGGCAGCAACCAATAGTTGCTGGGATTGGTGGGGCTATGACAGTGCCAACTATGCAAAAAAATCAGGGCCGCAAATGGCTGCACTCAAGGCGATGGTGGATCAACTCACTAGTGGAACAGCCCCTGGCTACTATATTGTCAAAACTTGTCCATGAGAAAGAATCTTGCTTTATGAGTTTGCTCACAACCCGTGATTTGACTATCCGTTTCGGTGGTCATGTGGCGGTCAACAATGTTAGCTGTAGTTTTGAATCAGGCACGTTGACGGCGATCGTTGGCCCGAACGGAGCTGGGAAAACAACCTATTTCAACCTCATCTCAGGGCAGCTCAGGGCGACGGCCGGAACGGTGCATTTAAATGGCCGCGATTTGTCCGGGTTGCCAGTGTCAGAGCGTACGCGTGCTGGTTTAGGACGCGCATTTCAGCTGACCAATTTGTTCCCTAACCTCACTGTTCTGGAAAATGTGCGACTAGCGGTACAAGCTGCCCGCGAAGGCCCGCACAAGCGCGGCCTGAATCTGTGGAGCATCTGGAGCGACCATGCTGGCCTCACGGCGCGAGCGCATGAAATCTTGGAAAATGTCGCGATGACTGACAAACAGGCTACGCCTGTGGCCAGTTTGCCGCATGGTGATCAACGCAAGCTTGAGGTTGCGTTGTTGATGGCTTTGGATCCGTTGGTGTTCATGTTTGATGAGCCCACAGCGGGCATGAGTGCCGATGAAGCACCGGTTATCTTGGACTTGATTCGAAAGCTCAAGGAAGACAAGCGTAAAACAATTTTATTGGTCGAACACAAAATGGATGTGGTGCGGGAACTGGCCGACCGCATCATTGTTTTGCATAATGGTTCGCTGGTGGCAGATGGTGATCCGGCAACAGTAATTGCTTCTCCGATTGTGCAAGAAGCCTATTTGGGTGTGGCACCTGCACCAACGAAGGAGTTTGCATGAGTGCTAACCTTCTAACGCTGTCGGATGTCCATACACATATAGGGGCATATCACATCCTGCATGGCGTAGACCTCGCTGTGGCACAGGGTCAGCTTACCATGCTGTTGGGGCGCAATGGTGCAGGAAAAACGACCACATTACGCACCATTATGGGCTTGTGGCATGCCAGCCAAGGGCGGGTGACATTTGGCGAGCAAGACATCACTGCTTTGAGTACGCCGGAGATCGCTGGTTTGAACATCGCCTATGTCCCCGAGAATATGGGCATATTTTCTGATCTTACCGTCAAAGAAAACATGTTGCTCGCTGCGCGTCAGGCCAAGCGCGCCAGCCAGATAGACGAAGCTCGATTGAGGTGGATATTTTCACTCTTTCCTGCCGTGGAGAAATTCTGGAATCATCCGGCAGGCAAGCTCTCTGGCGGACAAAAGCAAATGCTGGCGGTCGCACGCGCCATTGTAGAGCCCCGTGATTTGCTCATTGTTGACGAACCCAGCAAGGGCTTGGCACCCGCCATCATCAACAACATGATCGACGCGTTTGCCCAGCTCAAGGCGACTGGCACCACTATTTTGCTGGTGGAGCAAAACATCAATTTTGCAAAACGTCTGGGTGACCAAGTGGCCGTGATGGACAACGGGCGCGTCGTGCATGCGGGGTCGATGCACGCGTTGGCTGAAGATGAAGAATTGCAGCAGTCGCTGCTGGGGTTGGCAATATGAAACAGGCTTTGAAACAACTGGACTTTGACTGGAAACCCTTAATGCTGGCGCCGCTGCTGGCGTTGCTGGTCTTGCCCTTCATAGGCTCGGTATCGACTTGGTTGACATTGACGGTGGCGGGTCTGGCCATGGGCATGATCATCTTCATCATCGCCTCCGGCCTAACACTGGTTTTTGGGCTGATGGATGTGCTCAACTTCGGTCATGGTGTCTTTATCGCGTTGGGTGCTTTTATGGCTACAACCGTGTTTGGCCTGATGGGCGACTGGACCGGTTCGCAGGACCTGGTACGTAATCTCACGGCGGTATTTGTGGCGATGCTTGTGGCCATGTTGGTCGCGGGTACTGTTGGTCTGGCGTTTGAGCGTTTTATTGTGCGGCCCGTTTATGGTCAGCATCTCAAACAAATCTTGATCACCATGGGCGGCATGATCATTGGAGAGGAACTCATCAAAGTGATTTGGGGTCCACAGCAAATTGCACTGCCGCTTCCCGAAGGTCTGCGGGGGTCACTGTTGTTGGGTGACGCAGCGATAGAGAGGTATCGACTTTTGGCTGTGTTGGTTGGTTTTCTCGTGTTTGCCGTTCTGGCTTGGACCTTGAGCCGCACCAAGATTGGTTTGCTCATCCGCGCTGGTGTGCAAGATCGTGAGATGGTTGAATCGCTCGGCTATCGCATCAAGCGCCTGTTTATTGGTGTGTTTGTGGTGGGTAGCGCATTGGCAGGTCTGGGCGGTGTGATGTGGGGGCTTTACCAACAAAACGTCACACCGCAACTTGGCGCACAGGTCAATGTGTTGATCTTTATCGTGATCATCATTGGAGGTTTAGGTTCTACCGGGGGTGCTTTGATCGGCGCACTACTGGTGGGATTGATGGCCAATTACACCGGATTTTTGGTTCCCAAGGTCGCGTTGTTCTCCAACATCGCGCTCATGGTGGCTATTTTGCTATGGCGACCACAGGGTGTTTACCCCGTGGCGAACCGATAGCCCCTACCTAACAAGGTTTGATATATGTTGACAAGGTTGCTGTCTAATGATTTTCCCCGCAGTCGCGTGCTGTCGATCATGTTGGTCGTTCTGCTGATTGCATTGGCGGGTGCTCCCTTTATTTTCCCTGGCGTCAAGGCCTTGAATGTGGCTGCCAAAGTGCTGGTGTTCATCGTACTGGTGGCCAGTTTTGACCTATTGCTTGGTTACACGGGCATCGTCAGTTTTGCGCACACCATGTTTTTCGGCATTGGTGCTTATGGCATTGCTGTCGCCACCACACGCATGGGACCAACGTGGGGGGCGATGGCTGTGGGTTTGGTTTCATCGCTGGTGATTTCCTTTTTATTGGCGTTGCTGGTGGGGTTGTTTTCGTTAAGAGTGCGAGCCATATTTTTTGCAATGATCACACTGGCAGTGGCTTCCGCTTTTTTGACATTGGCGTCGCAACTGTCGGACATCACGGGAGGGGAAGATGGTCTGACCTTCAAGCTGCCAGAGGTCTTATCCTCCAGTTTTGAATTTCGAGAGGAACCCTTTCTGGGTGTCATGCTGGATGGACGACTGTTGTGTTACTACTTGTTGTTTGTGACGGCGTTGGTACTGTTGCTGGCTTTACTGCGTATTGTGAATTCACCCTTTGGCCGCGTTCTACAGGCGATTCGTGAGAATGAATTTCGGGCGGAAGCTATCGGCTATCGAGTGGTGGTTTATCGCACAACCTCCAGCATCTTATCTGCATTATTTGCCTGCTTGGCAGGAGCCATGCTGGCACTCTGGCTGCGTTACAACGGGCCAGATACCTCCTTGTCTTTCGAGATCATGATGGATGTTCTTCTGATCGTGGTGATTGGGGGCATGGGCACTATATATGGTGCAGCTATTGGTGCGGCACTCTTTTTGGTGGCACAAAGTTATCTCCAGGATCTGTTGCGGTTGGGGAGTGAAGCGGCAAGCGCATGGCCATGGCTGTCCGCTTTACTCTCACCTGATCGCTGGTTGCTCTGGCTGGGTGTGCTATTCGTACTCTCTGTTTATTACTTTCCCACTGGCGTCGTGGGACGACTGAGGGCCATGCGAGACAAGGAATTTAAATAAATTAAGTAAAGCCTGAAACAGGCCAAAAAACCGGGAACAAATCATGAAAGCATGTTCAATATGGGGTCGACAGAGGGTGTTGGCGTTGATGCTGTGTAGTTTGAGCGGACTGGTTGGCGCTGCAGAGTTGGTGATTGGTCAAGTCGCACCGCTGTCTGGTGTGCTGGCCAGTACGGGTCATCAGATGGTCGTGGGTGGACAAATCTACTTCGATGCCATCAATGCGCAAGGTGGTATTCATGGTGCAAAAATCCGGCATGTGGTGGCCGATGATGGCTATAAAGTCGCTGAAACCGTCCGCCTCACGCGTGACATGTTGGCTCAGCCTGAAGTCGTGGCCTTGTTTGGTTTTGCGGGTACGGCGAATGTGACGCAATTGCTCACTGATGGTGTGCTGGAAGCCGGAGGTGCTGCGCTGGTGGCCCCGTATACGGGCGGTGAGTCATTGCGTAATCCTTTTAATCCCTGGATATTTCATGTGCGTGCTGGTTATGCCGACGAGACCGAGCACATGGTCCAGCAGGTGACAACCTTGGGCATGGATCGTATCGCTGTCATGTATCAGGATGATGGTTTTGGCAAAGCGGGGCTGCATGGCGTCATGACCGCCCTCGAAAAGCGCCGTCTAAAGCTGGCGGTAGCCGCTGGTTATGAGCGCAATACCGACAAGGTGGAAGAGGCCGTCAAGTTGATCAAGGCATCTGACGCACAGGCCATCATCATGATTTCCGTCAACAAATCGACGGCGGCATTTGTGAAACTTTACCGTGACAGTGGTGGACGTGCACAGCTCTACAACATTTCGGTGGTGGATCCTGCCGAATTGGTCAAACTGGCGGGTTTGAAAAATGTGCATGGATTGGGTATCAGCCAGGTCGTTCCCTATCCCTATGGAGCCAATATGGCGGTGGTGCGCGAATATCAGACGTTGCTGAAAAAATACGCACCCAAGGAGCTCGTCAATTACACCAGTTTTGAGGAATTTTTAGGAGCCAAAGTACTTGTAGAGGCTCTGCGCCGCGCTGGCCCCAACCCAACGCGCGCCAAGGTGACCAAGTCCCTGGAATCTATGGATAAATTCGATACGGGTGGCGTCACTGTCAGCTACTCACCTACTAATCGAATGGGGTCACGCTATGTAGAAGTGACGGTCATCGGCAGTACCGGCAAGCTACTTAAATAGACGCTTCAATACCAGTTAATTACCTCCAATTATCTTTCAGCGAGTTCAGCCAAATGCCATATACGTCCAACTATGTGACCTGTTCAGGACGCGAGATTCATTACACAGAATGGGGTGCGCAGCATAAGCGCACCGTCATGGCCTGGCATGGTTTGGCCCGTACAGGACGAGACATGGATGAACTGGCTGAACATCTGAGCAAGCAGGGTTACCGGGTTATTTGTCCGGACATGATCGGGCGTGGCCTCAGTCAGTGGAGCACCGACCCGCAACACGAGTATTGTCTCGCCTTCTATGCCGGTATCGCCCGTGAGTTGATTGACCAACTGGCCATCGATAAACTGCACTGGGTCGGAACGTCAATGGGCGGAGCCATTGGCATGGTCTGCGCGGCTGGATACTTTGAGCCGACACTCAAGGATCGCATCGAAAGCTTGGTACTCAATGACAATGCACCACAGCCTACGCAAGCCGCGATTGAGCGCATCAAGGCCTATGCTGGCAACCCGCCGGCCTTTGCCACCTTGCTGGAGCTTGAAGCTTTTTTTCGGCAGGTTTACCAACCTTATGGTTGGCTGAGCGATGCGCAGTGGCGGCGTTTGACCGAAACATCAACGCGCCGTCTGCCCGATGGTCGCGTGACGCCGCACTATGACCCAGCCATGGTGCAGCAGTTCAGCAGCCACCCGGATGATTATTTGATCTGGCCTCACTACGACGCGATCAACATCCCCGTGTTGTGTATGCGTGGTGTTGAATCAGACCTGGTTTTGCGCGAAACAACCGATGCCATGCAGCTCAGAGGACCAGGCCTCAAGCGCCTGTTGCAGGTGGTTGAAATACCCGGTTGTGGCCACGCTCCAGCACTCAATGTGCCAGAGCATCTTCAACTGGTTGAAAACTTCATTCAGCTTAACAGCGGATCAAACTTGTGATGACGCCTCGTGGGGCTGCTGGTATTTAACGCCGCGCAGCCGTTGCATGCCCCGCACCAGCAGATGCTCCAGATCATCGACAAAGGTATACACCGCTGGCACAACGAGCAAGCTTAGTAAAGTAGAGGTGATCAAACCACCAATCACCGCAACAGCCATGGGTGAGCGGAAGCTGCTGTCCGCCGCACCCAAACCCAAGGCGATGGGCAGCATGCCCGCCCCCATGGCAATGGTGGTCATCACAATCGGACGGGCACGCTTGTGACAGGCGTCTATCAGCGCTTCCAGGCGTGTCAAGCCATGGTCTCTGCGCGCCACGATCGCGTACTCCACCAACAAGATTGAATTTTTGGTGGCAATACCCATCAGCATGATCAAACCGATCAACGATGGCATCGAGAAGCTTTTTTGGGCAATCAACAGACCGATAAACGCACCACCCAGTGCCAATGGCAAGGCTGCCAAAATGGTGACGGGTTGCAAGAAGTCTTTGAACAGCAGCACCAGGACGATGTAGATGCACAGTACGCCTGTCAACATGGCCAAGCCAAAGCTGGCAAACAACTCGCCCATAACCTCGGCATCGCCGATCGTGACTTGTTTCACGCCTGCGGGCAGGTTCTGGATAGAGGGCAATTTTTGAACGGCGACAGTCACGTCACCCAATGCTTGACCTGAAAGTTCGACTTCAAACTGCACGTTGCGTGCGCGGTTGAAGCGGTCAATCACGGCAGGCCCGCCCGACAGCTCAAGGCTGGCAACCTGGCCCAGCATCACCGATCCCCCGCCCGCTTTGCTGCTGGGCACCATGAGACGTTCCAGCGTGGCCAGGTCGGTATGCGCGTTGTCTGCCAGGCGCACCACAATCGGTACTTGGCGTTGTGATAGATTGAGTTTGGGCAACGCAGAGTCATAGTCGCCAACGGTAGCAATGCGCAGCGTTTCACCGATGGCGGCACTTGTGACGCCTAAATCAGCCATGCGCGCAAAGTCTGGACGGATGGTGACCTCTGGGCGAACCAATGAGGCGCTCGAAGCGATGGTTCCCAGGCCGGGAATCGTGCGCAGGTCTTTCTCCAAAGCGCTGGCGGCACTGGCCAATGCAATCGGGTCTTCACCGGTTAAAGCCAGGATGTATTTTTCCCCTGAGCCACCCAAGCCAACTTTGCTGCGCACACCGGGCAAGCTTTCCAAGGCCTTGCGGATATTGTTTTCAATCCCCTGTTTGCGCGGACGTTCTCCACGGTCGGTCAACAAAATGGTCAATGTGGCCTTGCGTGACTCTGCTGCACCGCCGGGTGCAAAAGGGTCTGTGCCCGCCGCGCCACCGCCAACGGTGGTGTAGACCGATTTGACGTGTTCAACTTTGCTGATCAACAGCCTGGCTGCTTCAGCCGCCGTCTGCGTCTGTGCCAACTTTGTGCCTGGTGGGAGCTCCAGGTTGACCTGTGTTTGCGAGTTGTCGTCCGGTGGAATAAAGCCGGTGGGCAATAGCGGAATCAGCATGATGGAGCCGACGAAAAAGGCACCCGCAGCGACGGCGGTGATGATGCGGTGCTTGATGCTCCAGCGGCTCGCACGCAGATACCAGCGCATCAACAGGCCGTCGTTTTCAACATGATCAACAATGGGTTTGAGCAAGTAGGCCGCCATCATGGGTGTCAGCATACGAGCGACCACCAGTGATGCAAATACAGCGAGCGATGCGGTCCAGCCAAATTGTTTGAAAAACTTGCCGGCAATACCGCTCATGAAGGCGGTGGGCAAGAAAACAGCGATCAGCGTGAAGGTGGTGGCAATCACAGCCAGGCCAATTTCATCCGCCGCCTCCATCGCCGCCTGGTAGGGTGATTTGCCCATGCGCAGGTGACGGACGATGTTTTCGACCTCCACAATCGCATCGTCGACCAAAATACCAATCACCAGGCTGAGCGCCAACAGCGTCACCACGTTGATGGAGAAACCGAGGTAATTCATGCCGATGAAGGCGGGAATCACCGACAAAGGCAAGGCTACGGCGGTGACAAAGGTTGCGCGCCAGTTGCGTAAAAACAGCCACACCACCAGCACCGCCAGCAGCGCACCTTCAATCAGCAGCGTCAACGATGCCTGGTATTCCTCTTCCACAGGCGTCACAAAGTCAAACGCCTCGGTGAGTTCCATGTCTGGATGGGTAACCTGGAGTTCTTTCAGCGCGGCGCGAACGCCCCGACCGGCTTCAACCTCGCTGGCCCCTTTGCTGCGTGAGACTTCAAAACCAACCACGGCCACACCATTCAAAAAGGCGCTGGCACGCTGTTCTGCAATCGTGTCTTTCACCTCGGCAATGTCGCTCAAACGCACCTTGCGGTTGTCGCCAAAGGACAACTCCAGTGCGCCTAATTCGGCTGCTGACTTGACGGTGGCCAAGGTACGCACCGGCTGCTCGCTGCTGCCCAGGTTGGTTCGCCCACCCGCTGTGTCCATTTGGACCTGCGCCAGCATCCGGGAAACCGTGGACGCGGTGATGCCCAGCGACTGCATTTTGGCTGTATCCAGTGCAATGCGCACTTCCCGGTTGACGCCACCCACGCGGCTGACAGAGCCCACGCCTTTGACCGACAGCAGGCGGCGGCTCAAGGTGTCGTCTACAAACCAGGACAACGCCTCGTCGTCCATCGCTTTGCTGCGGATGCTGTAAGCCAGCACCGGAGAGCCCGAAATGTTGACCTTGCTCACCACCGGGTCGCGCAAATCGGCGGGCAAATCAGCACGCACTTGCTGTACGGCGGAGCGCACTTCGTCCAAAGCTTCCTGCGTTGTTTTTTCAAGACGGAACTCGGCGGTGATGGTGACTGATCCGTCTTGCACCTTGGTGTAGATGTTCTTCAAGCCTTCGAGCGCGGCGATCGCGTTCTCCAGCTTGCGTGCCACCTCGGTTTCCAGCTGCGCAGGCGATGCGCCGGGCAAACTGGCGGAGATGATGATGTTGGGGACGTCCAGATCGGGGAAATTCTGCACCTTCATGTTTTGATAGCCCAGCATGCCTGCGAAGCACAGCAGCACAAAAAACATGATCGCCGCAATCGGATTGCGTATGCACCAGGCGGATACATTCATAAATTATTCTCCAGTGGTGCTGTTATTTGGCGGTTGCAGACGATGCCGTCGCAGCGACCGCAGCGACTGTAGGAACTGCAGGAACTGCAGGAACTGCAGGAACCGTAGTTGCGGCAACGACTTTCACCGTATCACCATCGGCTAAAAAGGCGGCGCCACTGGCAACATAGCGTTCGCTGGCGCTTGCACCCTGGGTAATTTCCACCAAATCGCCGACTCGGCGTCCGGTTTGCAATTTGACTTGTGAGACTTTGTTGTTCGCTTCGACCCGCATGGCGTAGGTAAAACCGTCGCGCAGCACCAAGGCTTGCTGCGGCAGCGTCAAGGCATTGGCGTTGCCCAAAGCAAATTCACCCTTGGCAAACATACCGGCTTTGATGGACGGGTGGGCGGGCAAATCAACATACACCAGCGCGGCGCGGGTTTGCGGGTCTACCGTGGGCGCGATCATGCGTACCTTGCCTTGCACGGTGCTGCCGTCGGCGGCGGTCACCGTCGCGGTACTGCCAGATTTAACCCGGCCCAGTTCGGTTGAGGTCACTTCGGCACGCCACTCCAAACGGCCACCCCGGATCATGCGGAACAGTTCTGCACCGGCACCCACCACAGCGCCTACCGTCGCGCCCCGGGCGGAGATCACCCCATTGTCCGGCGCGCGGACCTGGGTGTTTTGGGTGCGCACGGCTTGCGCATTCAGGGTGGCTTGTGCGGCCTGTACCTTGGCGGCGGCGGTTTTCTCAGCCGTCAGGTACTGGTTGATTTGCTGGGTGCTGAGCGCACCGGTGTTTTGCAGCGTGCGGGCACGCTCGGCATTGCCTTTGGCGTCCAGCGCGTTGGCTTCGGCTTCCATCAGCGACGCTTTGGCCTGCGCCACGTCGGCTTGGACGGCATCGCCTGCAAAAGTGGCCAGCAATTGCCCTTTTTTCACCGCATCACCCACGTTGACCAACACCTGCGTCAACCGCAGGCCACTGGCTTCCGCGCCCACACTGGCTTCCTGCCAGGCAGCGACATTGCCGTTCGCGGCGATGTTGATGGCCAGGCTGGCGATGATGGGTTGGGTGGTGCTTACTGTGAGTGCAGGTTTGGCGGCAGACGCGCCGTTGTCAGTCTTTGTCGGGGCGCTGGCCGCTGAACTTGCCGCCGGTTTGCCCGATTGGCTCATCCACCACCCGGCGCCACCCAAAGCGATGGCAATCGCGGCGATCAGGGCGAGCATTTTGGGTTGCAGTTTGCCAGTTTGATGGGAGAGCTTGTGATGTACCGTCGTTTTCATGGTGGTTGGACTCAAGGTGGTTATGGTTGAAAGCATGCGATGGAGTTAGGGTGGGTGCGTCAATTGGCGGCAGCCAGCTTGTCGGGGCCGATCCCGCCTTGTACCCAACCGCCGCCCACGGCGCGGTACAGGGCAATCCAGGCGGCGCTGCGTTCGCGCTGCAGGTTCAGCAAGGCGGTTTTGGCGGCTAAAGCGGTGCGGCGGGTGTCTTCCAGCTCGGCCAGGCTGCCCAAACCGCTTTTGTAACGCGCTTCGGAGGCCTTGAAGGCGGCGCTGTAGCCCTCGGTGGCGATGCTGGCGGCGTCATTGCGCTCTGCGGTGCTTTGCAGGTTGAGCAGGGCTTCTTCCACCTCGCGCACGGCGTTGCGGACCTTGGCGCGGTAGCTGGCGACGGCATCGTCATACTTGGCATTGGCGACATCGACGGCCGCCGCGCGCTGACCGCCGTCAAACAAAGGCAGGGTGAGCGCCAAGGGGCCGATCGACCAGGTGGTGCCGTCAGTGCTGATGCCGCCGGTTTTCAGGCTGGCCGCCGCGACCGAGCCACTCAAGCTCAACCGTGGGTAGCGGGCAGCCTGGGCGCTGCCCACATCGCCACTGGCGGCGACCACTTCTTGCTGCGCGGCAAAAACGTCAGGGCGCTGCGCCAGCAACTGGGCAGGTACGTTGGGCACAGGTGTGAAGGGTGTGGAGGCAGTAGACACGGAATTTGCTTCTGATTTAATAGCACCTTTGGCAGTAAATACGCCGGCTACCGTCATTTTTTGCCTTAAAACAGGCTCTTCCATGGTAGTTAAGGCTACCAATCCCTTGATGAGCATGTCGCACTGGGTGCGCTGCAGGCTGAGGTTGTTTTGACCCTGCGCCGCGCTAGCACGCGCCAAGGCGGCGTTGGCGGGGGCAGTAAAGCCGGCATCGGCGGTCAAACCTGTCAAGCGCGAGGTTTCACTGCGTGAAGCAGCGTCTTCTTGGGCCACGGCCAGCAGTTGTTCACAGGTGCGCAGGTTCAAATACGTGTTGGCCACCTCGGCAGCCACGGAAACGCGGGCTTCGTGCCACAAAGCGGCGCTGCCCTCGACCCGGGCCAGCGCGGCGCTGCGGGCAGCGCGGTTGCCGCCCCACACATCCAGCTCCCAGCTGGCCTGCAGGCCCGCCTGCGAGGATGTGGTCACAGGAATCGCCGGAATGGACAACTGGGGCACCCCACGGCTGGCATTGGCGCTGGCGGACACATTGGGCAGCAGCGCCGCACCCGCCGCCACGCTGGCGCTGCGGGCCTGTTGCAGGCGGCTGATCGCGGCGGTGAGATTGGGGCTGACGGCTTGGGCGTTGTTGATCAGCTCTACCAAGAGCGGATCACCCAGGCTTTGCCACCATTGGTTCATGGCGGCGAGCGAGCCTTGGTGCGGCAAGGCCGCAGCTGCCGCGCTGGCTGGCGGCGTGGCGGCAGGCCTGGTCAGCGGGGCATACCACTGGCTGGCAGCTTGTTCTGCGATCTGTGCCGGCGGTGCCAAGGTGGCGCAGGCAGCCAGCACGAACGGACTGATGAGCAGCAGCGACATGGCTGTTTTAGACCGGTGCAAAGAGTTGATGGCTTTCACTAGCGTCCTTTAGTCATGATTTTTAGGGTTGTTTGTGGCATTCAAGCGCCTGGCCTGCTCACTGGCGACCATGGCCAGGGCATAACCCACCAAACGTTCGGTGTAGATGTCAATGGCGGCGTCATTGGCCTGCAATTGGGGTCGCAGCAGTTGCATGATGTCGCGCCCCACAAACATGTGGATGGCCAAGCCCACGATGGAAAAGGCGAGGCGATGGATGTCGTCATCCGCCTGTGCCAGCTGCAAATGCAGACACAGCGCCTGCACCAGCGCGCTGTGCGCCGGGCGGATGCCGTTGTCGATCTCCTCGGCCCACAAGCCCGTCGGCTCCAGCATTTCCCGAAAGTGCAGACGCATGCACAGCTGGACCAGGTCGCCCTGCTTCAGCGGCTCGACAAACTGCGTCAGCATCGTGCACAAGGCCACTTCCAGCGTGGTCTGGCTGGGGTCAAAGACGAGGACTTCAGCGCAACTGTTGCCCATGGGCTCGACGTAGGCGGCGCGGTACAAACCCGCTTTGTCGCCAAAATAGTAGCTGATGGCGGCGATATTCACGCCAGCGGCGGTGGCCAGCTCGCGGGTGGAGGTGTTGGCAAAGCCTTTTTCGGCAAACAGGCGCAGGGCGGTACGCAGCAGCCGGGCGCGGGCCTCCACGCCATCCGCGCGGGGTGTGCGGCCTGTGGCGGGCATGGGAAAGGTCTTCGTGGCAGATTCAGTCATGGGCTGAATTAGACCACATAAATCAAACGATTGATTTATTTAGAAAACGGCTTGCAAGGTACTTTAACTTCGAAAAACGTCAAAAAATCAGTTTTCAGAGATAAATATGACTCTAGCCGGCGAATATTATGCCCAGACTGCTATTAAATATATAGTGTTAATGTTTGGACAGATCACGACTTAGACGCTTGCAACCGTGTAACCTTCTTCTGCAATCGCTTTAGCCAGGGTATCGCGTGCTTGTTCTGACTGCACGTTCACCCTGTTTTGGCTGCGGTCTATCTGCACCACCGCTTGCGGGTCAACTTGTTTGATGGCTTGGGTCACTGCTTTTTCGCAATGGCCACAGGTCATGCCGGTTACGTTGAAAGTTTGGTTCATCGGGCGTCCTTAAAGGGAAAAAGGGAAAAAGGGAAAGGTTCCTAGCTAAATACTAAAGTAAATCGACTTGACAGGGGCCATGACCTGCTTGCTTTTGGTCCTTTTTGACACCATGTTTGATTTGAAACAAGGATAAAGCGATGCTGTTTGCTAAGGTAGAGGCATCACGGCAGCAGCTCGGCCACACATTAAGATCCAACCATGAATACAGCAAGCGTCATCTCACCTGCAGATACCGGCCAGGAGGCGGGTCTGGACATCGGCATTGGCGGCATGACCTGCGCCTCCTGCGTTTCGCGGGTTGAAAAAGCGCTCAAAAAAGTACCCGGCGTCACCGCTGCCACGGTGAATTTGGCCACCGAGTCGGCACGTATCGTCTTTGCACCGTCCGAGCAGATGGAAGCCCGTTTGCGCCGTGCCGTGCGGGATGCAGGCTACGAGCCGGTCGCCGCCAATGCGTCGGTGGACGCGCCAGACGCCTCGCCATGGGCGGGTTTCATGCCCGTCGCCGTGGGTCTGGTGCTGTCCGCACCGCTGGCACTGCCCATGGTGGGCGATCTATTCGGCCAACACTGGATGCTGCCCGCTTGGGTGCAGTTTGTCTTGGCCACGCCGGTGCAGTTCATCCTCGGGGCGCGGTTTTACAAGGCGGGCTGGTATGCGCTCAAGGCGCTGACGGGCAATATGGATTTGTTGGTGGCCATTGGCACCACGGCGGGTTGGGCGCTGTCGATGTGGTTGTGGCTCACGGCTGAGCCGGACAGCATGGTGCACCTCTATTTTGAAGGCTCGGCCATCGTGATCACGCTGGTGCTGTTGGGTAAATGGCTGGAAACGCGGGCCAAAAGACAAACCACTGCCGCCATCCGCGCCCTGCACGCCTTGCGGCCCGAAATCGCGCATGTGATGGGGACTGAGGGCGAAGTGGATGTGCCCGTGGCTGAAGTGCTGGTCGGAGACCGGCTGGTGGTGCGTCCCGGCGAGCGTCTGCCGGTCGACGGCACGTTGCTGGAAGGCCAGACCCAGGTCGACGAATCCATGCTCACCGGCGAACCGCTGCCTGTGATCAAAGAACCGGCGTCCGCGTTGACCGGTGGTTCCATCAACGGCGATGGCCGCATTGTGATGCAGGTCAAAGCCGTGGGCAGCGAAACCGTGCTGTCCCACATCATCCGCCTGGTGGAAGACGCGCAGGCCGCCAAAGCGCCCATTCAGCGGCTGGTCGATCAGGTCTCGGCGGTATTTGTACCCGTGGTGCTGGCGCTGGCGCTCATCACCCTGCTGGGCTGGTGGCTGACGGGGCATTCGTTTGAACTGGCCGTGATCCGCGCCGTGGCCGTGCTGGTGATCGCCTGCCCCTGTGCGCTGGGCTTGGCCACGCCCACCGCCATCATGGCGGGTACGGGGGTGGCGGCCAAGTTTGGTATTTTGATCAAAGACGCGCAGGCGCTGGAGCTGGCGCATAAAGTCGACATCATCGCTTTCGATAAAACCGGTACCTTGACGCTGGGTAAGCCGCGTATGACGGCGTTTGTACTGGCGGACGTTGCATCGGACGAAGCACAGCTCTTGGGTGCAGCAGCCAGTCTGCAAAGTGGCAGTGAGCATCCTTTAGGCCGCGCCGTGGTTGATGCCGCCAAAGCGCGCGGTTTGGCGATTGAAGAGCCAGACAACGTGCGCGCCGTGCCCGGTCGTGGCAGCGAAGGCGAGGTCGGCGTGGACAGCTACCTGATCGGCAGCTTGCGCTGGATGCAGGAGTTGAAGATCGACTTGGGAGCCTTGACCGCCAAAGCCGACGAACTGCAGCAACAAGGTGCCACCCTCTCCGCCATGGTGCAGCGCACCACACAGGGCTTGACACTCAAAGCCCTCATGGCCTTTGGCGATGAACCCAAGCCGGGAGCCAAAGAAGCGCTAGCTGCTTTGCGTGCGCGCGGTATCAAAACCATCATGATTTCGGGCGACAACCTGGGCGCCGCCGAAGCCATGGCCCGCCGGCTGGGTTTGCGACCGGAAGAGGGCGAGGTGATGGCCGAGGTCTTGCCCGGTGACAAATCAGCCAAAATCAGCGCCCTGAAGATGGGCGGTCACACGGTTGCCATGGTGGGCGATGGTGTGAACGACGCGCCTGCACTGGCCGCAGCCGATGTGGGTCTCGCCATGGGCAATGGCACGGATGTGGCCATGCACGCCGCAGGCATCACCCTGATGCGCGGTGACCCCGCACTGGTCGCGGCGGCATTGGATATTTCTGACCGCACCGTGGCCAAAATCCGGCAAAACCTGTTTTGGGCCTTTGCCTACAACGTGGCGGGTATCCCCTTGGCCGCGTTTGGCTTTTTGAACCCGGTCGTCGCCGGTGCCGCCATGGCTTTGAGCTCGGTCAGCGTGATGAGCAACGCCCTGCTGCTGAAACGCTGGAAACCCGAGCATCCTGACTAAGCCTGGGCGGGTTGGTTTAAGCAAGGCAGTTATCATCCAACGATGGAACTTCATACTTGGACTGCATTTGTACTGGCCTCAATGTTGATCGCCGTGTCACCCGGCTCGGGCGCGGTGCTGTCGATGAGTCACGGCTTGAGCTACGGCGTGAAACGCTCGCAGGCGACCATCGTGGGTTTGGAGCTGGGACTGGTGGTGATTCTGCTGATCGCAGGCGCAGGTGTCGGCTCATTGCTGGTTGCGTCTGAGGTGGCTTTCAATATCGTCAAAATCTCTGGTGCAGCCTACCTGATCTACGTCGGCTGGGCGCAATGGACGACCAAAATACAAGCCGCACCGGCTGCAGAAGCGGGTGCAGTGGCTTCGGCGCACGTCATTACCACAGGCTCTTTGAGCTGGCGTAAACGCTGCCTGACGGGATTTTTAACCAATGTCACCAACCCCAAAGGCATTGTCTTCATGGTGGCAGTCTTGCCGCAGTTCATCAGCCCCAGCCGACCGCTGTGGTCGCAATTGGCTATCATGGCGGCGACCATGATTACCGTGGACACGGTGGTGATGTCAGGCTATGCCTACGCCGCCAGCGCTTTGCAGCATCTGTTTCGTGACACCAAGGCGCTGCGGATTCAAAACCGTGTGTTTGGCGGGATTTTGATGGCGGTGGGGATGGGACTGTTCTTTGTGAAGCGCAATCAAGCGGTTTAAGGCCGTCTCAGCAGTTAATCAGCCCCATTTTTCAAAGCCAGAGCCGCGTCATACAGCGCGTTGCGCGGTGCGCCAGTGATGTCCGAGGTGAGCTTGACCGCAGTTTTGAGTGGCAACTCCGCCAACAGCAGCTTCAAAATGCGCGGTGCGTCGTCCTGCTTGTTATCTTGCGCCATCGGGTGCAAGACCAATGCAAATTCACCCCGTGTGCGGTTGCTGTCAGCCTGCAGCCAGTCGCTGAAATCGGCTGCTGACACGGTGGCAATTTCCTCAAACTGCTTGGTCAACTCGCGACCAATGGTGAGGAGGCGTTCGCCCAGCACCGCCAGTGCCTTGGCGACCGCTTCAATTCGGTGCGGCGCTTCCAGCAGCACGAGAGCACCAGTCAGCGCCTGCAGCTTCAATACCGCCGTCTCCCGCTCCATCGTTTTTGTGGGTAAAAAGCCGATGAATTGAAAACCCGTATCCTGCGTGATACCTGCCACGCTCAAAAGCGTGATGACGCTGCTGGCACCGGGCAAGGGCATCACGCGCAAACCCGCTGCGCGCACCAGCGCCACCAGCCGCGCGCCGGGGTCGCTGACGGCTGGCGTACCGGCATCGCTGACAAAGGCCACACGCTGTCCCTGCTGCAAACGTGCGATCACCTGCTGCGCAGCTTGGGCCTCATTGTGTTCATGCACGGCCAGCAGTGGTTTTTCCGCGCCGGTGGCTATGCCGTAGGTGCGCAACAGGGGTTGCGTGTGGCGGGTGTCTTCACAGGCAATGGCATCAACCACGGCCAATACATGCAAAGCGCGCAGGCTGATATCGGCCAGATTGCCAATCGGCGTGGCAACCACATACAGTGTCGATTTGGGGTAATGCTGCGCGCCCGCAGCATCACGCGCAGCAGCCAGGGCGGTGCCCCAGTGCGTGCTGAGCGAGGTGCCCGAGGAAGTATCGTTCAATGCATTCAATGTATAGTCCCCAAAATAATGTCAACCCTGCTCAAACAACCCGCTGCGATGGCCAAAAAACTGGCCCAAACCATCATCGACGTGGCCTCGGCCAAACCGGTGGGAGCCGTCAAAACCAGCAAAGCCAAAGGCGATGTCGCTGAGGATGTCGCTTTGGCGTATCTACAAGCGGCCGGCTTAAAGCTGCTTGAACGCAATTATCGGACGCCAGGACGGGGTGGGGGCGAAATTGACCTGATCATGCGCGATAAAGATGAAACTCTGGTGTTTGTAGAGGTCCGTCAGCGTTCTGGTGACTTGCATGGCGGTGCGGCCGCCAGTATTGGTGCGACCAAGCGCAAACGCATTGTATTTGCTGCGCGTTTTTATCTGCTGCGTCTTGCCAAGCCTCCGGCTTGTCGTTTTGATGTGGTACTTGTGGAAGCGCAGATCACCTGGTTGAAAGCGGCTTTTGACGCCTCTTGAAATTAAATAAGATATTGCATTTGCAGTGGGTCCCCCCATATTTGGACATGGCAGCGGCGTGACAACCCGTAACAGTTATTGACGCAAGCTACAAAAAACGACTTTCCAACACGGGTTATCATCGAACGCATGCTAGAACAACGCATTGAACAGAACTTTATAGACAGTGCAGACTTGAAGTACCAGTCCGCACAACTCCTTAGCAAACCCATCGCTGCAGCCGTACACGCTTTGTTGGCCTGTGTCACCAGTGGAGGCAAGGTTTTGGTGTGTGGCAATGGCGGCTCGGCTGCGGATGCCCAGCACTTTGCCGCTGAATTTGTGGGGCGTTACGAACGGGAGCGGCCCGAGTTGGCCGCTTTGGCGCTCACCACCGACAGCTCCATCATCACCGCCATTGCCAACGATTACGACTTCAGCGTGATCTACGCCAAGCAAGTCCGCGCGCTGGGGCAGGCCGGTGATGTGTTGATCGCCATCACGACCAGCGGCAATTCCGTCAACATCCTGAAAGCGGTCGAGGCTGCGCATGAGCGTGATATGACGGTCGTGGCCTTGACCGGCAAAGGCGGCGGTAAGATGAACACGGTGCTGCGGGACACGGATGTACACATTTGCGTGCCACATGACCGTACCGCGCGCATTCAAGAAGTCCACCTGTTGGCATTGCACTGCTTGTGTGATGGTGTTGATAACCAGTTACTTGGCGAAAAGGAGTCCTGATGACAAAATTAAACCACGCTCAACGAACCCAGCGAACCCAGCGAACATCTGCAACAACGGCAAAGCTTGTCGTTTTGAGTGTTTTGTTGGGTAGTCTGAGCGCTTGCACGGTTCTCGTCGTCGGGGGTGCCGTGGCAGGAGCCGCCATGATCGCGACCGACCGCCGTACCTCCGGTGCGCAGCTTGACGATGAAGGCATTGAGGTCCGTGCGAGTTCACGCTTGAAAGAAAAATTTGGCGAGCGGGGACACTTCAACGTCACCAGTTTCAATCGCCGCGTACTGTTGACAGGTGAAGTGGCGGGCGAAAGTGACAAATTGGCCGCTGAACAACTGGTTTTCCAGGTCGACAACGTCAAAATGGTGATCAATGAGTTGACCGTTGCCTCCATGACCTCAACCTTGCAGCAGCGCGCCAATGACACCTACCTTACCGGTTTGGTCAAGGCGAGCCTGCTGGAAGCCAAAGACATTCCTTCTAACGCCTTCAAGGTGGTGAC
This sequence comes from Polaromonas sp., assembly GCA_043769295.1. Classification (GTDB taxonomy): domain Bacteria; phylum Pseudomonadota; class Gammaproteobacteria; order Burkholderiales; family Burkholderiaceae_C; genus Aalborgiella. Next base: position 30,187 of record JAYVJL010000061.1, on the reverse strand, counting down.
CGAGCGCAATGTGGTCTATTTGATGGGACGCGTGACCAGTCGAGAAGCTGATCGCGGGACAGACATTGCACGCGGTGTCAGTGGTGTCTCCAAAGTGGTGCGCAGCTTTGAGTTGATCACCGAAACAGAAACCAGACGTTAATTCAACGCAGGCGTTTGATCAGGCTGGACGTGTCCCAGCGTTGGCCGCCCATGGCCTGTACGTCTGCATAAAACTGGTCAACCAATGCGGTAACCGGGAGGCGCGCACCGTTGTTGTTGGCTTCGGCCAAAACCAAACCCAGGTCTTTGCGCATGTGATCCACGGCAAAGCCAAAATTAAACTGGTCCACGAGCATGGTCTTGCCACGGTTCTCAAGCTGCCAGCTCTGCGCTGCGCCTTTGCCAATGACATCAAGTACAAGATTCATGTCCAGCTTGGCCTGGAGTCCAAAGGCCATGGCCTCGCTCAAACCTTGCAACAAGCCGGCGATACAAATTTGATTGACCATTTTGGTCAGCTGTCCTGCACCGCTGTCCCCCATCCGCGTCACTGCCTTAGAAAACGCCATAGCCACGGGCGCAATGGCATCAAAAGCTGCCTGGTCGCCACCACACATCACCGTTAGCGCACCATTTTTGGCACCTGCTTCGCCGCCAGAAACGGGGGCATCCAAAAACTGCAACTTGCGGCAGACCGCTAGCGCAAACAACTCGCGCGCGACATCGGCAGAGGTCGTGCTGTGGTCCACAAAAATCGCACCAGCCTGCATGCCTGCAAATGCACCATCCGCAGCGCGCTGGCCCGCCCCTGCATCACTGCCCAGCGTGATGCTGCGCAGTGAGTCATCATTGCCAACACAGCTGAACACGATCTCCGCCTTGTCCACCGCTTCAAAGGGTGTCGCGGCAAAGTTCACGGTACACCCTGCAGGCAGACTGGCTGAGACTTCCGCGACCCAGGCTTGTGCTTTGACGGTATTGCGGTTGTAGACCGTGACCTGGTGGCCGGCCATCGCCAGATGCTTGGCCATGGGCGCGCCCATCACGCCTAAACCTAAAAAAGCAACTTTGCGGGCAGTTGTCGCTGCGTATGTTTTTACTGGGGTTGTCATAAAAATCTCAAATTCAAATTAAAGAACATAAAAGCATAAAAAGGTGAAGGCGGCCTTTTAGTCGTCTACATCACCGAGAAGTGCTCCGTTCCCTCAGCCAGGTTTTGACTCTTGCCGCGTGTGCTGGTGAGTTTGATCTGCAAACGCAGGTCATTGACGGAGTCCGCATTGCGCAGCGCATCTTCGTAGGTGATGGTATGTGATTCATAGGCGTCAAACAAAGCCTGGTCAAAGGTCTGCATGCCCAGGTTGCGGCTTTTCTTCATGACCTCTTTGATCTCGGTCACATCGCCTTTGAAGATCAAGTCAGACACCAGGGGCGTGTTGAGCATGATCTCAATCGCCGCCGTTCGCCCCTTGCCATCTTCTTTGGCAATCAAACGCTGGGATACGAAAGCGCGCAGATTGAGCGACAAGTCCATCAACAACTGTGAACGCCGCTCTTCAGGGAAAAAGTTGATGATCCGGTCCAGCGCCTGGTTGGCGCTGTTGGCGTGCAGCGTGGCAAGGCACAAATGGCCGGTCTCAGCAAAGGCAATGGCGTGTTCCATGGTTTCACGGTCGCGAATTTCACCCATCAAAATCACATCGGGCGCTTGCCGCAGGGTGTTTTTCAACGCGGCTTCCCAGCTTTCAGTATCAATGCCAATTTCACGCTGAGTGATCACGCAGTTTTTATGCGGATGCACAAACTCGATGGGGTCTTCAATGCTGATGATATGGCCAAAACTGTTGTCGTTGCGCCAGTCAATCATGGCCGCCATGGTGGTTGACTTGCCCGAACCGGTTGCCCCCACCAAAATGCACAGGCCGCGTTTTGCCATCGCAACTTCCTTCAACACCTGCGGCACACCCAGCCCGTCAATCGTCGGGATGATGGCGGGAATCGTCCGCAACACCATACCCACATGGCCTTGTTGCACAAAAGCGCTGACCCGAAAACGCCCCACACCGGTCGGTGAAATGGCGAAATTACATTCCTTGGTTCGCTCAAACTCGGCTATCTGTTTATCGTTCATGATGGCGCGCGTCAGCGCCAGGGTGTGTTTGCCTGTCAGCGCATGGGTGGATATCTTCGTCACCATGCCATCGACCTTGATGGCGGGTGGAAAGTCGGCGGTGATGAACAAATCGCTGCTGTTGCGTGAAATCATCAAACGCAGCAGGTCGTTGATGAATTTACTGGCTTGTTCGCGTTCCATGGACGTTCCTTAAAAATGGTGTACCGCAATAAATGGGCAGATTAAAGGGGTAGAAATCAGCCGGGGAAGTTCTCTGGCGTTTTGGCTTTGCCGCGCGCTTCTGCGTTTGAGATCAGATTCCGTTTCACCATTTCGGTCAGGTTTTGGTCCAGGGTTTGCATGCCGACGCTGTTGCCCGTTTGGATGGTCGAGTACATCTGCGCCACTTTGCCTTCACGGATCAAGTTTCGAATGGCGCTGGTGCCGATCATGATTTCGTGTGCCGCCACGCGGCCGGAGCCATCCTTGGTTTTGCACAAGGTTTGTGCAATCACCGCCTGCAGCGATTCTGAAAGCATGGCCCGCACCATTTCTTTTTCTTCTGCGGGAAAGACGTCAATGATCCGGTCGATCGTTTTGGCCGCGCTCGAGGTGTGCAACGTCCCAAAGACCAGATGCCCTGTCTCAGCCGCCGTCATGGCCAGGCGGATGGTCTCCAGATCGCGCATCTCGCCCACCAAAATCGCATCAGGATCCTCCCGCAAGGCAGACTTCAAGGCGGCGGCAAAGCTCTGGGTGTGCGGGCCGACCTCGCGCTGGTTGACCAGGCATTTTTTTGACTCATGCACAAATTCAATCGGGTCTTCCACTGTCAAGATATGGCCGTACTCGTTTTCATTCAGATAGTCCACCATCGCAGCCAAGGTGGTCGATTTGCCGGAGCCGGTGGGGCCGGTGACCAGCACCAAACCACGTGGCTTCATGGCCAGCTCGGCAAAAATTTTGGGCGCATTGAGTTGTTCAAGCGTCAAAATGGTGGAGGGAATCGTCCGAAACACCGCGCCTGCGCCCCGGTTGTGGTTGAACGCATTCACCCGAAAGCGCGCCAAACCTTCGATTTCAAACGAAAAGTCGATCTCCAAAAACTCCTCATAGCGTTTGCGCTGACCGTCGTTCATGATGTCATACACCATGGCATAGACGGCCTTGTGGTCCAGCGCATCCACATTGATGCGGCGCACATCACCATGCACCCGGATCATGGGGGGCAGGCCGGCCGACAAGTGCAGGTCGGAGGCCTTGTTTTTTACGCTGAATGCCAATAATTGCGTGATGTCCATGCCTGGTTCAATCCTTTGACTGTCCGTTAAGTTGTTGTTATGCCATCAAAAAGTACACAGAATTGGCAAACACTTGCCGATATAGTGGCTCTAAAACATTTATAGTTAATTATGACCAACATTGCGAGCAATATTGAGGCGGTTCAACAACGTATCCGTCTTGCATGTCAAAAGTCCGGCCGTCCTTGGGATGCCGTCACACTTTTAGCCGTGAGCAAAACCGTCTCGCCGGACGCCATCAAACAGGCGGTTCAAGCTGGATTGCGTGATTTTGGCGAAAACTACATCGCCGAAGGCGTAGAGAAAATCGCGTTGCTACAGGCCGAGACAACCCACTTCCAACTCACATGGCACTGCATTGGCCCTGTCCAAAGCAACAAAACGCGGTTGGTGGCCAAGCATTTTGACTGGGTACATACGGTGGACCGGCTCAAAACGGCGCAGCGCCTGAACGACCAGCGCCCGCCCCATACCAAACCGCTGCAGGTGTGCATTCAGGTCAACATCGACGGCGGCCCGACCAAATCGGGCGCGGCACCACAAGACGTACTGGCCTTGGCGCAGGCGATGGTGAAATTACCGCGGTTGAAGCTGCGCGGTATCATGACGATCCCCGAGCCTGCTATTGATTTGGAAGCAGCTCGGGCAATACATGCGAAGGCTAGAGTCTTATTTGATGACTTGAATCGACAGGGCTTCGAACTGGACACGTTGTCCATCGGGATGAGCGCGGATTTGGAGCCTGCCATCTGGGCCGGCAGCACCCTGGTGCGCGTGGGCACCGCTATCTTTGGCCAGCGTGGCTGAAAAACAGTTCACGCAGCACTTACTTCTTGTTTTTTTCCATCTGTGCGGCCATGGTTTCCATTTGCTTGGCAAAGGCTTCCATTTTTTGCATGTCAATCTTGACCTCACCCTCGGGCGTTTTGATGGTCATGGAGGCGGTGTCGGCAGGCGCACCCGGTGCACCGGGCGATGCCGGGGTTGTCGTGATGATCGCATTACCCGCCGGCGTGGTGATCGTGGCCTGAGCTGGCGCCTCTTTCATGCCGTCTGGTTGCGAGTTGACCTTGATGTCGCCCATGGGGGTGCTGATGGTCGCATCACCGCCTCCATAGCGTCCCATGCCACCCATGGACGGTGTGAATGCGCGGCTGACCATGCTCAGCACCACGCCAGCGATGATGCTGGCAATCACCACCACCACCATATAAACCACGGTCTTCTCTTTCGGGTTTTTCATCAACTGCGGCAGACCCAGGTACATGACGTAGAGGGAATACAGGGCCGCCAGCAAACCAACGATGCTCAGCGCCGGGATGATGTTGAACACGCCTGCCAGCATCATCGGCGTACCGCCAAACACAGCCACTTTCAGACCTTGCACCAAGTTGCTCTGACCGCCAAATGTCGGTGCCAAAGCGCTGATCAGCCAGCCCATGCCAAAGGTCATAACCAAGCTCATGATGTAGGTGATCACCATCATCGCCAGACCGCTGCCAATAGGCAGGCGGAAGTTGAAGCCAAAACCGCCCATGCCGATGATGGACATGCCAATAAAGCTGGCCACGGCAGGAATCGCCGCCAAAATCAGCATGTAGGGGATAAACAACGACTTTGGGTCGTGCTGTTCGATATCAATCACTGGCCACGTGGCGACAGGTTCGAGCGTGATCGCTTTGGCACGGGCGACGATATCCATGACGGGTCCTTTGTAAATAGGTGTTACTAAAATGATTATAGGTAGTGAATTTGGATTGCACAATCTACACAAAGGCATAGCACTGCTTGGCCAAGCAACGCTAAATGGCGTTAAATTGCGTCTATCCCGCTTATGATTGACCTATGTTCAGTTATCGCCACGCCTTTCACGCCGGCAACCATGCGGATGTGCTCAAACACGCCACATTGATTGCCATCCTCAACCACATGCTTGAAAAAGACGCCGCATTGACGGTGATCGACACCCACGCCGGTGCTGGACTGTACCGTCTGGATGGCGACTATGCACAAACCAGCGGCGAGTCCGTTGAGGGTGTCAAAAAGCTGATTGAAGGCAAAAAAACACGCCTAGCCGGTGTAAAGGTTGCCTCATTAGCTACTAAAACAGTAGCAAAATCTGCGTCTTCAGCCCCGACAACACCTGTCGAACTCGCCCCCCTGTTGCAAAACTACCTGGACGTGATCGCCGAGTTCAACAAAGGCGGCAGCAGCCGTGTCTACCCGGGCTCGCCCTTCATGATGGCGCAGTTGTTGCGCGACCACGACAAGCTCAAGCTGTTTGAGCTGCACCCCACCGACGCCAAAACCCTGGCCGCCAACATCGCCCAGCTCAACGCCGGCCGCAAAATCGCCGTTTTGGCACAAGACGGCTTTGAAGGCGTGAAAAAGTTTCTGCCACCCCCCGCCCGCCGTGCGCTGGTGTTATGCGACCCCAGCTACGAGATGAAGGACGACTACGCCCGTGTGGTGGCCATGGTGTCCGACGCCCTGGTGCGCTTCGCTACCGGCACCTACGCCGTCTGGTACCCCATCATCCCGCGTCCTGAAGCGCATGATCTGCCGAAAAAGCTCAAAACCCTGGCTACCAGAATGGGCAAAAGCTGGTTGCACGCCACGCTGACCGTCAAATCCAGCAAGCTGACGACCGATGCAGAAGGCGAAGTTGTCCGCCCCGGCCTGCCCGCCAGCGGCATGTTCATCATCAACCCGTCTTTCACCCTCAAACCCGCACTGGCACTGGCTTTGCCGCAGATGGTGCAGCTTTTGGGACAGGACAAGAATGCGGCGTTTGGGTTGGAGTCAGGCGGGTAGTTTTTACTTGATGGTACTCACTGCAGGCATTTTGCTGCTGTAGTAGCAGGTAACTCATTCTGTACCGCGCCAGTATTTGTCGATTTGGATTGGTATAAATCCCAATGCTTGCTTCCCCGCATTTTGACCCAGCCTGCATGAGATTCGCTTTTGGAGCCAACGGTGGCTAACAACCAATTATCGGGCTCAGAACTGGCTAAATCTAATTGCGCCTGATCTTGCAATATTTGCGTACTGTTGATGTCGAAAAAAGCGGCATCTATTAATTCGCTGTGCCAATTGTCACTTTTAACGCGTCGCAAAGCGTCCCAATCTTGTACAACAATCATGGGTTTGCTCGCATTCAAAGCGAAAGGTAAATCGTAGGGAAAACCATCCAGCACATACAGCTTGGCGTTGGGTTTGGCTAAGCAAGCATATGTTTTTCCAACTTCTAGGGCAGATTTATTCTTTGTATCTATCCCCATCGCTACTGTTATACCTAAAGCTATGACGATATTTATCACACAAAGCCCTGCAAAGTAGAGACGCTCTCGTTTCACCTGCCCCATCGTTCGCTGCCAGCCGACAGCCGCCAATAGAGCCAATGGTGGTATGACAGGCAAAGCGTAACCGAGCACTTTGGCTGCTGGAAATGAGAAAAAACCGACGATTGAAATCACCCAAATCCAGCATAGACTGATGACAGTGGGTGAAAAAGAGGTCACTTCTGCTTCGTTTGTTGAAGACCCTGCAAGCTGCGCTCTACTGAACTTGAATAAATTCGCGAACGAAAAAAACACCCATGGAAAAAACATGACGACCAAGGCAGTTAGATAAAACCACCAAGGCTGATTGTTGTTGAAACTCGAACCCGTGAATCGCTGGAAATGATGCATTCCAAACATGTAGTTCAGCATGCCAGGGTAGCGCTGCTCCCCCAAAACGAACCAAGGCAACGCAATCAAGCCCAGCAGCGTCAAACCACTGAACCAGGGTAGATAGATCATTTTTTTGAGTTGCCGTGTCCAAGCAAGCCAAATCAGCAACACCATCCCGGGTAAAACAATGCCGATCAGTCCTTTGCTCAAAATGCCCAAACCACAGGCGGCAAAGCCTGACCAAGCCAGATGGCGGTTGGGCTTGTCGCCAGCCATAAAAGCCATCGCAAAGCTGCCAATAGCGATGCTGATCCAAGTTGCCACCATCAAATCATGGTTGACATATTGACCACCCGCTAAAAAAGCCAAGCTACTGCCTAACATGACCACTGTGCGATTGGCCAAAGCTGCTGACCCTAAACGGCGCGATACAGCATAGACAGCAAGCAACATCAAAGACGCATGCAATACAGGTGTCAACCGGGCTACCCACGGGTACACCCCAAACGTTGCGTATAACAGCGCCTCCATCCAATACAGCAGCGGTTGTTTGTGAAAAAACGGCATGCCATTGAGCCGTGGGGTGAGCCAATCGCCGCTTTGCAGCATCCAGCGGCCGATTTCCGCATAGCGGCTTTCGTCAGGGTGTGATAACGGCCGAATTAAAGACAGTAAAAACAGCAAGCCAACAAAGCCAGCCAGTAAATACCAGGATTTCTCTAAACGGAAACGTTTCATGTTATTTTTATGTCTATATTTGATAGACAAGACAAATTTTATTTTGTCTTAATGCTTCAAAAACAGCTTGTAAACCAGATTATTTGTCTCTTCCACATACGGATAACCCAGCGCCTTCAAAAACGCGTCAAAAGCCTTGTTTTCTGCTGCGGGCACCTGCAGACCGACCAGAATGCGACCATAGTCCGCGCCTTGGTTGCGGTAGTGGAACAGGCTGATGTTCCAGCCCGGCCGCATGGCGGAGAGGAACTTCATCAATGCGCCCGGCCGCTCGGGGAACTCAAAGCGCAGCAGGCGCTCGTCTTTGGCCAAGGTGCTGTGGCCGCCCACCATGTGGCGAATGTGGTCGCGGGCCAGGTCGTCATGCGTCAAATCCAGCGACTTAAAGCCGTTTTTGGTCAGGGTTTGGGCGACTTTGACGCTCTCGCCCTTCACCGTGGTGGTCAAACCTACAAATACGTGCGCTTTGTTGGCATCGCTGATGCGGTAGGTGAATTCGGTGATGTTGCGTTGCGAAAGTGGTGTTAAATCGCTGTTTTTAAGAGTTTTTTTGACCGTAGCCGGCGTATTTATTGACTTTGTAGCTATGTTTTTAGTAGTAAATTCACCACCTGCCGATAAGCTCCCCCCTGCTGGCAGGGTTCCCAGCAGCGCGCAAAAGCGCTTGAAGCTGCCACGCTCTTCGGGGATGGTCACCGCAAACAGGGCTTCGCGCTCCTCGCCGACCTCGGCGCGCTCGGCGACGAAGCGCAAGCGGTCGAAATTCATGTTTGCGCCGCACAAAATAGCGGCGTAGGTTTTGCCTTTGGTTTTGTGTTTGGCGACGTACTGCTTGATGGCCGCCACCGCCAGCGCGCCCGCCGGCTCGACGATGCAGCGGGTGTCGGTAAAAATGTCTTTGATGGCCGCACACACCGCGTCGGTGTTGACCTCGATGAAATCATCGACCAACTTCGTGTCCCCCAGCCCAGAGTTGACCACGCGGAAGGTCTCTTCACCCACCAGTTTCACCGCTGTGCCGTCTGAAAACAGGCCTACATCGGGCAAAGTGACCCGCTTGTTGGCTTTGACGGACTGGATCATCGCGTTCGAGTCGTTCATCTGCACACCGATGACCTTGATGGCCGGATTCACCGCCTTGATGTAGTTCGCCACGCCCGAGATCAGCCCGCCGCCGCCGATGGCGACGAAAACCGCGTCCAGCTCACCCAAATTCTGGGTTTGCAGCTGCTGCAGCATCTCCATCGCCACCGTGCCCTGGCCGGCAATCACGTCGGCATCGTCAAACGGGTGGACAAACGTCAGGCCCTGCTGTTTCTCCAGCGTGACGGCGTGGATGTAGGCGTCAGAATAACTCTCGCCAAACAGCACCACTTCAACCTCTGTGCCGCCAAAGCCTTTGACCGCGTCAATTTTGAGCTGCGGCGTGGTGGTCGGCATCACAATCACGGCGCGGATGCCCATTTTGAAGGCGCTTAACGCGACGCCCTGGGCGTGGTTGCCGGCAGAGGCGCAGATCACGCCTTTTTTCAGCTGTGCCGACGTCAAATGGGCCATTTTGTTGTACGCGCCGCGCAATTTGAAGCTGTGCACCTCCTGCTGGTCTTCCCGCTTGAACAGCACGGTGTTGCCCAGGCGCTGACTCAGGTTTTTGGCGGTTTGCAGGGGGGACACAATCGCCACATCGTAGACGCGGGCGTTGAGGGTTTTTTGCAGGTAATCTTGCGGCGTCAGGTGTTTAGGCATAAGCTGATGATAAACGTAGCAAAATGGGCGCAAAAAAAAGCCCCGAGCTTTGCAGCTTGGGGCTTAATCCATCTTTTCGGAGGATGGAGGAGACAATCGGTGCAAGAGGTCGCTTAAACTGAGTCGCTTGAAACTGCTTGGATGACCTTCTGCTTGATGTCAGTGTAAACAAAAAATGCTGCATTGCATCAAATAACTTAGAGTAAACCCTCAAAAAATGTGCCTTTTTGCGACTATGTGCATTTTTTGCGACGAATTTAGGAAAAAACAACATGGAATGCACCGTTAGCTGGACCGGAAATGTGGGCGCACGCTCGAAGATGGGCTTTGTGGCCGAAACCGGCAGCGGCCACATGGTCAGCATGGATGGCGCGCCTGACGCGGCCAAACCCGACAACGGCGGCCAAAACCTCGCGCCGCGCCCGATGGAGCTGCTGCTGGCCGGCATGGGCGGCTGTTCGGCCTATGACGTGGTGTTGATTTTGAAGCGCGGCCGCCACGCGGTGCAAGGGTGCTCAGTCAAGATAGCCGCCGACCGCGCCGAGGTCGACCCCAAGGTTTTCACCGTCATCAACATGCATTTCACTGTGCAAGGCAAAGGCATACCGGCCAGCGCGGTCGAGCGGGCGATTGCCATGAGCCATGAAAAATACTGCTCCGCCAGCATCATGCTGGGCAAAACAGCGCACATCAGCACCAGTTTTGAGTTGCTGGAACTGTAAACGTCAAAAAACGCCAAACAACGCCAAAAGTTGGATAAATTTGCATAAATTTGACTTTAGCCGGCGTATTTATTGCCTAAAATGCTATATTATTTATAGCATTCGCGTCATTCCCGCGCAGGCGGGAATCCATGAGATGAACAGACCTCCTGCCAATGTTTGTGACTGTAGCCGCCCTATGGATTCCCGCCTGCGCGGGAATGACAGGCGTGGGCTCATGGATGATTTTGGCTAAATGTAATGCGCGGTTGTCGTCATCACCTTGGCGGCGGCTGACATCAGTGCTTTGACGGGCGCGGGCAGGCTCATGGCGCCCAAGTCACGCGCCTGTTCGCCATGGCGCGCCTCGTCTGCCTCCATCTGCGCCACGATGGCGCGGGAGGCATGGTCGCCCGCAGGCAGCAAATCCAGGTGGCTGCGCAAATGGGCTTCCACCTGCTTTTCCGTCTCATCCACAAAGCCATAGCTCACGGCATCGCCCAGCCGGCCCGCCACCAATCCCAGGCCAAACGCACCGGCATACCACAGCGGATTCAGCAGACTGGGGCGCTCGCCCAGTTCGTCCAGGCGGGTTTTGGTCCAGGCCAGGTGGTCCATTTCTTCACGCGCAGCAGCCAGGAAGTGTGCCCGAGTCGCTGCATTTTGCGTCGCCAACGCGCCCGCCGTGTATAGCGCCTGGGCGCAGATCTCGCCCACGTGGTTGACCCGCATCAACGCGCCCGCCCGGGCTTTTTCGGCCACGCTCAAGGCGCTGGGGTGCTCATCCACCGTCGCGGGCTGCGGACACGGTTTGGACGCCCGCGGCTCGGCAAATAAGGTGCGCAGGCTGCTGTCAAAAGCGGTGATGAAAGGATTCATGGTGGCATTCCTGTTGGCTTGTTGCAGCTAAGCAACATATTTGCATTTAAACATGACTATTTTAGCCAAATCGTTTGCGCGGACAGGCCAGCTCTGGTGCAATAGACCCAACTTCCCGAAAGGGGGTTGGCCCGGGCATCTAATAATGTGACGAAAGTTGTTTTGTAGACCGGTGCCCTATGTTTAACCTTGGAGAATTTTTAAATGAAAAAAACCCTATTGGCATTGGCAGTGTTGGCCGCTTCTGGCGCATCATTTGCACAATCATCTGTGACTCTGTTTGGTGTCGTTGACGCAACTTTGGCTTTCGGCCGTGGCGACGTATCCAACATGCAACAATTGACCAACTCTGGCTTGAACTCTAGCCGTTTGGGTTTCAAAGGCACTGAAGACCTCGGTGGCGGCATGAACGCAAGCTTCTGGCTCGAAGCCGGCGTGAACAACGACAACGGTTCAGGCACAGCTACTAATATGAACAACCAAGCTGTTGGCGCATTCAACGCAACTTCTGGTGCCAACGCTCAAGTCCGCGCTGGTTCACAAGGCTTGACATTCAACCGCCGTTCGACAGTTAGCCTTGGTGGCGGCTTCGGTGAAGTTCGTTTAGGTCGTGACTACTCTACAGCATTCTGGAACCATACTGTGTATGATCCGTTTGGAACAAATGGCGTGGGTACAACACAAACTATCAACTCTTCATTGGGTGGCCCAACAGCAGTTCGTGTATCTAACTCCCTTGCCTACTTCTTGCCAGGCAACTTGGGCGGTTTCAATGGCCAATTGCAATACGCAATGGGCGAAAACGCTTCTACTGGCACCAAAGATGGTAACGCTATGGGCGTGCGTGTAGGTTATGCAGCTGGTCCAATCAGCGCTGCAGTGAACTACAGCAAAATCAAGTACGCTGCTGGCGATATCACGACTACCAACGCTGGTGCGAGCTATGACTTCGGCGTAGCCAAAATCATGGGTTTGTATGATCAAGACAAAAACGGTTCTTTGACTGGCAAAGGCTTCTTGGCTGGCGTCACTGCACCTATCGGCGCTGGCGAAATCCGCGCTGCTTTCTCTTCATACAAGACAGACGCAGCCGGTACACCAAAAACCAACAAGTTTGCTTTGGGTTATGTGCACAACTTGTCTAAGCGTACAGCTTTGTACACTACAGTTGCTCGTACAACCAACACCGGCGGCGCTTCTCAAGCTCTGAACAATTCTGCAACTTCAGTCAATGGCAGCTCAACTGGCTACGACTTCGGCGTTCGCCACTCTTTCTAATATAACGCTGGCGTAAGCCAGTGGTATTTAAGAAGATATTAAAGCCGCTTGGGGAAACCCAAGCGGCTTTTTGCATAAGAGAAGATACGATTGTCTTTTTTCTGAACAGAACAGCTGGCTTGCAGCGGGAGAACGTATGTTGAATCGGTTGGTGCGGTGCATTGTCATGATGCTGTTGGGGCAAGTGTTGCTCGGGTGCGCATCTTGGGTGCCGCGTGATGCTGCATCGCCGCCTGCTGCGGCTACAAATAGGCTGCCGCCTGCGTCTTGGGCGCAGGTCGGTGGTGGCCATGCGGGTGCGTGGCAGCACTTTCCTTTTCCCGGCAAAACACCGACGACATATCACTACACGCTTGAAGAAGGGCGTGATGCTGTGCAGGCGCTGTCGCAGTCTTCATCCAGCATGTTGCGCCGTGATCTCAGTTTGTCCGCGCAAACACTGGGGACGGTTCAGTTTTCCTGGAAAGTCCCTGAGCTGCTTAAAAATTGTGACGTTGGCATTCCTGAGGTTGATGATTCACCAGTACGCATCCTCTTAACTTTTGAGGGGGACAGGGATAAATTTTCTGCTAAAAATGCCCTGGTGTCTGAGTTGGCCCAGCTTTTACTGGGCGAGCCGCTGCCCTACGCGACCTTGGTGTATGTGTGGAGCAACCACCATCCGCTGGAGAGCGTCATCTTGAGCCCACGCACCGACAGGGTCCGCAGCATCGTGGTGGAGTCGGGTGGCACGCACCTCAACAAGTGGCAAGACTATGAGCGCAACATCCGGGCTGATTTTGAGAGGGCCTTTGGTGAAGCGCCTGGTGCTTTGTTGCGCATCGCCATCATGACCGACAGCGACAACACGCAATCGAAAACAGCTGCCTGGTATGGGGCGCCGCGCTTTCAATCGGGCGCGCTACAAATCAAATAGCATATCGGGCATGCTTTATGCCTGCCCAAATCATGGAATGCCCTATGTCCATGTTTGCTTCGACTCTGCTAGTATGAATTTGTTTTTAAAACAAGGTTGCCTAAATAGTCATGTTTGCATTTGTATTGCGCCGCTTGATTCAAGCCGTTGTCGTGATGATTACCGTGGCTTTTATCGCGTTCATGCTGTTTCAGTATGTGGGTGACCCTGTGGTCTATTTGCTGGGGCAAGACGCCTTGCCTGAGCAGATTGCCCAGCTTCGCGCAGACCTGGGTCTGGATCAGCCTTTTATCGTGCAGTTCTGGCATTTTTTGGGCAATGCGGCACAAGGCGAATTCGGCATCAGTTTGCGCCAGGGTGCCAAAGTGTCGCGTTTGATCGGTGAACGCCTGCCTGCCACACTGGAGCTGGCCATGGTCGCAGCTGTCTTGGCCTTGGTTATTGGTATACCGATGGGTGTCTATGCCGCTTTACGACGGGGTACGGTCATGAGCCAGGTGTTCATGACTTTGTCGCTGCTGGGCGTCTCACTTCCCACTTTTCTCATTGGCATTTTGCTGATTTTGGTGTTCTCTGTTTGGCTCGGTGTCTTGCCGAGCTTTGGCCGGGGCGAGACCACGCAGCTGGGTTGGTGGAGCACGGGTTTATTGAGTGCGCAAGGCTGGCAACACATTGTGCTACCCGCCATTACATTGGCGATTTTTCAGCTCACGCTGATCATGCGTTTGGTTCGGGCTGAAATGCTGGAAGTACTGCGCACTGATTACATCAAGTTTGCCCGTGCCCGGGGATTGTCAAACCGTGCCATCCATTTTGGCCATGCGTTGAAAAACACCATGGTGCCGGTGATCACCATCACCGGGCTGCAGCTTGGCGCGTTGATTGCGTTTGCCATCATCACCGAGTCGGTCTTCCAGTGGCCCGGTATGGGCTTGTTGTTCATCCAGGCGGTCACCTTTGCCGACGTGCCGGTGATGGCCGCGTATTTATGTTTGATCGCCCTTATTTTTGTGGTGATCAACCTGGTCGTCGACTTGCTCTATTTTGTCGTTGATCCGCGTTTGAGTTTTAGCGCGGCGGGAGGGCATTGATGAAACAAGATAGCACGGGTTTCGATAGGTCTTCAAACGCCGGTTTGCTTGGCTTGCGTGCCGGATTAAGCGGTCGAGGCCGTGCCTTTGCACATATCGCGCAATACCACCCGGAGCTGACTGCTTTCAGGCGTGATTTGCACGCGCACCCCGAGTTGGGCTTTGAAGAGGTCTATACCGCGGGCCGTGTTGAGCAAGCCATGATGCTGTGTGGCGTCGATGAGGTACACACGGGCATGGGTAAAACAGGGGTGGTTGCCATCGTACACGGCAAGACCAACACCGCCAACAAAATGATCGCCTTGCGTGCGGACATGGATGCATTGCCGTTGACCGAGCACAACGACATGGCCTGGAAGTCCAGTAAACAAGGCTTGATGCACGCCTGTGGGCACGATGGCCACACCACCATGCTGGTGGGTGCTGCGCGTTATTTGGCGGAAACCCGCAACTTTGACGGCACGGCTGTCTTGATATTCCAGCCCGGCGAAGAAGGCTATGCCGGCGCGCGCGCCATGATCCAGGACGGTTTGTTTGACCGCTTTCCCGCACAGGCGGCCTATGCCATCCACAATTCGCCTGAAACCGAGGCCGGCGTTATAGGCATCACACCAGGCCCGATGCAGGCCGCTGTGGACAGGGTTGAAATTGTCATCACCGGCAAAGGGGGTCATGGTGCCCGGCCGCACAACTGTATTGACCCTATTTTGGTGGCCGCCCATATCATCACCGCCGCGCAAAGCATTGCGTCGCGCAACGTGGCGGCCATTGATCAGGTGGTGCTCAGCATCTGCTCGGTGCAAGGCGGCAACCCGGGTGCCATGAGCGTGGTGCCCGGAACGGTCACCCTGGTGGGCACGGTGCGTACCTATCGCCCGGAGATTCAGGATTTGGTGGAAAACAGGCTGCGTGCGCTGTGTGAATCGGTCGCAGCAGGTTTTGGTGCCAACGCGGTGTTGGACTACGAGCGTGTCTACCCCGCCACCGTCAACACTTTGCCGGAGGCCCAATTTGCCTCTGATGTCGCCGTCAGCTTGGTGGGCGAGTCCCGTGTCATCCGCAACATGCCGCCCAGCATGGGCGGAGAGGATTTTTCTTTCATGCTGCAAGTGGTGCCAGGCGCCTACATGCGCTTGGGCCAAGGCAGCCCCAATGGCTGCTTTTTACACAACAGCCGCTATGATTTCAACGACGATGTGCTGCCCTTGGGCAGTGCCATGTATGCCAGTTTGGTAGAACAGTCCATGCCGTTGGCACACGCCAATCTTTGATAGTTACGTTTATTCACTTCAATCAACCGTATTCGAGGAGATAGCCATGAATTTTAAGAAAAAAACAACTGCAGCCGGCGTTTCTGTTGCTTTATTAGCTATGAGTTTGGGAGCAAGTGCCGTGACGCTGCGTGTGGCCAACCAAGGTGATGCCTTGTCGCTGGACCCGCATTCGCTCAATGAGTCGTTGCAGCTCACCGTGGTGGGCAATGTGTACGAGCCTCTGGTCACGCGCGACCGCAATTACAAGCTCGTGCCGGGTCTGGCTACCGATTGGCAACAAACCTCACCCACGGTGTGGCGTTTCAACCTGCGCAAAGGAGTGCAGTTCCATGACGGTACGCCGTTCACCGCCGATGACGTGATTTTTAGCTACGAGCGCGCCAAAGGCGATGGCTCTGACATGAAGAGCTATGTCGGTCAAATCAAAGAGATCAAAAAAATCAACGACCATGCGGTTGATTTTGTGCTCAACGCGCCCTTTCCCATCCTGCCCGAGCTGTTTGTCGGCTGGTTGCAGATGAGCAAAAAATGGTGTGAAACCAACCAGGCGACCAAACCTGTGGACAGACGCAAAGGCATTGAGAATGCGGCATCCTTCAAAGCCAATGGCACAGGGCCGTTCCGTGTTCGTGAGCGTCAGCCCAGCGTCCGCACCACGTTTTCCAGAAATGGCAACTACTGGGGCAAGATCGACGGCAATGTCGATGAGGTGGTTTTCACGCCCATCGGCAACGACAGCACCCGTGTAGCGGCCTTGTTGTCGGGTGAGGTGGACATCATGGACCCGGTGCCCGTGCAAGACGTGGCGCGTGTGAACGCAAACGCCAATCTCAAGGTGTTGCAAGGGCCTGAGTTGCGCGTCATCTTCCTGGGCATGGACCAAAAGCGCGACGAGTTGCAGTACTCCAGCGTCAAAGGTAAAAACCCGTTCAAAGACGTGCGCGTTCGCAAAGCGTTCTACCAGGCGATTGACATAGAAGGCATTAAAAAAACCGTGATGCGCGGCGCTGCCGTACCGGTCTCTACCCTGGTACCAGCGCAAGTCAAAGGTTACGCGCCTGATCTGGCGCCACGGTTTCCCTACGACGTTGAGGCGGCCAAGAAGCTGATGGCGGATGCGGGTTACGGTGCGGGTTTTGAAGTCAAACTGAATTGCCCCAACGACCGCTACGTCAACGACAGCGAAATATGTCAAGCAGTAGCGGCCAATCTGTCCAAAATTGGCGTCAAAATCAATCTGGAAGCGGAGACCAAAGGCACCTATTTCCCCAAAATCCTGAGCCGCAATACCAGTTTCTACATGCTGGGTTGGACCAGCAGCACGGTGGATGCACACAATGTGATGAACCCCATCATGGCCTCACCGGGTGAAGGTGGCCGTGGGCAGTTCAATCTGGGTGCTTACAGCAACCCGAAAATTGATGAGCTGACCGTCAAAGTTGGCTCGGAGACGGACGACGTGAAACGCAACGCCATGATCCGCGAAGCCCTGAAGATCCATCAAGACGACGTGGCGCACTTGCCTTTGCATCAGCAAGCGCTGAGCTGGGGTGCCAAAAAATCGGTTGATCTAGTTCAGTTGCCAGGCAATGAAATGCCCTGGAAGTTCATCAAGGTCAACTAATAAAAGACCCTGCGATGAACCAAGGTGTGAGGCAGCCATTGTCCCAAAAGCTGGGACGGTGGTGGCACAGTGATGTTGGACACAGTTTTCGCAACTCCCCGGTCGCCATCGCGGCGGCTGGGGTGGCGTTTGTGTGTGTGTTTTGTGCGGTGTTCGCCGGTTGGGTCGCGCCGCACAACCCGTTTGACTTGACCACTCTGGAATTGAGCAACGCGCGTTTGCCACCCGCCTGGGTTGATACAGGCAGCACCCAATTTATATTTGGTACAGATGACCAGGGCCGCGATATCTTGTCGGCGCTGATGTATGGTGCACGCATCTCGCTGGCGGTCGGGGTTGCGTCGGTGATTTTGTCGGTGCTCATCGGTGTGAGTTTCGGCTTGCTTGCCGGGTTTTTAGGGGGTTGGGTTGACACGTTTTTGATGCGCTTGTGCGATGTGATGTTGTCATTCCCGCCTATTCTGGTGGCGCTGTTGATTGCAGGGGTCGGGCGGGCCATTTTCCCCAACGCGCAGGACTCGCTGGCTTTGGGGGTGTTGGTCATCTCCATCACACTGACCGGATGGGTGCAATACGCCCGCACGGTGCGCGGCTCCACCATGGTGGAGCGCAGCAAAGAGTATGTGCAGGCCGCGCGTGTCACGGGTGTGAGTTCGCTGCGCATCATGCGTCGCCATGTGCTGCCCAATGTGCTCGGGCCCGTGCTGGTGCTGGCCACCATCCAGGTGGCCACGGCCATCATCACCGAGGCAACCTTGTCCTTCCTGGGCGTGGGCGCGCCGCCAACGGCACCTTCTTTGGGCACCTTGATCCGGGTCGGCAACGATTACCTGTTTTCCGGCGAATGGTGGATTGCCGCCTTCCCGGGGCTGATGCTGGTTGTGATTGCGCTCAGCGTCAATCTGCTTGGTGATTGGCTGCGCGATGCCTTGAACCCGAAATTACGCTGAAACATTATTTAACCATGGCATCCCTTCTTCAAGTCAGGAATCTGGTGGTTGAATTCCCCAACCGCCACGGCACCTTGCGTGCGATTGACGACATCTCGTTTGACATTGCAGCGGGTGAAATTCTCGGTGTGGTGGGCGAATCCGGCGCAGGCAAATCGCTCACCGGCGCGGCCATCATTGGGTTGCTGGAACCACCGGGCCGTATCGCCAGTGGGCAGATTTTGCTGGAAGGCCAGCGTATCGACAATTTGAACCATGAGCAAATGCGCCATATTCGGGGCAAACGTATCGGGGCTATTTTTCAAGACCCGTTAACCTCGCTCAACCCCTTGTACACCGTGGGCCGGCAGCTGACCGAAACGATTTTGACCCATCTGCCCGTGAGCAAGGCAGAAGCCCGTGTCCGTGCCATCTCCTTGTTGCAAGACACGGGCATCCCGGCTGCGGAGCAGCGGATCGACCATTATCCGCACCAGTTCAGCGGCGGTATGCGCCAGCGCGTCGTCATCGCCTTGGCGCTGGCGGCGGAGCCGATGCTGATCGTGGCCGACGAGCCCACCACGGCGCTGGATGTGTCGATCCAGGCGCAGATCATCACCCTGCTCAAAGACATCTGCAAAAAACGCGGCGCAGCCGTGATGCTGATCACCCACGACATGGGTGTGATCGCCGAGACCTGCGACCGTGTTGCTGTGCTGTACGCTGGCCGCATTGCCGAGATCGGCCCCGTGCATGAGGTCATCAACCATCCCAAGCATCCCTATACCGTGGGGCTGATGGCGGCAATTCCTGATATCACGCAAGATGTGGAGATGCTGCATCAAATCGATGGTGCCATGCCACGGCTGAACGCCATCCCGCGCGGCTGCGCTTTCAACCCGCGCTGTACCCAGGTGGTCGATAAATGCCTGGTGGATCGCCCGGATTTGATCTCGGCAGGTGCCACACAGGCGGCTTGCTGGTTGCATGAAACGAGTGCGATATGACTGCAAATTTGATAGCATCTCAGTCAATAAATACGCCGGCTAATGCCCAGTTTGAGGGTGAAAGCGCGCTCAAACAGTCATCTTTGACGCATGGCGCATCCCCTTTGGTTCAGGCCCATGATTTGGCGATGACCTTTGATGTGTCTGCCCCTTGGCTCAACCGGGTCTTGGAGCGCAAACCGCGGGTCTTGCTGCATGCGGTCGACGGGGTGAGTTTTGAGATTGAAAAAGGCAAAACGCTGGCCTTGGTGGGTGAATCGGGTTGTGGCAAAAGCACCGTGGCGCGTTTGCTGGTGGGGCTGTATCAGCCGACCCGTGGTGGTCTGACGTTTGATGGCCAAGATGCCCACGCCGCCTTCAAAACACCGGAAGGCTTGAAGCTGCGTCGTCGGATTCAGATGATTTTTCAGGATCCTTATGCCAGTTTGAACCCCCGCTGGACGGTTCAGGACATCGTCGGCGAACCCTTGACCGAGCATGGCATCGTCACCGACCCTGCCGCCTTGAAAACGCGTGTCGGCGAGCTGCTGCAATCGGTCGGTTTGAGTCCGCTGGACGGTGTGAAATACCCGCATCAGTTTTCCGGCGGGCAACGGCAACGGATTTCCATCGCCCGTGCTTTGGCCACGCAGCCCGATTTTTTGGTGTGCGATGAACCGACCTCCGCGCTGGATGTGAGCGTGCAGGCGCAGGTCCTCAACATCATGAAAGAGCTGCAGCGCAAGCTGGGGCTGACTTACCTGTTCATTTCACACAATCTGGCCGTGGTGCGCCATGTGAGCGACCACGTGGGCGTGATGTATCTCGGGCGTTTGGTGGAATTGGCCGATAAACAAACGCTGTTTGCCAACCCAAAACACCCCTATACCCGCATGTTGCTGGACGCCATCCCGAAAATGCACGACACGGGTCACCAACGCACACCCGTACAAGGTGAAGTACCCAACCCGCTCAATCCGCCCAGTGGTTGCGCGTTCAACCCGCGCTGCCCGCAGGCAAATGAGCGCTGTCGCACCGAACGGCCCCAGCTGCTGGCGATGGCTGGTATCAAAGTGGCCTGCCACGCGGTTCAAGAAAACCGAATCTGACGTCTTTATTGCGGATACTTCGACGCGTTTAAGCGTAACGCTTGCTGCGCAGGTTGTTTTTCATGCCCTGCAACAAGGGCTGCAACTTGGCACTACCAATGCGCAGTGCCACGCAGGTGGCCAAAATGTCGATGACCATCAAGTGCATTAGCCGCGACACCATGGGGCTGTAGCGGTCATAGCCTTCGGGGTGGTCGGCGGCCAGGTGAATTTGTCCTGCTGATGCCAAAGGTGAACCGCTGGCGGTGATGACGATGGTGGTGGCGCCATTTTTGCGTGCAATGTCGCAGGCATCCATCAGGTCGCGGGTGCGTCCTGAGTTGGAGATGATCACGACGCAGTCACCGGGACCGAGCAATGAGGCGCTCATCACCTGCATGTGGCCGTCGCTGTAGGCAATGGCGTTGACGCCCAAGCGGAAGAACTTGTGCTGTGCGTCCTTTGCCACGATGCCCGAGTTGCCTGCGCCGTAAAACTCAATCCGCTTGCCGGTGGTGAAGGTTTCGGCCAGGGCGGTTGCGGCTTTCTCAATTGGGCCGGTGCTGGCATCGTTGCGGTACTTTAAAAACGCAGCCACTGTGTTGTCGATCACCTTGACCATCACGTCGCCTGTTTTGTCGTCCGCATCCACACTGCGGTGGATAAAGGGCACGCCCTCATTCACGCTGCCAGCCAGCTTGAGTTTGAAGTCCGACAGCCCGTCGTAGCCCATGCTGCGGCAAAACCGCACCACGGTGGGTTTGCTCACATGCGCACGGTCCGCCAGTGTGCTGATGGGCAGGTTGGCAAACGCGCGCGGGTCGTTCAGCACGAGCTTGCCGACACGCTGTTCAGCCGGTGCCAGCGAGGAGAGGCAGGCTTTGACACGTTCAAGCATGATTTCTTCCTGAAATTGGCATAGCCGCCGCGCCGGGCCGCCCCAAGCAAGGCACGGCCCCCTCGGGGGGCAGCGCAGCACACGCAGTGGCGAGCGTGGGGGCTATGTTCAACATTCCTCAGCCCAGCAATAGTTATGTTTGGCGATCATGGCGCTGGATGCGCTGGGTCCCCAGCTGCCGGCGGCATACGGACGCGGGCCCTGAGCATCAGCTTTCCAGGCATCCAAAATCGGCTCGACCCAGCGCCAGGCACATTCCTGCTCGTCGCTGCGCACAAACAGGTTCAGGCGGCCCGCCAGCACGTCCAGCAGCAAGCGCTCGTACGCACCCACACGCTCTGCGCCGAAGCGTTTGTCAAAGTCAAGGTCCAGCTGCACGGGCGCCAGGGTTTGTGTGTTGCGTCCAGCGGGGGTGCGCTGATTGGCACCTTGCGAAAACAAGTGCAGCTCAAGGCCATCCTTGGGCTGCAAATTGATCACCAGGCGATTCGCCGCTCCCATGGGCGACTGGTAGATGGCATGCGGTGCGGGGCGGAAATTGACCACAATCGAGGCGTCGCGCGCCGCCAGGCGCTTGCCGGTGCGGATATAGAACGGCACACCGGCCCAGCGCCAATTCGCAATCTCACAGCGCAGGGCGACGAAGGTTTCGGTTTGGCTGTCCGGGCTGACGCCCACTTCAGAACGGTAAGCGCCCACCGCTTTGCCGTCAATGGTGCCCGCGCTGTACTGGCCGCGGATCACATACTGGCTCAAAGTCTCAGGCGTCCAGGGCTTCAAGGAGCGCAGCACTTTGAGTTTTTCGTCGCGAATCGCATCGGCATGGGCGTTGATGGGTGGCTCCATGCCAATCGCGCACAGCAGTTGCAGCGCATGGTTTTGTACCATGTCGCGCAACGCGCCGGTGTTTTCGTAAAACGCACCGCGTGTTTCCACGCCCAGATCTTCGGCGATGGTGATCTGGATGTTGGCAATATGCTCGCGCCGCCATAAAGGCTCAAACAACGAGTTGCCAAAGCGCAGTGCAAACAGGTTTTGTACCGATGGCTTGCCCAGATAATGGTCAATGCGAAAAACCTGGTTTTCAGTCAAGACCCGGCGCACGGTGTCGTTGATGGCGCGGCTGGAGGCCAAATCGTGACCCAGCGGCTTCTCCAGCACCACCCGTGTTTTCGGACCATTCAAACCCGCAGCGGCAATTTGCTCGCATACGGCGGTGAACAGCGCCGGTGCCGTGGCCACATACATCACCACCGTGTCGGTGTTGCGGGTGTGTAGCAATTCGGCCAGGTTGGCGTAGTCCGCAGGTTTGGATAAGTCCATGCGCAGGTAATTGAGCATGGCGGCGAAGCGCTCAAACTCTTCGGGGTTGGGCCGTTTGCTGGGGTCAACCGCATCAAAGCGGGTTTTGATCAGCGTTCTGTATTGTTCATCGCTCAAATCGTCGCGCGCCACACCGATGATGCGGCAGCCTTCCGGCAAGCTGCCATGACGAAATGCCTGAAACAAAGCCGGCAACAGCTTGCGCCATGCCAAGTCGCCCGTACCCCCAAAAATAACCAAATCAAAACTCATACAGCACCTGAATTGTTATGTAACTTAAACAGTGAAAATTGGATCAGATACTGTAACTTAGTTTCATTCTCTTGTGTCAACTGTGTCCCGGTTTTGTTGAAATTTTCTGAAAATACCACGAAATCAGTATTTCCCTGATGTTGTATACCAACCCGGTGCGCTAATATTTGTCGTAATCAAATTACCTAAAACACACATCAAACATGAATACAACATTTTTAAAAACAGCCTTGACTACGGCTTGCATGGTTACCTTGTCGACATTCGCGCAAGCTGAAGGTCAAGTCAACATCATCTGCTCCGTGCAAGCCGAGCACTGCAACATGATTTCCACCGTCTACGCGCGCACCACCGGCGTCAAGGTGAATATGTCGCTCAAAGGCTCAGGCGAGGCGCTGGCGCAGTTGATTGCTGAAAAAGACAATCCAAAAACCGACATCTGGTACGGCGGCACCGGTGACCCGCATTTGCAGGCGGCTGAAGCCGGGTTGTCGTTGGAATACAAATCCCCCTCATTGCCGCAACTCTACCCGTGGGCGCAGCAGCAGGCGCAGCAGTCCGGCTATAAAACGGTTGGTATTTATACCGGTCCGCTGGGTTTTGGCTACAACACCGAGTTGCTGGCCAAGAAAAAGCTGCCCGTCCCCAAATCGTGGGCTGACTTGTTGAACCCTGTCTACAAAGGTGATATCCAGGTCGCCAACCCCGCGTCCAGCGGTACCGCCTACACGATGATTGCCACCTTGGTGCAGCTGATGGGCGAAGACAAAGCGTTTGAATATATGAAGGCCTTGCACAAAAATATCAGCCAATACACCCGATCGGGCACTGGCCCGATCAAAGCGGTGGCACGCGGTGAAACCGCAGTGTCGATCAGTTTTGTGCACGATGGCCCGGGTGAAAAAATGCAGGGTTTCCCGGTGGAAACTGTTACCCCGGCCGAGGGCACCGGTGCTGAAATTGGCTCCATGAGCATCATCAAAGGCGCACGTAATTTGGACACCGCCAAAAAGTTTTACGAGTGGGCGATCACCCCGGCAGCACAAGAAATGGCGGCTGCGGCCAAGCAGTTCCAATTGCCCTCCAACAAAGCCACCAAGGTCGACCCACGTATTCCTGATTTTAAAAAGATCAAATTCATCAACTACGATTACGCCAAATACGGTGCCAGCGCCGAGCGCCGCCGCTTGATCGCCAAGTGGGAAAAAGAAATCAATTCCCTGCCGCGTTAAATCGCGCGGTCGTTCGAGATGAACAAACACCCTGACGCTGCGATCGCGTTCTGGCTGGTCGCCGGTGGCCTGTCGTACCTGCTGCTGCCGTGGTACGCCATTCAAGACACCGCTTGGTATGCGGTGCTGCCGCAGGTCTTTGGTGGGACGCAAAACGCCAACGAAACCGCCAATGGCCTGCTGCAGGCGCTGCAATTTGGTCGGTCCTGGCTGCTGGTCGGCGTGCTGGGTCTGTTGATCGCCGCTGTTGCCTTGTTCAAACCCGCCAGTAAAGTGCAGGGCACATGGCTGATGGCGGGCGGTTTGATCGGCGCACTGGGGCTGAGTATCAGCGGCTTTGCGATAGGCTCCAAAGGCTGGTCCTTCGTCTGGCTGAACACCAGCTTTGGCGAGCTGGCGACCAACCAGTTTGGCATCGGTATCGGTGGTTTTGTGGCGTTGATGTCCTTGGTGTTGCTGGCCGCTTTCGGCATTGCACGGTGCGGCTATTTCAAAGGTGATTTGTTTGTCGCGGCCAGCGTGGTGGGTTGCGGCGTGTTGCTGCTGCTGTTTATTGCCTACCCCGTAACCAAGGCGCTGTATGGCGCGTTTTTGAACGAAGAGGGCCGCTGGTCGGTCACGGCTATTTTTGACCGCATGGGCAATGAACGGGTCTGGGGGCTGGGTTGTCTGGCCGGTGGCGTGCGCTGCGGCGTGGCCTGGAACACTTTGTTTTTGGGACTGCTGACCGCCAGCGGCACCGTGATTTTGGGCACCATGCTGGCTTTGATGGCCGAGCGTGGCAGCGCCAAACTTCAAGGGCCGCTCAAGGTGCTGGCCATGCTGCCCATCATCACGCCGCCGTTTGTGGTCGGTTTGGGCTTGATTCTGCTGTTTGGTCGCGCCGGTATCGTCAACCAGGGCTTGGAATGGGCCTTTGGCTTAGAGCCGACGCGCTGGTTTTACGGCCTGTTTGGGGTCTGGCTGGCGCAGCTCTTCGCCTTCACGCCGATTGCTTTCATGATCATGCGTGGCGTGGTGCAAGGTGTGGCGCCGAGCCTGGAAGAGGCCGCGCAGACCCTGCGGGCGGACCGCAAAGCCACGTTCTACACCATCACCCTGCCGCTGCTCAAACCCGGTCTGGCCAATGCCTTTTTGGTCGGCTTCATTGAAAGCATGGCGGATTTTGGCAACCCCATCGTCGTGGGTGGGCAGTTCGCCGTGCTGTCGACCGAAATCTTTTTCGCCATCGTCGGTGCGCAATACGACCAGGGTCGCGCCGCGTCGCTGGCGTGGAT
Organism: Polaromonas sp.; assembly: GCA_043769295.1. Classification (GTDB taxonomy): domain Bacteria; phylum Pseudomonadota; class Gammaproteobacteria; order Burkholderiales; family Burkholderiaceae_C; genus Aalborgiella. The sequence continues at coordinate 4,885 of JAYVJL010000061.1, read as the reverse complement.
TTTGACCTTGTTCGCCTTGGCCGTCTTCGCCCTCCAGCGCGGGGTGCTGGGCAAGCAAAACTTCACCACCGTCAGCGGCAAAGGCGATTCCGGCATCGCCATGCCCCTGCCTGATGGTGTGTTGCGCCTGATCCGCACTGTGGCGGTGCCGTGGATTGCCTTCACCGTGGTGGTTTACCTGTTCGCTTTTGCCGGCGGTTTTGTGCAAACCTGGGGGCGCGACTACACGCTGACGCTGGCACACTTCAAAACCGCGTTTGACCTGGAATGGGGTCAATACGGCCTGGTGTGGGCGGGCACGGCCTGGAATTCGCTGTTCACCACGCTCAAACTGGCGGGTGGTTCGGCACCGGTGACGGCGGCGCTGGGCTTGCTGATCGCCTATTTGCTGGCGCGTACCGAGTTCAAGGGGCAAAGTCTGTTTGAATTTTCCGCCCTGCTGGCGTTTGCCATCCCCGGCACGGTGCTGGGGGTGAGCTACATCCTGGCCTTCAACGTGCCGCCGCTGGAGCTGACGGGGACGGGCCTGGTCATCATGCTGTGCTTTGTGTTCCGCAACCTGCCGGTGGGGGTGCGGGCAGGCACAGCGGCGTTCAAGCAGCTGGACAAATCGCTGGACGAAGCCTCGCTGATGCTGCGTGCCTCTACCGCCCAAACCCTGTTCCGCGTGGTGCTGCCGCTGCTCAAACCGGCGCTGATCGCGGCTTTGGTCTACAGCTTTGTCCGCGCCATGACCACCGTGTCGGCGGTGATCTTTTTGGTCACGGCCGAGAACGAACTCGCCACCACCTACATCATCGGCCGCGTCGGCAATGGCGATTATGGCGTGGCGCTGGCGTATTGCACGGTGCTGATGGTGCTGATGTCACTGGCCATCGCCCTCATCCAACTGCTGGTCGGGGAGCGCAAACTGGGGCGGCGCAAGCGCGGCGAGCCGCTCATCTCGCTCAAACCTGCTTAAGAAGCAGTTGAATGGGTAGTTCCAGGCTGATTTTGTCAAAATAGGTGCCAAATTGGCATCTAGCCGGCGTATTTATTTACTAAACTGCTATTAAATTTATAGTAAACATCTCGTAATTAAGTTCACCGATTAAAAAGTAAAACCTATGAACCACGGCGTCCAATTCATCAACATCACCAAACGTTACGGCAGTGACAGCAGCGCGCCGCTGGCCGTCAAAGGCATCAGTTTCGAGATTGAAAAAGGTTCATTGACGACGATTCTCGGCCCCTCGGGCTGCGGCAAAACCACCACGCTGCGCATGATTGCGGGGCTGGAGTCGCCCACCAGCGGCCAGATCATCATGGACGGCCTGGAGGTCACCACACTCGGCCCCGCGCAGCGCAACGTCAGCATGATGTTCCAGAGCTATGCCCTGTTCCCGCACATGAACGTGGTGGAAAACGTGATGTACGGCCTGAAAATGTCCGGCATCGCCAAAGATGCCGCCCGCAGCCGCGCCAGTGACGCCCTCAAAAACGTGGGACTGGTCGGTTTTGACGAGCGCCTGCCCAGCGAGCTGTCCGGTGGCCAGCAGCAACGCGTCGCCCTGGCACGGGCCTTGGTTCTGGAGCCTGCGGTGTTGTTGTTTGACGAGCCGCTCTCCAACCTGGATGCCCGCCTGCGCCGCGAAATGCGTGAGGAAATCCGCAGCCTGCAGCAGCGCCTGAAGCTCACTGTCGCCTACGTCACCCACGACCAGAGCGAAGCGCTGGCCGTGAGCGACCAGATCATCGTGATGGACCACGGCATCATCGCCCAGCGCGGCACGCCGCAAGACCTGTACGAGCGCCCGACAAGCGAGTTTGTCGCCGGATTCATGGGCGAGGCCATGCTGTTCCCCGCCACCCCACTGGCCAGCGGCGCGGTGCAGGTCGGCTCCATGCAGCTCACGCCGCGCAACGCCGTGCCGGCCGGAGCCATCAAGGTCGCGGTACGGCCCGAGGCCTGGCAGATCCACCGCGCTGGCGAGGGCATGGCGGCCAAACTGGTCAAATCCGCCTACCTGGGCAGCTTTTTTGAATACACCTTTGCCACCGGGTTGGGCAACATCTTCGTTGTTTCGCCAGATTTGACTGATGTGTTGCCACTGGGCGCAGAGGTCAAGCTGACGTTGGCGTCGCATGGGGTGTCGGTGGTGGCGGCGAGCTAGTTTCGTAACCGCATCGTATCGAGACGGTGTTTGCTGGGGCGTTCAGGGCCGCATAATGCAGTCATTGATGAATTCGATGCGACCATGACCACCGTACAGCCTCCTGCCTCGCCTTTCCCCGCAAACCCGCGTACACGCGGTGACCAAACGCCTGCTTGGGCCGAGCTACAGCGCCATTTTGACGCCGGCGGCAAAACCTTTGATGCACGCGACGCCTTTGCCCAGGACGCCCAGCGTTTTGAGCGGCTGAGCCAAGACGCGCCCTATGTGTTTGCCGATTTGTCCAAAAACCGCCTCGATGCAGCTACGCAGGCGTTGTTGCTGGACTTGGCACGGCAAACCGGCGTAGAAGCGCACCGTGACGCGATGTTTGCGGGCGACAGGATCAACAACACAGAAAACCGTGCCGTGATGCACTGGTTGTTGCGAAATCCGAATCCAGCCGGCGTTGATACTGCTTCATTAGCTATAAATTCAGTAGCAAAAAGCCCGGAAATCGACGAAGCACTGGCTTTAGTCCACGCCACGTTGACACCCATGCTGGCTTACGCCGAGCAGGTGAGGGCGGATGCCCAGATCACCGACATCGTCAACATCGGCATCGGCGGTTCGGACCTGGGGCCGCACATGGCGGTGCTGGCTTTGGATAGCTTTGCCATGGCAGGCAAAAGTCTGCACTTTGTGTCGAATGTGGATGGGTCGGAATTGGCGGCGGTGTTGAAACACCTGAAAGCCGACAACACGCTGTTCTTGATCGCCTCCAAAACCTTCACGACGATTGAAACCATGACCAATGCTTTGTCAGCCAAGGCCTGGTTTGAAGCCAATTGCAGCGATAAAAGCACGCTGTTGGTGAAAGATAAGGGTATTTCGCGTCATTTCGCGGCATTAACCACCCATGTCGCTGCAGCCAACGCCTTCGGCATCAGCACCACCTTTGGCTTTTGGGACTGGGTGGGTGGTCGTTACTCACTGTGGTCGGCCATCGGACTACCAATCGCCATCGCTATTGGCGCGACAGGTTTTAACGAGTTGCTGGCCGGTGCGCATGCGATGGACGAGCACTTCCGTACCGCGCCACTGGACTGTAATCTGCCCGTCAAACTCGGTTTGCTGGACGTCTGGTACCGCAATTTTCATGGTTTCACCAGCCGCTGTGTCGCGCCGTACCACAGTGCTTTGAAGCGGCTGCCCGCCTATTTGCAACAGCTGGAGATGGAAAGCAACGGCAAACGGGTCGATGCCAACGGCCAAGCCTTGCCGTTTGCCACCTCGCCCGTGGTGTGGGGCGAGCCGGGCACCAACGGTCAGCATGCGTTTTTCCAGATGCTGCATCAAGGGACGGACGTCGTTCCGGTGGAGTTCATTGCGGTCAAAAAAGCGCGACATACGCTCCCCGGTCATCAGCAAAAACTGCTCGCCAACGTGGTGGCGCAGGCGCAGGCGCTGATGCTGGGTCAGGCGGATGCAGGGGGGCACAAGCACTTCCCTGGCAACCGCCCCAGCACCATGCTGGTGTTGGACGACCTGACGCCGGCCAGTCTGGGGGCGTTGATCGCGCTGTACGAGCATCGCGTCTTCGTCGCCGGCAGCGTCTGGGGCATCAACAGCTTTGACCAGTGGGGCGTGGAGCTGGGCAAGGTGCTGGCGGTGGATATTGAGGCGCGCTTGGCTTCGGGTGATTTAAGCGGGCTGGATGGGTCAACGCAAGGTTTGTTGCAAAAGCTCGTCTAATCCTGCTCCGGCGCCTGCCAGGCCACACCGGTATCGCTCAAAATCGCATGCAGCGCAATATCGTGCGATTCTGGCGTGAAATCGGGCAGCCAGCCGTTGCTGTAGCCCAGTCCCACTGTGGTCGGCTGTGGCTGCAGGGTGGCCAGTGTGCGGTCATAAAAACCACCGCCGTAGCCCAGCCGGTAGCCGCCGGGGCCAAAACCCACGCAGGGGACGAACAAAATGGTGGGCACCACGACTTCGGTGTTTTTCGGCTTGGGAATGCCGTAGGCGTCTTCTTCCATCGGGCAGCCGGGGTACCAGGCGTGGAAAATCAAGGTTTTGTGGACCTTGTCTATCACCGGCAGGCCAATTTTGCAGGGGGATCGGTTTGCTATTGATTCTGTAGCTATCTGGGCAATATCTTCGACGGCTACAGGCATATTTGACGTGTTTTTTGAGGAAAATGTCTGTAAAGTGGCATCTTCCTGCCAGCGGTACAGCGCTGGCAGCGGGTCAAATTCGCCTTTGATGGGCCAATAGGCGCCAATGACGGTGTCGGGCTTGCCAAAAAGCCAAATACGCATCACACTTTGTAACAATGCCGCACGTTGTAGGCGATCGGGTAAATTCAAGCGTTGTTCAATGAGCGCTTTTCGCGCAGCGACTTTATCCATCATGTTCCCTTTATGCAAATCAAGCCAAGCACCACGATTTTGACACCTCTTTTTACCACCTTGCTGTCGCTTGCACTTGCAGGCGCTTTTTCAGGCTCGGCTGCTGCCCAAAACAGCACCAGCAATGGCTCCAATTCACGCGCCGACAGTGTGCTGCTGGAGATGAACCAGGCCTTCAAAAAAGTGGACAAGGCGCGTTTGACAGCGCTATTGCCGCAAGCCAGCGGTCATGCCCTGGAGCCGTGGGCCGCTTATTGGGAGCTGAAGGCGCGTCTGGACGAAGCTTCTGGCGCAGAGGTGCAAGCCTTTTTAACCCGCTTCGTGGGTACGTACCAGGAAGAC
>JAYVJL010000060.1:0-30784 GCA_043769295.1 Polaromonas sp. | reverse complement strand
CAAGAGCGACAAAGGCGAAGTCGAATGCCAAGTCGGTGAATTCGTTTCTGTGGCCATCGTGGCGATGGAAAACGGCTACGGCGACACCATCGTCAGCCGCGACACAGCCAAGCGCCTCGCTTCATGGATGAGCCTGGAGAAATCTCTGGAATCCGGCGAATTCGTGACCGGCACCACCAGCGGTAAAGTCAAAGGCGGCCTGACCGTGTTGGTCAATGGTATCCGCGCTTTCTTGCCTGGTTCACTGATCGAAACACGTCCTATCAAAGACTTGTCTCCGTACGAGAACAAGACTTTGCAGTTCAAAGTTATCAAACTTGACCGCAAACGCAACAACGTGGTGCTGAGCCACCGCGCTGTGATCGAAGTGTCCATGGGTGCAGAGCGCGCCAAGATGATGGAAACGTTGAAAGAAGGCGCAGTGGTTCACGGTGTGGTCAAAAACATCACTGAATACGGTGCATTCGTTGACCTCGGCGGTATCGATGGCTTGTTGCACATCACCGACATGGCATGGCGTCGCGTCCGTCATCCATCCGAAGTGGTGACTGCAGGTCAAGAAATCACTGCAAAAATTCTCAAGTTTGACACCGAGAAAAACCGCGTTTCCCTGGGTCTCAAGCAAATGGGCGATGATCCTTGGATGGGCGTGAACCGTCGCTACCCGCAAGACACACGCTTGTTCGGCAAGATCACCAACATCGCCGACTACGGCGCATTTGTGGAACTCGAGCCAGGCATCGAAGGCTTGGTGCACGTGTCTGAAATGGATTGGACCAACAAGAACATCGCGCCTTCTAAACTCGTGACTTTGGGTGACGAAGTTGAAGTCATGGTTTTGGAAATCGACGAAGACAAGCGCCGTATTTCTCTGGGCATGAAGCAGTGCAAAGCCAACCCATGGCAAGATTTTGCACAAAACACCAAGCGTGGCGACCGCGTCAAAGGCCCGATCAAATCAATCACCGACTTCGGTGTGTTCGTTGGTTTGGCTGCGGGCATCGACGGTTTGGTTCACCTCTCCGATCTGTCATGGAACGAGCCAGGCGAAGCAGCAGTGCGCAACTACAAAAAGGGCCAGGAAGTTGAAGCCTTGGTTTTGGCGATTGATGTCGACCGCGAGCGTATCTCTTTGGGTATTAAGCAACTCGACTCTGACCCGTTCACCACCTTTGCCGCCATCAACGACAAAGGCCAAGTGGTTACCGGTAAAGTCAAGACAGTCGACGCCAAGGGCGCTGAAATCGACCTCGGCGAAGATATCTTGGGCTACTTGCGTGCTTCAGAAATCAGCCGCGATCGCGTTGAAGACGCACGTAACGTGCTCAAAGAAGGCGACGAAGTTACAGCCGTTGTGGTCAACATCGACCGCAAAACACGTAACATCCAGTTGTCCATCAAGGCCAAAGATGCGGCTGACCAAGGTGAAGCCATGGCAGCCCTGAGTCAATCGTCTGCGCGTGAAAACGCCGGCACGACCAGCCTGGGTGCATTGTTGCGCGCCAAGTTGGACAACAGCGGCGACAAAGAGTAATTCTCTAAACCGTTATTATTCAGTTATTGATTGACTTTTAGTCGTCATATCAAATCGTCACGAACAGGTGGATGGGTTCTCGCAGAGAGTTCTTCTACTGAACGTGGCGATTTTTTTGTAAGCTTCACATTCATTTTTATTGTTTCATGACACGTTCTGATTTAGTTGAAGAGCTAGCGGCACAATTTGGTCAACTGACCCATCGCGACGCCGAGTCAGCCGTCAAGGCCTTGGTTGATGCCATGAGCAACGCTTTGGTGCGTGGACATCGGATCGAAATTCGCGGATTTGGCAGTTTTTCAGTCAGCTATCGCGCACCCCGTATTGGACGCAATCCACGTTCTGGCGAAAGCGTGGCGATTCCCGAAAAGCGCGTCCCGCACTTCAAAACAGGCAAAGCCCTCCGAGAAGCGGTTGACGAACGCACCAAGCAAATCGCCGCACCGGCGTCCAACAGCCCGTTACCCAGCGTTAACCAGCATTAGCCAGTTGAAATAAACCCGTTTTAACGGAGCTGGTGACCTCGCACTCTGCCCCGCAGGCAGGTAGAATCTAAATCTGAAAATCCGAATATCCTTTCGATTCAAACAGGAACAAATGAACAAACTCATATGGCTGCTTAAGTGGATACTTAAAGCGGCCATTTTTTTTACGCTTTTCGCTTTTGCACTTAACAACCAGCAAGAAACCACGGTCCATTTTTTCTTTGGCACTGTTTGGAAGACGTCCATGGTGATCATAGTGCTGGCAGTGTTTGCCTCTGGTGTAGTCGTGGGCGTTTTAGGCATGGTGCCTCGCTGGCTAAAGCACCGCCATGCTGCGACCAAGGCGCAAAAAACGGCCCTGATCCGTGCGTCCGCATCGACACCTGCGCCTGCTGATTACTCTTTATGAATTTTGACTTGAGCTGGGTACTACTGGGTTTGCCGACGGCTTTTGTATTGGGCTGGATCGCCTCGCGCTTGGATTTGCGCCAATTGCGCATGGAAAACCGCCAGGCACCCAAAGCCTACTTCAAAGGCTTGAATTTTTTGCTTAATGAACAGCAAGACAAAGCCATCGATGCTTTTATTGAAGCCGTTCAAAGCGATCCAGATACCTCTGAACTCCATTTCGCATTGGGCAACCTGTTTCGACGCCGTGGCGAGTTTGACCGTGCCGTGCGCGTCCATGAGCATCTCTTGGCACGCGGTGATTTAAGCACGACTGACCGCGAACGTGCCCAACATGCTTTGGCGCTTGACTTCCTTAAAGCTGGCTTGCTCGACCGCGCTGAGAATGCACTGCGCAAACTCAGCAACACGCCTTTTGAAGCGCCCTCTTTGTTGTCTCTGCTGGCTATTTATGAGCGTTCACGCGATTGGCCCCATGCCTCAGAGATTGCAGAAAAATTGCAAACGCTGGGGCACGGCAGCTTTGCCAGTCGGCAAGCACATTATTTGTGCGAGCAAGCCAGCGCCAAAGTGAGCCTTGGAGAGTTGCAACAAGCCCAGACCTTGCTGGTGCAAGCGGTCAGCGCAGCCTCGCAAGCACCGCGTCCGCATATCGATCTGGCAACGGTGACGCATCGACTGGGTGATGCGCCAGCGGCTTATGAGATTTTGAGTGCTTTGATCGTGCAAGACAGTTTGGTGATTCCTTTGATCGCGGAGCAATTCGGCAAACTTGCCAAGGAATGTCTGCGCACAGAACAAGCACTCGCGTTGCTGCAATTGAGCTACAAAAAAAATCCGTCACTGGATGTTTTGGAAGCCATTGTACGATTGGATGCGCTGACGCCGACGGGTTCGTCTGCGCGCGATTGGTATGTCAAACACCTTGAACGTGAACCCTCACTGATCGCCGCTGCACAATGGATTTCTGGTGAAAAGCTGGAGCATGAGCAATTTCACCCTCAAGTCCAGCGCGCGCTTGACCATGCAGTCACACCCCTGCGCCGCTACCGCTGCGCCGCCTGTGGTTTTGAAGCGGCCCAGCATTATTGGAACTGCCCGGGCTGCCAGGCGTGGGACAGCTACCCGGCACGCCGCATTGAAGAGTTATAGGTCATAGGAATAGGAACAGGAACTGCAAGCCATGGCGCTGTTGAAAACCATCCCCAAAGAAACCATCGCACAAGCCAAAGTGCTGGTGGTGGGCGACGCCATGCTGGACCGCTATTGGTATGGCGCTGTCGACCGTATATCGCCAGAGGCACCTGTGCCCGTCGTGCGTGTAACCCGTGAAGAAGACCGTATAGGCGCAGCTGCCAATGTCGCGTACAACGTCGTTACCATGGGGGCGCAAGCCTCGCTGCTGACAGTAGTCGGCAATGACGCAGCCAGCCACAAACTTCAAGCGCTGGTGGCACAAACCGGCATCACCCCCCATTTTGGCCGTGACGCGGCGCTGCAAACCACCGTCAAACTGCGTGTGATCGGGCGTCAGCAGCAACTCTTGCGCATTGACTTTGAAAACACACCCAAAACAGAAGCCCTTGCCTCGCAAACAGCCTTGTTTTCGCAGCTGCTAACGCAACACCATGCCATTCTTTTTTCTGATTACGCCAAAGGTGGCTTGGCGCATGTGGTCGACATGATCGCCTTGGCGCGCGCGGCTGGTAAACCGGTGTTGATCGACCCCAAAGGATCAGACTACTCGCGCTACGCCGGCGCTACCGTCATCACCCCCAACAAGAGCGAGTTACAAGTGGCCGTTGGTGGCTGGAAGGACGAAGCGGAGTTGCAAGTGAAAGCTGAAAACCTGCGCACGCAACTTAAACTTGATGCCGTGTTGTTGACCCGCAGTGATGAAGGTATGAGCTTGTTTGACGACCAGGGCGCCCAGCATGTATCGACCCAGGCGCTGGAGGTGTTTGATGTCACCGGTGCGGGCGATACCGTCATTGCCACGCTGGCGACCTTGGTGGCGACTGGCATGTCCTTGCGCGAGGCCATGCCCTACGCCAACAAAGCGGGCGGCATTGTGGTGGGCAAATTTGGCACCGCCACCGCATCTTATGAGGAGTTGTTCGCATGACATCATCAGCTGACGCCCGCTGTGTCGTCACCGGCGCTGCCGGGTTTATTGGCGCCAATATCGTCAAAGGGCTAAATGCGCGCGGCATCTTTAACATCATCGCGGTCGATGATTTGACGCAAGGCGACAAATTTCGCAACCTGGCAGACCTGCAGATCGCTGATTACGTGGATGCCGGCGTGTTCTACGAACGCTTTGCCAAACAAGCCTATGGCAAAGTTGAAGCGGTTTTCCATGAGGGTGCTTGCAGCGACACCATGGAGTTGAACGGCAAGTACATGATGGACAACAACTACCGCGTGTCGTGCGATTTGTTTGCAGCATGCCGCGAGCAACACGCGCGCTTGTTGTACGCCTCATCAGCCGCCACCTATGGCGGCAGTAGCACGTTCAAAGAAGCGCCCGAATTCGAGCACCCGCTCAATGTCTATGGTTACTCCAAACTCTTGTTTGACCAGCGTATGCGACGCGAGCTGGGATTGACGTTTGAACGCGCCAGCAGCCAAGTCGCCGGATTTCGCTACTTCAATGTCTACGGTCAACGCGAGCAGCACAAGGGCCGCATGGCCAGTGTGGCCTTTCACCAATTTTATCAATTCCAAAAAGAGGGACAAGTCAAGCTCTTTGGCGAGTACGGCGGCTACGCATCCGGTATGCAGGAGCGCGACTTCGTCTATATAGATGACGTGGTAGCTGTAAATTTGTGGTTTTATGATCACCCCGAGGTTTCAGGTATTTTCAACCTGGGTTCCGGCCGGGCACAGCCTTTCAATGATGTGGCGCTGTCTGTGGTCAACACCATGCGCCAGTTGCAGACCTCTGGTGAGCAACCCAATCTCAGCTTGCTACAAGCTGTTGAACAGCAACTACTAAGCTACATAGCCTTTCCAGACACCTTGGTCGGTAAATACCAATGCCACACCCAAGCCGACCTGAGCGCCCTGCGCGCAGCCGGCTGCGACCACGCCTTTGCCAGTGTTGAGCAAGGTGTGTCTGCCTATATTCGTCAATTGGCAGCGTTTTAAGAGCTTAATGGTGGCTTTTGTATGGTTTTATATGGTTATGTATGGTTATTCGAGGTCCTACATGAATATTTCATCGTTTTTGTTTGCAAAGTCAACCCCGCGTCATAAACACCCGTTATAGTCCAGCCCAGCCTGACTTTCGTTGGGTTTTTGTTATGAGGATGCCTATGGGCAGCCATTTAACTGAATCACTTGTGCGCTGATGCCTATAAAACTTAACTTTTAACCTTTTTCCTGAGGAGTTCAATATGTTGAAAAAAATTCTGGCCGCGATGGTCATGATGTATGCAGCTGTTTCTTTTGCTGCTGTGGATGTGAACAAAGCGACAGCTGCTGAATTAGACGGTATCAAAGGCATTGGCCCTGCGATTTCCGCCAAAATTTTGAACGAAAAGAAAAAAGGCGGCAACTTTAAAGATTGGGACGACCTGGTCAAACGCGTCGGTGGTATTGGCGAAACCAATGCAGCCAAACTCTCTGCTGATGGCTTGACCGTTGGTGGCGCAAGCTTCAAAGGCGTTGCCGCTGCTCCAGCTGCGAAGAAAGACGAGAAGCCAGCTGCTGCCAAAGACGCCAAAGATGCCAAGCCAGCCGCGACAACAGAGAAAAAAGCCGATGCAAAACCTGCTGCCGCAGCTGCTGCTCCTGCAACTGAAAAGAAAGTTGAAGCAAAGCCTGGAGCCAAAGCTGACATGAAGGCCGACCCAAAAGCAGAAGCTAAAGCCAAAAAAGAAGCTGAAGCAAAAGCAATAGCTGATGCCAAGAAAGCCAAAGCTGACGAAGCCAAAGCCAAAAAAGAAGCCGACGCAAAAGCCAAAGCAGATGCCAAAGCTGCAAAATCAGCCAAGCCAGCAGCAGATGCTAAAGCCGATGCCAAGCCAGCCGCCAAGGATGCTGCCAAAACAGAAGCACCAAAAGCTGCCGAACCAGCGAAGAAGTAATCTGAGAGACCGCAAACTGGCCCACGTAAATGGGCTGGCCTCCCCACAAACCCGCCTCGGCGGGTTTTTTTGTGTCTTGGATATTGATTGGGGTGGTGCTTTGCGGTGCTCTTTCAAAGCTAGAATTCAAGCACTTTCAGCCCAACCAACCACGAGTCAAAACCACCATGTTCTCAGTTGCCGCCATTTGCATCGGTGCCTCCTTAGGCGCACTCGCCCGCTGGTGCTTGGGACTTTGGCTCAACCCCGCGGGCAGTAGTGCTTTGTCAGCAAACGCATTGCCCTGGGGCACACTTGCTGCCAACTTGATTGGGGGTTACTTGATTGGCGTCTGCGTTGCCGTGTTTCAGGCTCTGCCCAACCTCGACCCCGTGTGGCGCTTGGCCTTGGTGACCGGTTTTTTAGGTGCGTTGACCACGTTTTCCAGCTTTTCTGCCGAAGTAGTGGGCATGCTACAACAAGGTCGATTGATGCTTGCGCTGACAACGACCGCATTGCATTTGCTGGGGTCGCTGCTGTTTACTGTGGTGGGCATCAAATCAGCTGCGTATTTCATCAACTGAGAATACCATCTTGTCGCACTGCCTTGGGCGCATGAAAATCCAGAGTGTATACATCGATTCAGCCTTTTTGTTTACATTCCCAACTCCACTGTTCGGCGAGCTCGCATAATATAAATAGCAATTGCTTGACAGTCAGCAACTATCGTTACAAATTAGGGTGGCCTCTTCGTAACTAGATAGATTCAAAAATCTTGGCTGACCCAGGCTTTGATGACGCGGCCCAATACTTCAAAATCCATCTCGGGTTTGATGGTCCAGGTTTCATATGATTGGTTTGACGACAGCACACGCAAACCCTCACCCGGAACACGCTGCAAGCGCTTGACGAAACCCTCGCCTTCGACACGGAAGAAATACACCGAGTCAAACATCACCGAGTTGACGCCAGTATCCACCAACAAAGGGTCGCCAGGATTGAACATCGGGCGCATAGAGTCGCCAAAGCCGGTGACGATGCATAAATTGTGTGGACTGGTGAAGCCATGGACGTTTTTGGTCAACCATTCAGCAGAGACACGCATATCTGTGATCACGCCCGGCTGGTCGCGCAGCAACAGCCGTGAACCAGAACCAGAGAAGGCCCTGCTTGCACCTTCCTTGTTGATCAGGCCGCTCATGCGGTATTGCGGGATGTTGATGATCTCCATCCCCGAGACCAGACTATTGGAGAAACTGCCCAACATCTCAACCGTGCCAGCACTCAACGCGGCTTGGGCGGACTCGACATCTTCCAAACCCGGTGGCACCTGGTCCAGCAGGCGGTGTGGGATACCCAGTTTAAGTTCCAGATTGCGGGCTGCTCGTGCACCAAAACTGTAGCCGCGCAGGATTTGGGAAATATGACTCTCCACACTTTTGCCCAAGCCCTTTTTGACGCATGCTTGACGCGCGCCACCATTGGCTTTGATCCAAGCGGCAAGCGCAAGTCTGCGAAAGTTTTGTGTTTGATCTTCGTTCACGATATGTACCTTACCAAATTTTAGTGAAGTAGTTACGCATCAATGTACGATGCTATAACTAATTTCCTGAAGTTTGTCTTTATAAATCAATGTAAATATTACCCAAGTCCAACTTAAAAGAAGGTCCACTGATATTCAATGAACAAGCTGTTTATCAAAAAACCTTCGTCCGAGGTCACACCGTCTTCTAATCTGACTGCTCTTCTTAACTTCTGCTGAACTTCTTTTTAATTTCTTCTCAAATCGTCTCACTGCTTTGTAACAAAATGGGCTACAGACCTCAGATTCAGACTTTATGCTTGGTGTCCAAGCTTAATGAATAATTCCGTACAAGCTCTTAAAAGTTTAGTAAGAATCTTTTAATTAAGTTACAACTTTGTTACATCGCTGCTAAAGTGTAGTACTTTTTCGTTCATTTTGCCAGTCCATCTTCCCTGATCGTTAAATAAATCACAAATGAATTGTCTTAACTTCTTACTTGTCTAAAAATCACAATTCCATTAAATTCACATAATCACATCATTTTCCAAAGTTGAATCGTCCCAAGTCATGAGCACAGCACCATGCCCATCAGTAACACGCGTTCAAACACCCGCTTAAACACCCGTTTGAGCAGCATTGACCTGGCACGGCGTGCCGTGTTTGAGCAAGGGTCGCCTTTGCAGACCGGCCATGTTGAAGGCTGGATAGAGCGTTCCTGGCGGCGCTGCCTGTCACAGGGGCATCAACCACAAAAAACCGTGGAATTTGCGCATATATCGGGACAAGCCATGCGCAGCATTGCGGTGGACAACCATGATCTGCTGCGCGCCGCCAAACCCGTGCTCGACAAACTCGGGCGCGCCATTGCCAATACCCATTATTTTGCGATTTTGACCAACAGCGATGGCATCGTGATCGACGTCAACGGCCCCATCGACCGCCGCGACCACCGGGCGGGCCTGATCACACGAATCGGCGTAGATTTGTCTGAGCAGGCCATAGGCACCACCGCCATAGGCGCGGCGCTGAGCGAGCAGCACTCGGTCTGGCTGCACCGCAACGAACACTTTTATGACGGCAATGCCGCCTTCAGCTGCGCAGGTTCTCCCCTTTTTGGCTCGGACGGCCGCTGCATCGGCATGCTCGACTTGACCGGTATTGAAGTCCCGGAGCGCCCTGAACTCAAGCACCTCACCGCCCAGTCCGCCCGCACCATTGAGAACGCCATGCTGTTGCAGCAAAAGCATGGCCTGCTGCTGCGCATCAACTGGCCCGGCCAGCCTTTGGGTGAAGATACCGATGGTTTGATCGCACTGGATAACGACGGTGGTGTGCTGGGTGCCAACCAGCACGCCCGCATGATGATGCCGCAACTGATGCACATTGCCCACGTCGCGGTGCATTGCAGCGACCTGTTTGCCATGCCGTTCAGCATGCTGTTTGACGCTTCGCGGCGCAGCCATGCGGTGCTTGAAGCGCCGCTGTGGTCGGGTTTGCGGCTCATGACCATGATGCAACGGCCTGACCAGGAAGGCAAGCTCAGCACGCTGCACACCGACACCAACAACGCAGCCGGCCATGGCTTGCGCGACATGGAGGCCGAGGTCATCAGCAAGGCGATTGTTCAAGCACGTGGCAACGTCGCCCAAGCCGCCCGCGCGCTGGGTATCAGCCGTGCCACCATGTACCGCAAGCTGGGCAGCGGCAAGCCAAGGCCTCACTGATATTCATCGACATCAATAATGCTATATATTTAATAGCTACTTAGACAATAAATACGCCGGCTAGAGACATATTTTGGAAGGAAATCCAGCCAAAACCATCAAAACCCGCTGAATTCGACTGATTTCACCCCATTCAAGCCGCGTTCAGACAAAGTCACCCTTCAAGAAAGCATCCGCCTGGGTCGACACGGCCTGCAAACACGCAGAATCAAAAAACACATCAACGGGCAAATGCACCAAGAGCTGCCCATGCTCCAGATACGCCACGTGGGTGGCCAGCCGTTTGACCTGCCCCAGGTTGTGGCTGGCAAAAATCAGGGTCATTGCCTGCCCGCTGCCGGGATCTGCAAACGTGGCAAATTCTTGCATCAAGTGCTCTACCTCGCGCTTGGCGTGGGGGTCCATGCTGGCGGTGGGTTCGTCCAGCAGCAGCACATTGGGTTGCATCACCCAGGCCCGTGCCAGCGCCAGACGCTGCTGCTGGCCTTGCGACAAAGCTCTGGCAGGTCGGCGCGCCTCACCTGCCAGACCGACACGCTGCAAAGCCGCCAAAGCCTGCGCTTTAGCCAGCGCCCACGGCGTCCCGCCCAGCCATGCAGCCATGGCGACATTGGCTTGCGCACTCATGCGCAGCATGTGTGGCCGCTGGAACAGCATGGCCTGCCGCACGTCTTCATGCAGGTGAAAACACCCCGACATCTGGCCAGCCTGCCCGGATGTGCTTGAAATCAAACCATGCAGCACCCGCAGCAAGGTGCTTTTGCCGCTGCCGTTGGCCCCGATCAAAGCCAGCCTATCACCTTGGGCGATCTGCAAGTCCACGTTTTTGAGCGCCTCCCGTGCGCCAAAACGCACGCTAACGGCTTGTAAGTCAAACTGGATCGTGGATGCAGCTGCAGCTGCTTGCGCTTTCATAACCGAACCCCTTGCACAGCGGCAGAAGCGTCATGCTGAACCAACACCAAGCGTATGCCACTGACCACGGCGTTTAGCAGCAGCACCACCGCCATCAGCACCAGCCCTAAACCCAGCGCCAGCGGCAAATCGCCTTTGCTGGTTTCCAGCGCGATGGCCGTGGTCATCACCCGCGTGAAACCGTCAATATTGCCCCCCACCACCATCACCGCGCCCACCTCGGCGATGGCGCGGCCAAAGGCGGCCAACAGTACCATCAGCACCGCAAAACGCTCATCCCACACATGCAGCACCGCCCGCTGCCAGCTGCCCGCACCCATGGATTGCAGCTGCTCGCCGTGCAGCTTGTCGGCATCTTCCACCAGCTGTCGCGTCAGCGCCGCCACAATCGGCAAAATCAGCACCGCCTGCGCCAAAACCATGGCCTTGACCGAAAAGAGCCAGCCCCAAGACCCCAGCGGCCCCGAGCGCGACAAGAGCAGATACACCAGCAAACCCACCACCACAGACGGAATCGCCAGCAGCGTGTTCAACATCATCAACACCAGCCCGCGCCCCGTGAACCGGGCAACGGCCAGCCAAGACCCCATCAACACCCCCAGCCCGCTGGCCAGCAGACAAGCCAGCCCGCTGACCCACAGCGAGCGCGCCACAATGGACCACAAGGCCTCATCCAGCGAAAAAATGAGTGAAAAAGCGGTTGAGAAACTTTGGCTGATGGAATTCATGCAAGCAGAGTGAATGAGAGAGACAGCGGAAACAAATGGGCTGGTGTAAAGTCATATCATGCCTCATATTTTGACACCCCCTTCCCTTCAAACGAGTTCTGTTTCGTCTGAAGTCGCTCATATTTTGCAGCGCCTTGGCGTCCCCACCGATACCCACACCGCAGGGCAGCTTGTGGTGACTTCACCGATCACAGGCGAACAGATTGCCGCCGTCACCATCACCAGCACCCCAGACGCCACCGCCGCCATTGCCCGCGCCGCCGCCGCTTCCCAGGCTTGGCGCAACGTCCCCGCACCGCGACGGGGCGAGTTGGTACGGCTGTTGGGTGAAGAATTACGCGCTGCCAAGGCCGACCTGGGCCTGCTGGTCACGCTGGAGGCCGGCAAAGTCCCGTCAGAAGGCGCTGGCGAAGTGCAGGAGATGATCGACATCTGCGACTTTGCCGTCGGCCTGTCGCGCCAGCTCTACGGTTTGACCATCGCCACCGAGCGCCCCGGCCACCGCATGATGGAAACCTGGCACCCGCTGGGCGTGTGCGGGGTGATCTCGGCGTTCAACTTTCCGGTGGCTGTGTGGGCCTGGAACGCCGCACTGGCCTTGGTCTGTGGCAACGCCGTGGTCTGGAAACCGTCAGAGAAAACGCCCCTCACCGCGCTGGCCGTCCATGCGATTACCGCACGTGCTATTGAAAAATTCAACGCCACGGCCCCTGATGCGCCAGCAGGTTTGCTCGAATTGATTATTGGCCAGCGCGACATCGGCGAGGTGCTGGTGGACGATCCTCGCGTCAAAGTCCTCTCTGCCACTGGCTCCACCGCCATGGGCCGAAGCGTCGCGCCACGTCTGGCAAGTCGCTTTGCACGCGCCATTTTGGAGCTGGGTGGCAACAACGCCGCCATTGTCGCCCCCAGCGCCGACCTGGATTTGACCCTGCGCGCCATCGCCTTCGCCGCCATGGGCACAGCCGGCCAGCGCTGCACCACCCTGCGCCGCCTGTTCGTGCACGACAGCGTCTACGACCAGCTCGTCCCGCAACTCGTCAAAGTCTATGCCCAAGTTGCGGTGGGCGACCCGCGCACGGCTGGCACCTTGGTCGGCCCGCTGATTGACGGTGCAGCGTTTGCAGGGATGCAGGCCGCCCTGACGGAATCCCGCCAGCTCGGGGCCACCGTGCATGGCGGCGAACGCGTCCCTTCAAACGAAGCCGCTTTTTACGTCCGCCCAGCGTTGGTCGAACTCCAGGCACACGCCGGCCCCGCCCTGCATGAAACCTTTGCACCCATCCTCTACGTTATGCGTTACAAGGACTTGGACGAGACGATTCGCCTGAACAACGCCGTCGCCGTCGGCCTGTCGTCCTCCATCTTCACCCTGAACCTGCGCGAAGCCGAGCAATTCATCGCCAGCAGCGGCTCCGACTGCGGCATTGCCAATGTCAACATCGGCCCCAGCGGTGCGGAGATCGGGGGGGCTTTTGGCGGTGAAAAAGAAACCGGCGGCGGCCGCGAAGCCGGCTCCGACAGCTGGAAAGCCTATATGCGTCGGGCCACCAACACCATCAATTATTCAACGACGCTGCCTTTGGCACAGGGGGTCAGTTTTGAGATTGGGATTTGATGCGATTCAGCACTCAAGCGCTATCAATAAAATAGCACCTTAAGCAATAAATACGCCGGCTTGAGCTCTATTTATCTCATAAAACAGAAAATTACGCCAAAACACTCATTTAGGCGTCAACATCTCGCATAACAACGTGATCCGCTCCTGCATCTCCTCCAGCGAGGTG
The DNA here is from genome assembly GCA_043769295.1 of Polaromonas sp. Taxonomy (GTDB): domain Bacteria; phylum Pseudomonadota; class Gammaproteobacteria; order Burkholderiales; family Burkholderiaceae_C; genus Aalborgiella. The sequence goes on along the minus strand of JAYVJL010000060.1, from coordinate 17,608 downwards.
CATTCGCCTGCGGATAGCTCCGCACCCGAGCCGGTGGCGCGCTCAAACAGGGTGATATCCAGGCAATACACCTGCTCCCACGCTGCGATGGTGGCTGTGAATTGCGGGGTTTGGATGTCTATGGTGAGCTTGGCATCGTCGCCTGTGCGCCTGATGGTGCTTTGGCAAGCGGCCGCCGAGGCTGTCGACACCGTCTCCCAAGTCGTCACAACAGCATCCAGAAAGCGTGTGGTCGGTCGATTCATCAGCTTAGATCACTCAACCCGCGCAATATCTGTTGGCTTGAAGCCCAAGTCCGCCGCCTTGCCTTTGCGGGCGCGGGCGGCGCGGGCGTTGTTCAGGCTGCGAATTTCCAGCGTTTCTTCGCGGTCTTTGCCGCCACGCCCGATGCCGGTGATTTTGATGCTGCGGGTGTAGGCCGCCGCGCCGGCCAGGGTGTCTTTGGCTTCCAGGTCGATCAGCATCAAGCCGCGGCCACCGTTGCTCATGGCTTTCAGATCGGTGATTTCAAAGGTCAGTATCCGCCCGCCAGTCGAGGCGCAGGCCACGTGGGTCGCTGCGGTCCAGATACGGGCACTGGCGGCAGGTTGTTCCGTGCCGCCTGTCAACGTGTAACCGTTGCCATTGCCATTGCTGACACTGGCAGATGCCTGTGATGGACGGCATATCTGCTCGCCTTCGTTGCAGGTGATGAAGGCTTTACCGGCTTTGAGGCGGGAGGTCATGCTCTCGACCGTCGCCAAAAAGCCATAACCCGCCGAACTCGACAACAGCAAGGTCGCGGCGCTGGGCCCGGCAAAGTAATGGACGAGCTGGGTGCCGGATTCGAGCTCAATCAGCGTCGTCACCGGCTGACCATCGCCGCGCGCGCCGGGCAGCATGGCCACGGGCACGGAGTAGACGCGGCCCTGATTGCCGAACGCCAGGAGCGTGTCAACGGTGCGGCACTCAAAGGTGCCGTACAACCCATCGCCCGCTTTGAAAGCGAAGCTGGACGCCTCGTGGCCATGACCGGTACGGGCGCGCACCCAGCCTTTGGCGCTGACGACCACGGTGACGGGTTCGTCAACGATTTTGACCTCGACCACGGCTTTTTTCTCGGTCAGAATCAGTGTCCGGCGCGCATCGGCAAACTGTTTGGCATCGGTCTCGATTTCTTTGACCATCAGGCGGCGCAGACTGGTCGGATTCGCCAAAATTTCTTCCAGCTTGCCCTGCTCGGCGCGCAGCTCGGTCAGTTCCTGCTCAATCTTGATGCCTTCCAGCCGGGCCAATTGACGCAGGCGGATTTCTAAAATGTCTTCGGCCTGGCGTTCGGACAGCTTAAAGCGTTCCATCAGCGCCGCTTTCGGCTCGTCCGACTGGCGAATGATGGCGATCACCTCGTCGATGTTGAGCAGCACCAGCGCGCGGCCTTCGAGAATGTGGATACGGTCCAGCACCTTGTCCAAGCGGTGCTGCGAACGCTTGCCGATGGTGATGTGACGGAACTCGATCCACTCATTGAGCATTTGGCGCAGCGACTTGAGCGTGGGTCGGCCGTCGATACCGATCATGGTCAGGTTGATGGACGAGGAGGTCTCTAAGGACGTGTGGGCCAACAGCGCGGTGATCAGCTCCTGCTGCTCGATTTTGCTGGTTTTGGGTTCAAACACCAGCCGCACCATGGCGTCTTTGTTGGACTCATCGCGCACGCCGTCCAGCACCGCCAGAATGCTGGCTTTGAGCTGGGTTTGGTCCAGACTCAGTGTTTTTTTGCCGGTTTTGACCTTGGGGTTGGTGATTTCTTCAATGTCTTCCAGCACTTTTTGCGAGCTGACGCCGGGTGGCAACTCGTTGACCACCAGCTGCCACTGGCCGCGCGCCAGTTCTTCAATCTTCCAGCGGGCGCGCACCTTGAGCGAGCCGCGACCGGTGCGGTAAGCCTCCGCAATGTCGGTGGCGCTGCTGATGATCTGGCCGCCGCCGGGGAAATCGGGGCCGGGGATCAACGTGTTGAGTTCCTCATCGCTCAACTTGGGCGATTTGATCAAGGCAATGCAGGCATCGGCGATCTCGCGCAGGTTGTGGCTGGGAATTTCGGTCGCCAAACCCACGGCAATGCCGCTGGCGCCGTTGAGCAAGGCGAAAGGCAGACGGGCCGGCAACTGGCGCGGCTCTTCGGTGCTGCCATCGTAGTTGGGGACAAAATCAACCGTGCCCTGGTCGATTTCGTCCATCAACAGGCTGGTGATTCGAGCCAAGCGCGCCTCGGTGTAGCGCATGGCGGCAGCGCCGTCGCCGTCGCGGGAGCCAAAGTTGCCCTGCCCGTCGATCAGCGGGTAGCGCTGCGAGAAGTCCTGCGCCATGCGTACCAAGGCGTCATACGCGGCCTGGTCGCCATGCGGGTGGAAGCGGCCCAGCACGTCACCCACCACACGGGCGGACTTGACGGGTTTCGCACCAGCGTTGCCGTTGGCCCCGCCAAAACCCAGTCCCATGCGCGACATGGAGTACAAAATGCGCCGCTGTACCGGCTTTTGGCCATCGCACACGTCTGGCAAGGCGCGGCCTTTGACAACGCTGAGTGCATATTCAAGGTAGGCGCGCTGGGCGTAGGTGGCTAGGTTAAGTTCGTCGTCCGAGACGGAAGTGGCTAAATCTGAAAGGGGTTGGTCGCTCATGGATGCTTGAAACTAGGAATGTTGACAATAATGACAATATGGTGACGATATGGTGACAAAGAGCCGACTCTGGGAATGTATGGGTTACGTGTGGATGGCACGCACCAGTCCCTGTGCAGAACGCTGATTTTGTAGCGCCTGCGCTCAGTAAAGCTGTGTACCTGGTGCTGCGCCAAGAGCGGCGGCGGGTAAGGTCAACGAGGTGACCGGGCCGGGAGCCGGCGATGCGTTCAACGGACCGACCATGTTGCCACGCCCGACAGCGCCACCGTTGGGCATACCGCCCGTGCCGTTCATCTCCATCCGCACCCGTGAGGGCGAAGAACCATTGCGCAGCTCCGCGATGCTGGCTGGCGGCTTCAAGGCGCGGTAGGTTTGCATCACGGTTTTGACGTAATTTTGGGTTTCTTTGTAGTTGGGGATCTGGTTGCCGGCGCGCTGCACCGCCCCCTCACCCGCGTTGTAGGCGGCCACGGCCAGCTCCAGCTTGCCAGGGAACATCTGCATCAAAACACGCAGGTACCTGGTGCCGGCGCTGATATTGGTTTTCGGGTCGGTGAGTTTTTGCTCTACCGACTTGACTTTGTCTGCCCGAACGCCAAAACGCTCGGCGGTGGCGGGCATGAGCTGCATCAAACCCACAGCGCCTTTGGGGGAAACAGCGTGTGCATCAAACCCGGACTCGGCCACGATGAGCGCCTGCAGCAGCTCAAAATCGACGCTGTGCGTTTTTGAGGCTTCACGCATGTGGTGCTTGACCTGCTTGAAATTGGGGGACACGTCAAAGTAAGCCTGGATTTTGGAGTTGGCAACAGCTTGCGTTTTGGAGACGGGACCGGCCGTTTTGCCAGCCAAGCCCTGGTCGGTGTCAAAACTCTCGCCGCCCTTGAAAAACAACTCGTAGCGTGCATCGGTGCGTTCGGCAGCAAAATGCGCCACGCCTTTGTCGTCGATATATCCCCAGACGTCGGCGAAAGCGGATTGCTGCAAAATTAATAGCAATACAGCCAATAAATACGCCGGCAAAGTGCCGATTCTTTTAAATAAAGTCATCAGATATCCACTTCCACGGAATCACCGTGCAACTCCATCAGCTCCCTGCGGGCGGCGGCTTCGCCTTTACCCATGAGCTTGGTGATGATGTTCTCGGTCTGCAAAAAGTTCAAAGCCCCCAGATGCACCGGCAGCAGACGGCGGGTATCGGGGTTGAGTGTGGTGTCCCACAGTTGCTCGGCATTCATCTCGCCCAAGCCCTTGAAGCGGCTGATCGTCCAGCTGCCTTCGCGCACATTGTTTTTGCGCAGTTTGTCCAATATAGCAGTTAACTCGCCAGCATCCAAGGCATAGACCTTGGAAGCCGGCTTCTTTCCACGTGCGGGCGCATCAACCCGAAACAAGGGTGGACGCGCCACATAGACATGTCCGGTTTCAATTAATTTGGGGAAATGCCTGAAAAACAGGGTCAACAATAGCACCTGGATATGCGAGCCGTCCACGTCCGCATCACTCAAAATGCAGATTTTGCCGTAGCGCAGACCGCTTAAATCGGGTGAATCGGTCACGCCGTGCGGGTCGACCCCGATGGCGACCGAGATGTCGTGGATCTCGTTGTTGGCAAACAGGCGGTCGCGCTCGACCTCCCAAGTGTTTAGCACCTTGCCCCGCAGCGGCAAAATCGCCTGATTTTCTTTGTTCCGGCCCATTTTGGCGCTGCCACCGGCGGAATCGCCCTCCACCAGGAACACCTCGTTGTACAGAATGTCCTTGCTTTCACAGTCCGTCAGCTTGCCTGGCAGCACCGCAACGCCCGAACCTTTGCGTTTTTCGACCTTTTGACCAGCTTTTTGGCGGGTTTGGGCGGCTTTGATGGCCAATTCGGCCAGTTTTTTACCGTAATCGACATGCTGGTTCAGCCACAGCTCCAAAGCGGGGCGGACAAAGCCGGACACCAGACGCACCGCGTCACGTGAATTCAGCCGCTCTTTGATCTGACCCTGAAACTGCGGGTCCAGAACCTTGGCCGACAAGACGTAGCTGACGCGGGCAAACACGTCTTCAGGCATGAGCTTGACGCCTTTGGGGAGCAAGCTGTGCAAATCGATGAAGCTTTTGACGGCGGTAAACAGGCCATCGCGCAAACCGCTTTCATGCGTGCCGCCAGCGCTGGTGGGGATCAAATTGACATAGCTTTCGCGCACGGGTGTGCCGTCTTCAGTGAAGGCGACGCACCACTGCGCGCCCTCGCCTTCGGCAAAATTCTCGCTGGACTTGTCTGCAAAGCCTTCTTCTTCAAACAGCGGTATCACCGGGTCGCCGGTCAGGGTTTGCATCAAATAATCGCGCAAACCGCCTTTGTATTGCCAGTTTTGTGATTCTTTGGTTTTCTCGTTCAGCAGCGTGACGCTGACGCCGGGCATCAGCACCGCTTTGCTGCGCAGCAGGTGGGTCAGGTCATTCAGCGGCAAGACCGCCGTTTCGAAATACTTGGGATCGACCCACACCCGCACGCTGGTACCGGTTTTGCGGTCGCCTTCGCCGGCTTTGCGGATGTGCAGGGCCTCGGTCACGTCACCGGCTTCAAACACCAGACGTGCGACCGAGCCTTCGCGGTAGCTGGTGGCCTCCAGCCGCTTGGCCAGCGCGTTGGTCACGCTGACGCCTACGCCGTGCAGACCGCCCGAGAAGCTGTAGGCGCCGCCCTTGCCTTTGTCAAACTTGCCGCCCGCGTGCAGTTGGGTGAACACCAGCTCGATCACCGGTGCGTTTTCGGTCGGGTGCATGCCAAACGGGATGCCACGGCCGTCGTCATCCACGCTGACAGAGCCGTCCGTGTGCAGGGTCACTTTGATCTTTTTGCCGTGACCCGCCAGCGCTTCATCGGCCGAGTTGTCCAGCACTTCCTGGATGACGTGCAGCGGATTGTCCGTGCGGGTATACATGCCTGGACGCTGCTTGACGGGCTCTAAGCCTTTAAGAACGCGGATCGAGCCTTCAGAGTAGGTGGTAGATGACGTAGTGGAATCAGGGGGTAATTTGGAAGCCATAACTTGCCATTGTAATGCGACCATCAAAAATAGCTGTATGTAACAACAGCTCCAACAAGCGGTTAGTTTACACTTTGTCTAACTTCAGCTTTACACAAACCTTGCCTGGACTTGCCGCCGCCTGCAAGCTTGCCATTAATTCGCTAGACTCACTACCTTATGACGCTTGCAGCTACAACTTCTTCCTCTGCGCCACAGACACCAGCTCCCCTCAGCCTGAACCAGGTACTGATTTGCGGTGCTGCCATCGTCACGCTGGCGATGGGTATTCGCCACGGCTTTGGCTTGTGGCTGCAGCCCATCACCACGCAATATGGCTGGACGCGTGAGAATTTCGCTTTTGCCATCGCGATTCAAAATCTGTCCTGGGGCGTGGCGGGCATTGCGGCGGGCATGCTGGCTGACAAGTTTGGGGCGTTCAAAGTCATCATCATCGGCGCGCTGATGTACGCCTTTGGTCTGTTTGGCATGGCCTACGCAACGACACCCTTGTTGTTTGCCTTGTCTGCGGGCGTGCTGATTGGCGCCGCGCAGGCGGGGACGACCTACGCGGTGATCTATGGCGTGATCGGCCGCAATGTACCGGCTGAAAAACGAAGCTGGGCGATGGGCGTAGCGGCGGCGGCGGGTTCATTTGGACAGTTTTTGATGGTGCCGACCGAAAGTTTTTTGATCAGTAGTTACGGCTGGCAACAGGCACTGATGGTGCTGGGTTTTGCCACTTTGTTGATGATTCCATTGTCGTTTGGCTTGCGTGAGTCCGCTTTCTCAAACGGTGCTGTGCCTGCCAGACGCGACCAAACCATCATGGAAGCGCTCAGAGAAGCCTTTAAATACCCCAGTTTTCAGCTCCTGATGGCGGGTTATTTTGTGTGCGGCTTCCAGGTGGTGTTCATCGGCGTGCATCTGCCCAGCTATTTGAAAGACAAAGGCCTGTCACCCCAAGTGGCCAGCTACGCGCTAGCGCTGGTGGGTTTGTTCAATGTGTTTGGCACCTACATTGCCGGCTCGTTGGGGCAAAGATTGGCCAAACGCAAAATTTTGTCTTTTATCTACTTTTCCAGAGCGGTGGCCGTGGCCATCTTTGTTCTGGCACCCTTGACACCCATGAGCGTCTACATCTTTGCCAGTGTGATGGGCATGCTGTGGTTGTCCACCGTGCCGCCGACCAATGCCATGGTGGCGCAGATATTTGGCATCCAGCATTTGTCCATGCTCAGTGGTTTTGTGTTTTTCAGCCACCAAATCGGTTCGTTCCTGGGTGCCTGGATGGGCGCAGTGATCTTTGATGCCAACAAGAGCTACGATGTGATGTGGTACATCATCATTGCACTGGGCATCTTTGGTGGTTTGGTGAACTTGCCAGTGAAAGAAACGGCTGTGGTCCGGCCACAGTTGCAACCAGCATGATGTACAGCAAAAAACTATTGCTGCCCTATGTCTACGCCGGCGCAGCTGCTGTGATGTTGACAGCCGTGTTTGTCGCCTACCTGCAGCCCGATTTTCTTGTCTTGCTGGCGAATCAGATTTGGCTGTGTTTTTAAAGACTTCCCACTTTCTCTGGGTAAAATGACAGATATGCGATTTCTACTGTATTGATATCCCAACGATATCCCAACGAATATGACACCTATGACTGGCATGATTACTGGAAGCATTGTGGCTCTGGCCACCCCGATGAACCTGGACGGCAGCGTGGATTACCCGGCTCTGCGCAAACTCATCGACTGGCACATCGCTGAAGGCACCGACTGTATCGGCGTGGTCGGCACCACGGGCGAATCGCCCACCGTCAATGTGCAAGAGCACTGCGAGATCATCCGCGTTTCGGTCGAGCAAGCGCAGCTGTACGCCAAAACCCACGGCGGCAAAACCGTGCCCATCATGGCGGGCTGCGGTGCCAACTCGACCACTGAAGCGATTGAACTGGCCAAATTTGCCAAGCAAGTCGGCGCGGATTGCCAATTGCAGGTCGTGCCCTACTACAACAAGCCGACCCAAGAAGGCCAGTACCTGCATTTCAAGGCGATTGCCGAAGCCGTGAGCCTGCCGATGGTGCTGTACAACGTGCCTGGCCGCACGGTGGCGGATATGTCGGTGGAGACCACGCTGCGTTTGGCACAGGTGCCCGGCATAGTCGGCATCAAGGAAGCCAGTGGCAACATCGACAAAGCGCAGTGGCTGATCAAAGACGCGCCAAAAGATTTCGCCATCTATTCAGGCGACGACGCGACTGCCGTGGCTTTGATGCTGTGCGGCGGTCATGGCAACATCAGTGTGACGGCCAACATTGCACCCAAGTTGATGCACGAGCTGTGTATTGCAGCGGTGGCTGGCGATGTCAAAGGTGCGATGGCAATCCAGTTGAAATTGCTGGCGGTACACAAACAAATGGGGACCGAAGGCAATCCGATTGCGGTCAAATGGGCCATGCATCGCATGGGCTTGATCGGCCCAACGCTGCGCCTGCCGCTGACCGAGCTGACAGCCGCCAGCCAACCGGGCGTTGAAGCCGCCATGAAAAATGCGGGTCTGTTGAAGTAACCCATTCGTCAAACGGTGTTCCGAACCGGACGCCCAAGTCAAAGTGCATGTTTAAGGATACGAAGTGAATCAAAAAATGAGTCCAGTTGGAAAGTTAGGCCCGATCAGTTTGGCCATCATCATGGGCCTGAGCGCTTGCTCTACCCTCGAAGAAGACAAAATAGACTACAAAAGCACCAGCAAAGGCAACTCACTTGAAGTACCGCCCGACCTGGTTCAATTGAGCCGGGACAACCGCTACCAAATCCCCGGCAGCGCCACGGCCAGCGGTTTTGAAGCCGGCCAAGCCAACAAACCGGTGATGACGACAGCATCGCAGGTCATTGGCGATGTTCAAATTGAACGCGCAGGCAACCAGCGCTGGCTGGTTGTGGGTCGTACGCCTGAAAAAGTCTGGCCGCTGTTGCGCGACTTCTGGACTGACAATGGCTTCTTGCTGACCACCGATGAGCAAAACATCGGCATCATGGAAACCGATTTGGCAGAGAACCGCGCCAAATTGCCGCAGGATTTCATCCGCGCAACCTTGGGCAAATTGATCGATTCGCTCTACTCCACCGGCGAGCGCGACAAATTCCGCACCCGTATCGAAGCCAATGGCAAAGGTGGCACCGAAATCTACATCAGCCACCGAGGCATGATTGAGACACTGCAAAGCGCTCAGTCCACCGGAACCACGATTTGGACAGTGCGCCCTGCCGATCCTGAACTGGAAGCCGAATTTTTGCGCCGTTTGATGGTCAAACTCGGTGTGTCGCAAGAGCAGTCCAAAAAACAAATTGCGACCACACCGATGAAATTGACCTCCAAAGTCAGCACGCTCAACGGTCAATCCGTGGTGCAGATCGACGAAGGGTTCGACCGCGCCTGGCGTCGTGTCGGCTTGGCGCTGGACCGCACCGGTTTCACCGTTGAAGACCGCGACCGCGCACAGGGCGTGTACTTTGTGCGTTATGTGGCTCCCAATCCCGATAAAAAAGAGCCAGGCTTTTTGGCCAAGCTCTTCACACCTGAGGCGGGCATTCCTTTGCTGAAATACCGTATCACTGTCAAATCAACGACCAACGAAACCGTGGTCAGCGTGCTCAACGCGACGGGTGGACCTGCGGCTGAGAAAGATGCGCAAAACATCGTCAAAATTCTGGCTGACGACCTGAAGTAAACGGCAAAGCAGCCCACGCGCGGTTTTGATTTTTTAGGTCTTGGTGCTACAACGCAGGCGAAAATCGTGTTGCGCTTCAAAAACCTGAGCAGCGGCAGCACAGGCAACGCCACCTTGGTTGAAGCCGCGGGTGGCGTGGCTGCGAACACCACCCGCCTGCTGGTTGATTGTGGTTTGGGTTTGCAACGCTTGATGGCGGCTTTGGATTTGGCTGACGTGCGCCCATCACAGATCGACGCGATTTTCATCACCCACGAACATGGTGACCACCTGGGCTGTGTGGTGCAGTTTGCCAGCCGCTACAGCATCCCCGTGTGGGCCAGCAACGGCACCCATGCCGCGCTCAAAGACATGCGTTTGCGGCAAAAAGCCAAGCAAACCAACCAAACACAGCTCGCACCAGACTTTGACGACCTGGTGCGCATCGCCCAAGACACCTGCCCTGTGGACTTGGGAGAATTACAATTCAACCCCTTTACCGTGCCGCATGACGCGCGCGAACCTCTGCAGCTGAGCTGCACCGATGGCATCGCCAAATTGGGCATCCTGACCGACCTGGGCCATGCCAGCCCCCATGTGTTGGAGCAACTCATGCAGTGTCATGCGCTGCTGCTGGAGTGCAACCACGACGCCGACATGCTGGCCCATTCCAGCTACCCCCCGTTTTTAAAGTCGCGCGTGGGCGGCGATTTTGGACATTTGTCCAACACGGCAGCCGCCGAGATTTTGGCGGCTTTGCAGCACGATGGTTTGCGCCACGTGGCGGCCGCGCACCTTAGCCAGCAAAACAACAAGGTCGAGCTGGCACAAAGCAGCCTGTCCGGCGTCCTGGGCTGCCTGCCTACTGAAATCATGATCGCCCAGCCCGACTTAGGGACGCCCTGGTTGACGGTTTGAAGCCATCAAAACCCGAACACGGCATTCAACCGCACAGCACAGAAGCCAAAGCACAGACGTAAAAAAACCGCCATGGACTTGCGTCTGTAGCGGTTTTTGGGGAAGAGGCTTACATCAAGTGCAAGCTCTTCACCGGGTAAGAATTACTTCTTAGGAGCAGCTTCAGTGGCTTTCTTGGCAGCGTCTGTAGCAGCAGTAGCGGCTGTAGTAGCTGTTTTAGCAGCGTCTTTAGCGGCATCAGCAGCACCTTTAGCAGCGTCTGTAGTTGCAGCAGCACCGGCTTTAGCAGCGTCCATAGTTGCAGTAGTAGCTGATTTAGCAGCGTCAGTTGCAGCAGTAGCAGCGCCTTTGGCAGCGTCAGCAGCTGTGGTTGCAGCAGCAGCAGCATCTTTAGCGGCTTCAACAACTGGAGCGACTGGAGCAACAGCAGCAGCTGGAGCAGCTGGAGCTTCAACTTTGGCTTCTTCTTTTTTACCGCAAGCAGCGAGGGCAGCAGCAGCAATAACAGCTGCGATAACGAGTGACTTGTTCATTTTTAGATTCCTTGAATAAAATTAAGAGAAAACAATTTCCGGAAATTGTCAAAACGCCAGTCTAGAACGAAACAAGAATTTCTACAAAGAAACCCCAGCCATTAAAGAATGAGAGCTTTAACGATAGGTGGAAAATACTCGAGTTCCCCCCACCTAAGCCCTCAATTATAGCTGGAATTAAGTTCTTTCAAGCAAATACCCGCGTCGTGTGCAACACTGGTTTGCAGTTTTTCGGCGATTTGCCACACACTCGATGATGTTTTTCATGCCATGTCACTCTAAGGCTCACAGGCAGACCAGCCAACCCTCGTCAATCCATTCTTGTAGCAAAGACACCGCACCGTCACTCGCTTTGGTCAACTCGGCTGCATTTAAGCAGCGCTGATCGGCCAGACGGCGCATCAATTTGGCATCATTGCCCGCAGCGCGCCAACTCTCGCCGTTGAGGAAAATGTGCCGTGCATCAAACATCATCTGGCTGCGCGGTGACAATTCCACACGGTTTTGCCGTGTCAGCACCACATCGTCCTCGGGTTCGTCAAACCACACGTTTGCTTTTGGCTCGGTCAGGTACTCGCCCAGGTTGCGGGCCAGCGCGTCCGGGTCGGCCATCGCCTTGTCGACCGCCTGCCGCGCAAACGCCAGCAACGCGGCGGGGATTTCGGCCGGATGTTCGACCGCCAGCTGATCCGCATCGCGGTACAACACGTCAGGTTTGATGTTCCGTTTTGTGCCACTTGCGTCATCTTCTTGATCTTCTTGATCTTTCTGTGTATCGTCCGCGTACCGCAGCAGCAGTTCACGCCCCAAATCAACTTCTTTGGGGGCTTTGAAACCGATGGAATACGTCATGCACTCGCCCACCGCTACGCCATCGTGGGCGTAACGCGGCGGCAGGTACAGCATGTCGCCTGGCTGCAGGTCAAACTCTTGTTCGGGTTTGAAATTGGCCAAAATCTTCAGCGGCATATTGGGCTGCAGTGTTCCGTCCTTTTGTTTGCCAATGCGCCAGCGCCGCGTGCCGTGCGCCTGTAGCAAAAACACGTCGTAGCTGTCAAAATGCGGCCCTACCCCACCGCCGTCGGTGGCAAAGCTGATCATCAGGTCATCCAGCCGCGCATCGGGCGCAAAGCGGAATTGGTTTTTCAGCGCGTGCACCTGCGCATCATGCATGTCCACCCCCTGTACCAGCAGCGTCCAGTTTGATTTTTTCAAGGATGGCAAGGACTTGGATGTCACAGGACCGTGTGACATTTTCCATTTATCACCATTGGCCACGATCAAGCGCGACTCGACATCGTCCTGCCCGGCCAACTCAAACAGCGCGCTGCGCGACAGCAGCGGCTTGAAACCGGGCACCGCATTGCGTATCAGCAAGGGTTTTTTCTGCCAATATTTGGCCATAAACTCGGCGGGGCTGATACCACCCAATAGCTGCAAAGGTTCGTTTGGTTTGATCATCATGCGACAATTGTCGTATGGAAATCACCAAACAATGCGTCGTCGCCCTGACTTGGACGCTGAAAGATACTCTGGGCAGTGAATTGGATGTGCTTGACGAACCCGTCGAGTTTTTGGTCGGCGGCAATGACCTGCTGGAAAAAGTGCAGGAAGCCCTGCAAGGCCACGAACCCGGCGACAAGCTGGACCTGCACCTGGAACCTGAAGAAGCCTTTGGCGACTTCAACGATCAGCTCATCTTTCTGGAGCCCCGCGCCCTCTTCCCCAAGGAAATCGAAGAAGGTCTGACTTTTGAAGGCAGCGCCATGCCCGCCGGTTGCAACCCCGACATGCCCAAAGATGTGGTCTACGTTGTGACCGACATCTACCCGGAACACGTTGTTCTTGACGGCAACCACCCGCTGGCTGGGATTGCGATTCGGTTGAGTTTGAAAGTTGAAGGCGTTCGCGAAGCGACGATTGACGAGATCGGCGCAGGAACCTGCGGCTCTGGCTTTTTCAAGCTGCAGACCGATTCCGGTCTAATGCCGGGCAACGATACCTTGCATTAATCGGTTAAATGCGCCGTTTTGGAGGTTAAATACACCTATAGCCGGCGTTTTTATTGCCTATACTGCTACTTTATTAATAGCATTATTACTGTATGAACTGGTCAAGGCCATCAAGCCTTCCCAGTTGACCCATACCCCCCCGCCCCGCGCTCGCTGGCTGCTTCAAACTCGGTCACCACATTGAACTGCGCCTGCACCACCGGCACGATGATGAGCTGGGCAATCCGCTCCATCGGCTCAATGGTGAACGCGGTTGAGCTGCGGTTCCAGGCGCTGACCATGAGTTGGCCTTGGTAGTCGCTGTCGATCAGCCCGACCAGATTCCCCAACACAATCCCATGCTTGTGGCCCAAACCCGAGCGCGGCAAGATCATGGCGGCGAAGTTCGGGTCGCCCAGATAAATGGCGATGCCGGTGGGGATGAGCTGCCAGGCGTTGGGTTGCAGGGTGAGGGCCTCGTTCAAACAAGCGCGCAAATCCAAACCCGCGCTGCCGGGGGTGGCATAGGCCGGGAGTTGGCTCGCCATGCGGGCGTCCATGATTTTGACGTCTATTTTCATAAGTGGTTGTTTTTTATATAAATTATTGAATTTATTGACTTGTCCCCCTCTTAGCAAAAGATGGGTTAGGGGAGATTTGAATCCGGGTTAAATCCCCCTCAGTCCCCCTTTTTCTAAGGGGGAAGCTAGACAAGCGTTACGTTTTTTGCCCCAATCGCGCCGCAATATCTGCCACCAACTGCTGCGCCAAATGGCGTTTGGACGCTTGCGGCAGCTCTTTCACGGTGTTGGCATCGACCAGCAGCAGCGCATTATGGTCCTGCCCAAAGGTCGCGGGGCCGATGTTGCCGACCAAGAGCGGTACGCCTTTGCGGATGCGCTTGGCTTGCGCGTTGGAGAGCAAATCCTGGCTTTCTGCGGCGAAACCGACGCAGAACAGGCCACCTTGTTCACCGGACAAACCTTTTTTGCCGCGTGGCGACTGGGCGATGGTGGCAAGAATGTCCGGGTTTTCAACAAAGCTGAGTTGCGGCACCCCTCCGCCCAATCCATCAGAGCCGTCTTTTTTGAGTTTTTGATCGGCGGGGTTGGCAGGTCGCCAATCGGCCACAGCGGCGGATGCTATAAAAATAGTAGCTACATCAGCATATTTTACGCCGGCTAGAAGCATATTTTGAGCTGATTTCACATCTACACGCTTCACGCCGCGTGGCGTGGGCAGGCTCACGGGACCGGCGATGAGCGTGACGCTCGCACCCGCCTCTGCTGCCGCCCGCGCGATGGCGAAACCCATCTTGCCGCTAGACAGGTTGGTGATGCCGCGCACGGGGTCAATGGCTTCGTAAGTGGGGCCGGCGGTGATCAGCACGTGTTGACCAAGCAGAGACTTGGGGGTGAAAAAAGCGACCAAATCTGCCAAAATCTCGTCTGCCTCCAGCATGCGGCCATCGCCCACTTCGCCGCAGGCCTGGTCGCCCTCGCCCACTTCCAGCACGGTGATGCCGTCTTGTTTGAGCTGCGCGACGTTGCGCTGCGTGGCGGGGTTGGCCCACATTTCGCGGTTCATGGCGGGTGCGAGGATGAGCGGGACTTCCGCTATCGGACGAGCCAAACACAGCAAACTCAGCAAGTCGTCAGCCCGGCCATGCAGCAGCTTGGCCATGAAGTCAGCACTGCAGGGTGCAATAATGATAGCATCCGCCCCGCGTGTGAGATTGATGTGGGGCATGTTGTTCGCAATGCCCTCTCCGTTCACACTCACAGCCGTATCGTCCCACTGCGAGCCAAACACCTGCCTGCCAGACAGCGCCTGCATGGTCACTTTGGTCATGAAATGCTCGGCCGCTTCGGTCATCACCACCTGCACGGTCGCGCCTTCTTTGACCATGGCGCGGCACAGCTCTGCCGCTTTGTAGGCCGCGATGCCACCTGACAGGCCAAGAACGATGTGTTTGCCTTTTAATTCGCCACCAAATTCGTCGCTAAGTTCACTCATAGATATTTTGAAGAAGTAATTTTGTTACAAATTTCGATTTTTCCTGATCGCAATGTAGCAGACCTTTATAATCGCGCTTTCCACCTCCTTGGGTGTTCAGCACCCATTCTGGCATGACCAAATTCGTATTCGTTACCGGCGGTGTAGTGTCTTCCTTAGGCAAGGGCATCGCATCAGCATCATTGGCCGCACTTTTAGAGTCACGCGGCCTCACCGTCACCCTCATCAAGCTGGATCCCTACCTCAACGTCGACCCCGGCACCATGTCGCCCTTGCAACACGGCGAGGTGTTCGTCACCGACGATGGCGCAGAGACCGACCTGGACTTGGGCCACTACGAGCGTTTCATCGAAACGCGGATGCGCAAGTCCAACAACTTCACCACTGGCCAGATCTACAAAAGTGTGCTCGACAAAGAGCGCCGTGGCGATTATCTGGGTAAGACCGTGCAGGTCATTCCGCATGTAACCAATGAAATCCAGGAATTCGTCAAAAAAGGCGCGCGCTTTGGTGAGCCTGACGCGGTGGACGTGGCGATTGTTGAAATCGGTGGCACTGTCGGCGACATTGAATCGCTGCCATTTTTGGAAGCCGTGCGCCAGATGAGCTTGAAGCTCGGTCCGAACAACACCGCGTTTGTCCACCTGAGCTACGTGCCGTGGATAGCCGCCGCTGGCGAGCTAAAAACCAAGCCGACCCAGCACACCGCCAAGCAGCTGCGCGAAATCGGCATCCAGGCTGATGCCCTGATCTGCCGCGCCGACCGTCCGATTCCGCAGGAAGAGCGTTCCAAAATCTCCCTGTTTTCCAACGTACCCGAGTGGGGCGTCATCAGCATGTGGGACGTGGACACCATCTACAAAGTGCCGCGCATGCTGCACGAGCAGGGTCTGGATAACCTGATCTGCGACAAGCTGCGCCTGTCCACCAAACCATCCAACCTGAAACGCTGGGACGATCTGGTCTATGAAACCGCGCATCCGGCTGAGGAAGTGCAAATCGCCATGGTCGGCAAATACGTCGATTTGAGCGACAGCTACAAGTCGCTCAACGAAGCGCTGCGCCACGCGGGCATGAAAAACCACGCCAAAGTGGTGATCAATTACATCGACTCTGAAACCATCACGGCAGACAACGCCTCGCAACTCGCCAAATACGACGCCATCTTGGTGCCCGGCGGCTTTGGCATTCGCGGTGTGGAAGGCAAAATCAGCACCGCCCGCTTCGCCCGTGAAAACAAAATTCCTTACCTCGGCATTTGCCTGGGCATGCAGGTGGCGACCATCGAATTTGCACGCAATGTCGCCGGCCTCAAAGCCGCCAACAGCACCGAGTTTGACCCCTCCAGCCCCAACCCCGTGATCGCCTTGATCACCGAGTGGAAAGACGCCGACGGTACCATCAAAACTCGCGATGCCAATTCTGATCTGGGCGGCACCATGCGTTTGGGCGCACAAAGCTCCGACGTGGCCAAAGACACGCTGGCGCACGACATCTACGGCGATGTGGTGACCGAGCGGCATCGCCACCGCTATGAAGCCAACGTCAATTACCTCGATACTTTGCGCAAAGCCGGTTTGGTGATTTCTGCGTTGACGCAGCGTGAGCAATTGACCGAAATCGTCGAATTGCCCCGCGCCGTCCATCCCTGGTTTGTCGGTGTGCAGTTCCACCCCGAGTTCAAATCCACCCCCTGGAATGGCCACCCGTTGTTCAACGCCTTCATCAAGGCGGCGCTGGATCATCAAGCGGCGGGCAAGTTGCTGAAAGCCGTGGCATGAAACTCTGCGGGTTTGACATCGGTTTAGACCAGCCGTTTTTCTTGATCGCAGGCACCTGCTCGATCGAGGGCCTAGAAATGTCCATCGAGGTCGCCGGTCGGCTCAAGGAAGCGACCAGCGCCTTGGGCATTCCGCTGATCTACAAAGGCTCGTTCGACAAAGCCAACCGTTCGTCGGGCAACACCAAACGCGGTGTCGGCCTTGATGCGGGCTTGAACATTCTGGCCGAAGTGCGCAAGCAATTGAACCTGCCGGTCCTGACCGATGTGCATGAAATCGACCACATCAACGAAGTCGCCAGCGTGGTGGATGTGCTGCAAACCCCCGCTTTTTTATGCCGTCAAACCGACTTTATTCGCGCTGTGGCGCAATCGGGCAAGCCGGTGAATATCAAAAAGGGACAGTTTTTGGCTCCGCATGATATGAAAAATGTCATCGACAAAGCCCGCACTGCAGCGATTGAAGCCGGCCTGGAGCCTGACAACTTCATGGCCTGCGAGCGCGGTGCCAGTTTTGGCTACAACAACCTGGTCAGCGACATGCGCAGCTTGGCCATCATGCGTGAAACGGCTGCGCCGGTGGTGTTTGACGCGACACATTCGGTGCAACTGCCTGGCGGCCAAGGAACAACGTCTGGCGGTCAGCGTGAGATGGTGCCGATATTGGCACGTGCGGCGGTGGCGGTGGGCGTGTCGGGTTTGTTCATGGAAACCCATCCCAACCCTGACGAGGCCTGGTCTGACGGCCCGAACGCCGTGCCTTTGAAGCATATGAAAGCCTTGTTGGAAACGCTGGTGGAGCTGGATCGCATCACCAAGAGAAATGGTTTTCTGGAAAACCATTTCTCTGTCTAAGTTGAATTTATAACCCGTTTGATTTTTTTGTATTTTTTGAAAGCTAAAAAATGAGTGCAATTGTTGATATCGTCGCCCGTGAAATTTTGGATTCCCGTGGCAACCCCACGGTGGAATGTGATG
>JAYVJL010000059.1:0-12710 GCA_043769295.1 Polaromonas sp. | reverse complement strand
CCGGCGGCACAGACGAGCCGACCACCAATGTGACCTTCACGGCCACCACCGGTGCGGCCAACGACAGCAACGCGGCCAACAACGTCGCAACGCAAGCGGCAACGGTCATTGATGCGGTGAACGATGTGGATACTAAACAGCCAAATGTGGCAGTGACAACAAATCTGGCATCAAACGACCAGTTCCCAGCGGGCTCGGTATTTACCTTGCAGCCTGGCAGTACCTGCCTCTCTCCGGCAGTGAGTGCTGTTGGATCTGCAAGTTACACAAGTCCAACTGTAGCTACTGCTACTTGTACCGTTAATTACAGGGTGTGTGCGCCTGCGCCAAATGGTGCTGTGTGCGACACCGCGACACTGACGGTGACGGCCGGTGCGGCACCATTGCTAACGGTTACGAAAACTGCAAGTCAATCACCCCTTGTCGCTGCGCAAGCAGGCCAGTTTTATACCATCACCATCACTGTGACCAATGGTCCGACGACAGCAGCGATAACTTTGTCTGACGCAATGCCCGTGGGTGTTACGACGAGCGGTTCTGTTACTGCTACCGGTGGAACTTTGAGTGGATGCCCGGGAATTGGAGCAACAAACTTGACTGGTTGCACGATTGCACCATCAACTGCAGGTCTAATCGTGATTACTGTTCCTGTTGCTGTCGGTCCAACTGCACCAAATACGTTGGTTAATTCGGCTACTGTCACGGGTGGCGGTGACCCAAGCTGCCCTGCAGCAGAACACTGCACAGGTACTGTTACAACGGTCTTGACACGTCCCGATATGCAAGTTGTCCCAAGAACTGAGTTGCCACCAGCTATCAAGGATGTGCCATACCCAACAGGGCAAACAATCATTTGCACCAATGCGAGTTCTGTGCCTGCCACAAATGCTACTTGTAGTGTTACTGATCTCCCTCCAGGATTGATCAGCACATGCACGCCAACATCGCCGGTGGCATCTTTGGCGCCAGGTGGAACGATTGTTTGTACGATCAGCGGGACGCCAACGACGACGAAGCAGATCAATGCAAAAGTTACAACGGGAGCAGATGGTGATACGGTAGCTACTAACAATGAAGGCATCATTGTTAGTAAATTGTTGCCAGGATTAAATGTCACCAAAACTGTCAGTGTTAATCCTTTGATTATTGGAGCAACTGATCAGTACTACAGCATTTCAATTGCCGTAACAAACGGTCCAACAACAGCGCCGATTGTGCTGAATGATAATTTCTCTGCCGGTATTACATCAAGTGCGCCAGTGACCATCAGCGGCGGAACTTTTATAGCAAGTACTTGCAGTGCGGCTACGCAAGCAGGCGCAACATCTCTGACAGGTTGCTCTATCGAGGCAGGTGTCACCGGGACTATTTATATTAAAGTCCCAATCCTTGTCAGTGGTGCGGCAGAAGGTGAAACTGGTGGCAATAACACGGTCATTGCGTCTGGTGGCGGTGATTTGAGCTGCCCTGATTCTGCGAATTGCATTGGTTCTACTGGCGCAGTGTCTGTCATCTATGGTGATTTGGGAAGCCTGTTCATACGCAAAGTTGCTGACAAAGCCACGGTTGAAATTGGTGATGCTTTAACGTATCAGATCGCAGTAAAAAGCAGCAAAGTGACGGGTACCGCTACGATCGTCGATCACTTGCCCTTAGGGTTTAAATTGATCAGCAATACAGTACGGGTTACTAAAGCCGGCGTGCTAGTCGCAGCCCCTGATCCAGCGGGAGCACCTGGGCCCAACTTGACCTTTAAAGTTCAAATACCTGCAATTGATCAAGAAATAGTGATTGAATACAAGGTTCGTGTTGGCTTGGGCGCAGATCGCGGCGATGGTATCAACCAGGCACAAGCAAGTATGCTCAATGGAAGATTGAAATCCATGGTTGCCAAAGCGAAAGTCAAAGTTACTGGTGGCGTCTTTACACGTGAGGCTTGCATCATTGGCAAAGTTTATGCTGATTGCAATGGAAACGCAGTGCAAGACAAAGGAGAGCCAGCTATCCCTGGTGTGGCCTTGTTCTTGGAAGATGGAACGAGCATGACTACCGATGAGAATGGTCAATATAGTATTTGTGGAGTGAGAGCTATTACCCACGTACTTAAAATAGATTCGAAAACACTGCCAACTGGAAGTGTTTTAGGAATAACAAGCAACCGAAATGCGGGCGACCCAAATAGCTTGTTTGTTGATGTGCTTGCAGGGCAGTTGCATAACACTGAGTTCCGTGTTGAGGGCTGCAGTCCCCAGATGCAAGAGCAAATCCAAATGCGCCAAAAAGGGCAAACCACGCAAGCCCCGGGAAGTACTGAACGTTCAATAAAAGGTGGCGTTCAATTTGACAGTTCCCAGCCGAATATTAATGGAGGTGGATCGTTTCGACCTGGCTCCAAAGCTGTTGAGGCGGGGAGCAAATGATGAAAAATAACAACATGTCTTACGCCATGCCAACGGTATCAATGCATTCGAGAGTCAATGTGAACCAGCCTGAATCGGAATTCATCATCAAACCGAGTGTGGCTGCAGTCCAGAACGTGCTGCAAACTCTTACCTATGGTTTTGTGTTGAGTGGCTGCTTCATGGTTGCCCCAGCATGGGGGCAAGGAAATACGAGTATGCCTGGTTTGAGTCCAGGGCAAGCGCAATTCGATAATGGTGGAAAAACTGTTCCAACAAATGTGATGCTACAACCGGTTAAAGCTGGTGTTGCGTATAGACGCATAGATGGCATTGCCTTAAATGCAGCGAATAGCAATCTGCCCGTTACCGCTGACGAGGGTTTTTGGCGGGAAAGTTTAGGACTTCCCCTTGGAAGCAAAATTTTGTTGAGCGTATCAGCGGGGCAAGCCCCAGCTGATGGCAGCAGTCAATTAAAAATCAAAATTGAAGTATTTGATGCTGAAGGGAAACCGTACCTAAAACCTACCAAATTATTGCTGGAGACGAGTCTAGGCAGCTTTGAAGGCCTTACATGGACCTTCAGTTCAGCGGACGGATTTGGTGTGCCGAAACGAGCAGAGCTTAATCAGTTACAAGTGGCAATCAACGAAGGCGTAACTGAACTGGTTTTAAAAGCGCCGACAGTCCCTGGTGACGCTTTGCTCAGAGTGTCAAGCGGCGCTGTTGTGGTGCAAGGTGAAATTGCGTTCTTGCCGGATCTGAGGGATATGCTGGTTGTGGGTATTGTTGAGGGAGCAATTAATTTCTCGAAAGCAAAAGGACCCGGTGCTGGTGATGTCCGGGAATTTGGTTTCAGCGATAACTTGAGAAATTGGGAAAAAAGTTCAACAACAATTGGCAATGAAAGCACTGAATACAAAACTGTAGCTGGGCGAGTTGCTTTGTTTGCCAAAGGCACTATCAAAGGAGAGTATCTGTTGACGGCGGCTGTCGACACGGACAAAATCACAAGTCAAAAGCTATTCCGCGACATTGATCCAAATACTTTTTACCCTATCTACGGCGATTCATCCGTAAAACGCTTTGATGCGCAAAGTGCAAGCCGAGTCTATGTGCGCGTGGATAAGGATAGAAGCTATGTGCTGTATGGCGACTACAATACTGCGAGTTCCGATCCGGCAAATAAACTGGCCAGTTTGGGACGCACGCTGACGGGTGGCCAAGCGCAATACGAAAATGAAGGCCTCAGGGTAACTGCTTTTGCTGCCAAAACCGCCAACAAAGGATATGTTGATGAGCAAGCTGGTCGAGGCATCAGTGGACCTTATGCTCTTGGAAGACCAAATGCCATTGCGAACAGCGAAACGGTAGAGTTGCTGGTTCGCGATAGAAACCAGCCCGCTGTTGTTTTGGGTCGCAAAACGCTTGCGCGGTTTTCTGATTATGATTTCGAACCGTTTAGTGGTCGCGTGTTATTCCGGCAGGCCGTGCCTTCTGTCGATGAAAACAACAATCCAGTTTCAATCCGTATCTCTTATGAAGTAGAAGATGAAACAGGCGACAAGCATTGGATCGGTGGTGTCAGTGCCAAGGTAAATGTTGGTCAAAATGTCGCTGTTGGTGCGAGTTATGCCAAGGATCAAGACGCACAAGCACCATACGAGATTGCTGGTGTCAACATTGAAGTGAAGCTGGGGGATCACACCTATCTCGTGGCTGAAGCCGCAAGCAGCAAAGGTACCAACGCATACAACCAAAGTTTCTCTGCTATTACCGAAGCTAATCCGTTGGTGAAACAAAGCGGAAAAGCGACGCGCATTGAAGTACGCCACGATGACGAAAAATTCAAAGCACGTGCTTATGCAACGCGCTCTGATGCCGGTTTCCAAAATGCCAGCACGGGTGTGATTTCGGGTCGTCAAGAGCTGGGACTTGCCGCAAGTTACTTGCTGAACCCAAGTGTCGAACTCAGCGTCAACCTGATTCAGACGAAAGACCAATCTGGAACGGAAACCGATGGCGCTAATCGCAGCGCAGCAGGCGTGACAGCATCTCTAAAGCTGACAGACTCTATTAAAGTGGAGGTAGGTGTCAATTCGGTTAAAGAGCATTTGGTCAATGGTTCTGGTGGCGCGCTCAATACAGCCAGTGCGCAAAGTATCGCGAATAGCGCAGTTCCTGGTTGGGGTTTCAATGGTACGGGTTTGTTGGCTAGCCCGAACCTGTTGCTTTCGGATCAGAAAAATGCTCCTGCAATCGTTGACAACGCTTATACCAGTGGGCGTATAAAAATATTGGGTAAAATCACGCCTGAAGCAAGCGTGTTTGGAGAGTATGAACAGGCGCTTTCAGACGGGTCTAGAAGACGCATTGCCTTGGGTGGTGAATATCGCTTCACAGAAAAAACCCGGTTGTATGCGCGCCATGAAATTGAAAATTCATTAACAGGCGTATATGGGCTGACGAATGACGGTACACGCAATGCCAGTACAGTGATTGGTGTTGATACAGCAATTAATCTGCCATATCTACCAGATGGGCAAATCTATGGCGAATACAGAGCTGCTGGCGGCGTTGGTAATACCGATGTTGCCGCAGTTGCGGGTGTCCGTAATTTGTGGAAACCAGCACCAGGATTCGGGTTGAGCACAGCGCTTGAGCGTCAACAGATCATTCAAGCGGATGGTAGAAAACACGATGCAACAGCCATCAGTCTAGCTGCAGAGTACACAGCTGATCCAGTCAACAAAGTTGCAGGTCGTCTTGAATATCGTACATCTGATATTCAGAATCAATGGCTTTCTACACTGGCCTACACGCGTACCTTGTCGGATAATTGGTCTGCCATTGCGCGTGATGCATACATCCGGTCCGAGGGTGTCGGCTTAAGTGCCGCACAGGGTATTCAATTACAAAACCAATTTCAAATGGGTTTGGCATACCGTGATACAGAAACTGGCCGCTGGAATGGCTTGATGCGTGTTGAAAATAGAGTGAATCGCTCCTCGTTGACGTCAAGTTTGACCGATGAAGATACGTGGATATTCAGTTTGCATGGCACCTATCACCCCGCACGCGCTTGGACTTTTGCCGGACAACTTGCCGCCAAGCATGGTGCTCAGGTTATCCTGAATGATGGCAGCATCAATACTTACAGTGGTCAATTGGTCAGCGGCCGTGTTATTTGGGACTTTACAGATCGGTTTGATGCTAGCTTGTATGGCAGCTATGGCCGTGACAATGGTGGCAAATTGTCAGGACTCGGTTTAGAGGTCGGTGCTCGTGTGATTCAAAATCTATGGTTGTCCGCAGGCTATACCGTAGGGCGATTCGCTGACGTAGAGCAATTCAGCTCAAACACGAGCTGGAGTGGTTGGCATGCCCGCTTGCGTTACAAATTTGACGAAAATAGCTTAGGTGTCGCCACCAAGCGTCCGCCCCAAGCTGTTATTGCACCTCTGCCGTCACAGCCTGAACCCGTGATGCCGGTTGCTACGGTAGTCGTACCAGCACCAAAGTATGAAAAAATCACACTCGCTGCCGGTGCATTGTTTGCGCATAGCCAAGCTGCGGCTGATCAAATCTTGCCCGCTGGCCGCCGTCAGCTTGATGAGTTAGCTGCAAAACTGAAATCATTGACTGATGTTGAGCGTATTTCGATCAGCGGTCATGCGGATATAACCAACGGAACTGGGGACGCAAGCTACAACGATAAATTGAGCCTGGAGCGAGCTAATTCTGTGCGCAGTTATTTGGCCGCTCAAGGATTTGATGTAACACGCGTTCAGGCGGCAGGACTGGGTGGCAAGCAGCCTGTTAAAACTGACTGTGCCATCCCTAAAGGTGCTGTTCAAACACCTATTGGCCTCACACGCGGGCGCGCTAGCCAATCTGGCATGGATGACTACCGTGCTTGTTTGCTACCAAATCGTCGCGTTGAAGTAGAGATCTATGGCCAGACATTGGTCAAACCTGTACTGTAATTGACGCCTTAAAATCAAAAAAATCCAAAAACATCATGTATGTAGGTTTTTTTTCGATGATTCTAAGCTGAAGCATTCACTATAGAAAAATCAGGTTTGCGTTTTTCCATAAATGCACCAAAAGCTTCCTTGGCCGCAGGCTCTCGAAGCATCCGTCCAAAACTGACGGCTTCATCACTGATGCATTGTGCCGTCAATGCAGCCTGTCCTTTTTTCATGAGTCGCTTGGTCTCAATCAATGAACTGATGGGTTTCGCGGCCAGTTTGCGTGCAACTGTCTGCGCGTAGTTGCTGGCTTCTGTGGGTGGCAGCACACGGTTAACCAAGCCAACTTCTAAAGCGGCCTCCGCCATGAAGGGCTCTCCCAATAGCAATGCTTCGGCAGCACGGTGGTAACCCAACATTTGCGGAACCAATAGGCTGGATGCCGCTTCAGGGCATAAACCCAAGTTGACAAAAGGCATCGCGAACGCTGCGTTATCGCCTGCGTAAACCAAATCGCAATGGAATAGCAACGTTGTACCAATACCTACTGCTGGACCACAAACCACAGCGAGCAAGGGTTTGGGGAACGTACTGATGGCTCGCAAAAAGCGAAATACGGGCGATTCTTGCGTTGATGGCGGACCATTCAAAAAATCGGCAATATCATTTCCTGCACTGAACACGGTTTCATGCCCCTGGAAGACCACCACGCGCACACCCGTATTGGCTTCTGCCTGTTGCAAAGCATCCGCCATCAGTGCATACATGGCAGCTGTGATGGAGTTTTTCTTGTCAATACGGTTAAATGTGATGGTCGTCACACCCTCATCGGTGTGGGTCAAGATGTCGTTGTTTGCGATAACTTCGCTCATTGCAGTGCTTCCTTTACAAAATCCAAACGATCTTGGCCCCAGAACATCTGGGTGCCAACAAAAAAAGTGGGAGCACCAAAGATGCCTCGTGTGACAGCCTCTTGTGTGGCTAGTTTTAGCGCATCTTTGGTATCGGGTTCATTGGCCAGGGTGAGTAGGCCTTGTGGGTCAAAATTGGCGGCATGCAAAACGCGGCCAACGACGTTTGCATCGTTCATGTTGAGTGAATCGACCCAGATGGCTTTGAACATGGCCGTGCAGTATGCCATGAAGCGGCTAGGCTCTTGTTGCTGAATACCTATGGCACCACGCATCAACAGAAGGGTGTTGATGGGGAAGTGCGGGTTGTTGCTAATGGGCACACCATAGCGCTTGGCGAACCGATTGAAGTCGTCAAATATGTAGCTGCCTTTGGCGGGTATGGCTGCAGGTGATTGATTTCCCGTTGCGTGAAATACACCGCCCAGCAGCATGGGGTGATAGCTGGCATGAGCGCCAGTCTCAGTCTCGATTCGTGCTATTTGCGTGAACGCCAGATAAGCCGCTGGACTACCAAAATCAAACCAGAACTCAAAAGTTTTCATAAGAGCATCCCTCAAAATTTTTCCATGTAGGGGCGCAAATCAAGTTCGTGCGTCCAGGCATCGCGTGGTTGCTCGTGAAGCATCCAATATGCGTCAGCAATGTGATCGGGGTTGAGAATGCCATCCTGCTCTTTCAGCGCGTAGCGCTCAGGGAAAGTGTCACGGATAAAGGCCGTATCAATCGCACCGTCAATGATGCTGTGTGCTACATGGATTCCTTGTGGCCCCAACTCGCGGGCCATGCTCTGCGCCAAAGCGCGTAGTGCCATCTTTGCACCAGAAAACGCTGCAAAGCCTGCAGCGCCACGCAAAGACGCTGTGGCACCCGTGAAAATAATGCTTTGCTTGCGAGCTGGCGTTGCACGCATCACCATCCGCTTTGCTACTTCGCGCCCGTTGAGAAACCCACTAAAACAAGCCATCTCCCAAATTTTGAAGTACTTACGCGCCGTTTCATCCAGCACACGGCTGGGCGCATTGGCCCCGACATTGAACACCAGTACTTCAATGGGGCCAATGGTGGTTTCAATCTGTTCAATGAGAGCGACAACTTCTTCTTCCTTGCGCGCATCACTACCAAAAGCGTGGCAGTTGCCACCTTCAGCTGTAATGGCTTCTTTGAGTGTTTGAAGTTTGTCCGCACTGCGGCGCGTCACGCAAGCGGCATACCCGCCACGCGCAAAGCGCCGGGCGATGGCTCCCCCTGTGGCATCACCCGCACCAATAATCAGGGCTACCGGTGTTGTACTCATGATGTGCTAGCCCTTTCGTGGCGGTCTAAAGCTTCAAACCCGCTCAAAAATTCCTGCAGCGCCTTGCCCCATGCCGACGCACATGGTCACCATACCGTATTTGAGTTGTTTGCGGTGTAGCGCATGTATCACGGTGGCTGAACGAATCGCGCCTGTCGCCCCCAGCGGATGTCCCAATGCAATCGCCCCACCCATAGGATTGACTTTGCTCGGGTCAAGCTTCAAGGTATTGAGCACGGCCAAAGACTGTGCTGCAAACGCCTCGTTCAACTCAAACCAGTCAATATCGTCCTGCTTCAAGCCCGCATAGCGCAGCGCCGCTGGAATTGCCTCAATCGGGCCAATACCCATGATGTGCGGTGGTACGCCTTTGCTGGCAAAGCTGACAAACTTGGCTAAAGGCGTCAGGCCAAAGCGTTTGATGGCACTCTCGCTCGCCAAAATAAGTGCACCCGCACCGTCAGACGTTTGCGAACTGTTGCCCGCTGTGACCGAGCCACGCGCTGCAAACACCGTTTTGAGTTTGGCCAGGCCTGCAACCGTCGTATCCGGGCGCGCACCTTCATCCAGGCTCACGATGCGTTTTGTGATGCTTACTTCGCCCGTTTCCAGGTTGGGTGTGCGCTCAGTCACTTCTACTGGCGTGATTTCATTCGCAAACTCACCCGCTTTCATGGCTGCGATGGCTTTCATGTGCGACTGGTAGGCAAACTCGTCTTGCGCATCGCGGCTGATTTTCCATTGGTTCGCCACTTTCTCAGCGGTCAAACCCATGCCATAGGCAATGCCGATGTTTTCGTCATGGTCAAACATGGCGGGCGACAACGATGGGTTGTTGCCCATCATCGGCACCATGCTCATGCTTTCCACCCCAGCGGCAATCATGACATCGGCTTCACCCACGCGGATACGGTCCGCCGCCATCTGCACGGCAGACAAACCAGATGCGCAAAAGCGATTCACGGTGATGCCACCCACACTGTGCGGCAAGCCTGCCAGTACCGCACCAATGCGGGCGATATTCAAACCTTGCGAGGCTTCGGGGATGGCGCAACCGCAGATCAAATCTTCCATCGCGTGTGGGTCGAGCGTGGGCACCTGTGCGAGCGCTGCTTGCAATGCCTTGACCAGCAAATCGTCGGGGCGCGTGTTGCGAAAAAATCCGCGATGCGAGCGCCCAATCGGGGTGCGCGTGGCGGCAACAATATAGGCTTCTTGTACTTGTTTCATGATTAATTGCTTTCAGTCAGCTTCAGTTGCGTACAGGCTTGCCGGTCGCCATCATGCCCATGATGCGTTCCTGCGTTTTGGGGTGGGTGAGCAGGGCGCAGAAGGCCTGGCGCTCCAGCGTCATCACATATTCTTCAGTGACCAGCGTGCCTGCATCCACGTCACCACCACACACCACATGGGCAATCAGCGCGGCAATGTGGAAGTCATGCGCGCTGATGAACCCACCATCGCGCATGTTGACCAAAGAGCCCTTGATCGTGGCAATGCCGCTTCGACCAGCCACTGCAAACGTACGCTTGTGCGGCGCGCGGTAGCCGCTCTTGAACAGGGCTTTGGCTTCGTTGATGGCCACAAACAGCAGCTCGTCTTTGTTGGGCACAATCACATCGGTATCCAGCAAATAGCCAATTTTGCGTGATTCAATCGCACTGGTGCCCACCTTGGCCATGGCCGCGGCGGTGAAGCCTTCGGTCAAAAACGGCACAATGTCTTTGTTGGTGCTTGCAGACGCTGCCTCAGCCGCACGGCGTGCAATGTAGGCCAAACCGCCTGCACCAGGCACCAGGCCCACACCCACTTCCACCAGGCCAATGTAGCTTTCCATTGCTGCGACGCGTTTGGCAGAGTACACCGCCATCTCACAACCACCGCCCAGCGCCAAACCGCGCACGGCAGACACCGTGGGCACACTGGCGTAGCGCAGTTTCAGCATGACTTTTTGCAGCTCATGCTCGACTTCATTGATCGCGCTCACACCCGCCATCATGAAAGCCGGCAGCATGGCCTGCAAATCCGCTCCAGCCGAGAACATCTCGTCGGGTGACCAGATCACCAGTCCTTGGTAATCCTTCTCCGCCATGTCCACAGCTAAACTCAGCCCCTCCGCCACGTCCGGGCTGATGGCATGCATTTTGGTCTTGATGCTGGCGATCAACACCTCGTCATCTAAAGTCCACAAACGAATCGCATCGTCCTCATGCACCGTCTTGCCAGCTGTTTCTGCCTTGACAGTGATAGAACCCGCCACATCTTCCGGAAAATGCTGACGCGCATACACCGGCAAATTACGGCGCGTAATGAACCTGTTGTTTGACGCGCTCCATGAGCCTGCTGGCGTGTGAACGCCCCCTGCTCCCCCGTTTGCCTCGGCCACCGGGCCTTTGAATACCCACTCCGGCAGCGGCTCGTTGCAAAGCGCTTTGCCAGCATCAATGTCTTCCTTGATCATGTTGGCGACGGTCAACCAACCGGCTTCTTGCCACAGCTCAAACGGGCCTTGCTTCATGCCGAAGCCCCAGCGCAGAGCCAGGTCGATGTCACGCGCGGTCTCAGCCACTGTGTGCAGATGCACGGCGGCATAGTGCAGCTGGTCGCGGATGATGGCCCACAAAAAGCGCGGTTCGGCGCCTTCAGCATTGCGCAGCAGTTTTAAACGCTCGGCAGACGGTTTTTTGAGCATGCGCCCGACCACCTCATCGGCTTTTTTGCCACTCGGTACGTAATCTTGTTCATCTGCGTCAAAACGCAAAATGTCCCGGCCTGCCTTTTTGTAAAAACCAGCACCTGTTTTTTGACCCAGGTTGCCCAGCTCCAGCAGTTTGGCCAGCACAGCGGGTGTTGCAAAGTTGCCGTAGAAGGGATCACTTTCCAGCGTTAAGTTGTCTTGCAAGGTCTTGATCACGTGCGTCATGGTGTCCAAACCCACCACGTCAGCGGTGCGGAAGGTGCCTGAGCTCGCACGGCCCAGCTTCTTGCCGGTCAAATCGTCCACCACGTCGTAGCTCAAGCCAAAATTTTCCACCTGCTTCATGGTTGCCAACATGCCGGCAATACCGACACGGTTGGCGATAAAGTTGGGCGTGTCATGCGCGCGCACCACGCCTTTGCCCAAACCGCTGGTGACGAAAGTTTCCAGGTCGTCCAGAATCTGCGGCTGTGTGGTTGGTGTGTTGATCAACTCCACCAGATACATATAGCGCGGTGGGTTGAAGAAGTGGATACCGCAAAAGCGTGGTTTGATGGCCTCAGGCAATGCCTTAGACAATTTGGTGATGCTCAAACCCGAGGTATTGCTGGCCACAATCGCGCCTTCAGCGATGAAGGGCGCGATCTTGTGATACAGGTCGGTCTTCCAGTCCATGCGCTCGGCAATGGCCTCGATGATGAGGTCGCAGCCTGTGAGCAATGCCATGTGCTCTTCGTAGTTGGCCGCCTGGATCAGCGCCGCGTCTTCTGGCACGCCCAGCGGTGCGGGCTTGAGCTTTTTCAGACCCTCAATCGCTTTGGTGACGATGCCGTTTTTGGGGCCCTCCTTGGCGGGCAAGTCAAACAAAATGACCGGCACTTTGCAATTGACGAGATGGGCAGCAATTTGCGCACCCATCACCCCTGCGCCTAGCACGGCGACTTTTTTAACTTGAAATGTGGACACGATGAACGGTCTCCTTGAATGGGGGCAAAACTTAAACGAAGCAACTCAAGCCAGCGCCGCGTCTGTATCCAACAGCACTTTGCTGCCAGCGCGAGCCGTCAACATCAACGAGGCCGTCTCGGGGAACAGCTTGGCAAAGTAAAAACGTGCCGTTTGCAGCTTGGCGACATAGAACGGGTCGGTATTGCCAGCGGCAATTTCACGCAGCGCCACCTGCGCCATACGCGCCCAGAAGTAGCCAAACACCAGGTGGCCGACCACGCGCAGGTAGTCCACCGCCGCAGCGCCCACTTCGTCCGGGTTCTGGAAGCCCTTGAAACCGATCTCGGTGGTGAACTTGGTCACTTTGTCGCCCAAATACGCGATCGGGTTGATGAACTCGGCCATCTTCTCGTTGACGCCTTCTTCTTCCACCAAGCCTGCAATCAGCTTGCCAAATTTCTTCAGCGTCGCCCCGTTGTTGCCCAA
>JAYVJL010000058.1:0-22131 GCA_043769295.1 Polaromonas sp. | reverse complement strand
GGCAATCGCCCTGCCCTGCGGTGCTTCGAGAAAAGGAAAGTCTTCAACCACACCCAAATGCAACGATTTCATCCGCAAAATCACGCCTGCCAAGGAACTTCGCAAAATTTCTGGCTCAGTGAAGCGCGGTCGGCCGTCAAAGTCTTTTTGGTCGTAAAGGCGGATACAGATCCCATCCGCCACCCGCCCGCAGCGGCCCGCGCGCTGGTTGGCAGACGATTGGCTGATCGGCTCGACCAGCAACTGCTCCACCTTGCTCCTGAAGCTGTAGCGCTTCATGCGCGCTGTGCCTGCGTCGATCACGTAGCGGATGCCCGGTACGGTGAGCGAGGTCTCGGCCACATTGGTCGCCAGCACGATGCGCCGCCCCGTGTGGCCGTCAAAAATTCGGTCCTGCTCGGCCTGGCTGAGGCGCGCAAACAGCGGCAGCACCTCGGCATTGCGCATGATGGGCTGGTGGCTCAGGTGGCCGCGCAGGTGGTCGGCGGCTTCGCGGATTTCGCGTTCACCGGGCAGGAAGACCAGAATGTCGCCACCGTTGTGCGGGTTGATCCACAACTCATCGACCGCATCGGCAATCGCGTTGTTGAGACCGTAGTCGCGCGATTCCTCATACGGCCGGTAGCGCTGCTCGACCGGAAACATCCGGCCCGAGACCATGATGACCGGAGCCGGACCTTGGCGCGACGCAAAATGGTCCGCAAAGCGCTGCGCGTCAATCGTCGCCGAAGTCACAATCACCTTCAAATCAGGACGGCGTGGCAGGATCTGGCGCAGGTAGCCGAGCAAGAAGTCGATGTTCAAACTGCGCTCGTGCGCCTCGTCGATGATGATAGTGTCGTAGGCCTTCAAGAGCGGGTCGGTCTGCGTTTCGGCCAGCAAAATGCCGTCGGTCATCAGCTTGACGGAGGCGTCGCGGCTCAACCGGTCCTGAAACCGCACCTTGAAGCCCACCACCTCGCCCAGCGGCGTTTTCAGCTCCTCGGCAATCCGTTTGGCGACGCTACTGGCCGCAATCCGGCGCGGCTGGGTGTGGCCGATGAGTTTGGCATGCTGGCCGGGCGCGTAATTGAGCTTACCGCGCCCCATCGCCAAGGCGATTTTGGGTAACTGCGTGGTCTTGCCCGAGCCGGTTTCGCCACACACGATGATGACCTGATGCGCCTGCAGCGCCGCCATGATCTCGTCACGTTTACCGGATACGGGGAGGTTTTCGGGGAAATCGATGACGGGAGCAGTTTTGTTGACGGAATTTGCAGGAGTTACTGATACGGACATAGGGGGTGATTATCGGGGATGGGTGCGGGGGTGATGTCTGTGCAACGGCATTAAAAACGGGTTACCAGGATTTACCCCAAGAAATTGGCACTTTCCCGGCGTATTTATTGCCTATGCAGCTATATAAATCATAGTATTTGCATCTCATCACGAGCTTAACGATACCCTGCTTTGCGGCGTTAATGTGCTGTAGTGGCGAATATAATTAACCTGTTGATATTTCCCCCGTGGTGAACAGTGAATTCGAGAACAGGTGTATAAATAGCTGATGACAAATTTG
The DNA here is from genome assembly GCA_043769295.1 of Polaromonas sp. Taxonomy (GTDB): domain Bacteria; phylum Pseudomonadota; class Gammaproteobacteria; order Burkholderiales; family Burkholderiaceae_C; genus Aalborgiella. Next base: position 20,573 of record JAYVJL010000058.1, on the reverse strand, counting down.
AACAAACTGGCTGATCTCATCAAACAAGAACGGCAAACTTTACTCTCCCGTTGGCGATTGCAGGTTCGGGAGCTGCCTTCAGCCCGGCATCTGGATATTCCGACGCTGAACGACCACATGCCCAGCCTGCTCGGTGAGCTGGCAATGGAGCTGAAATCAAACTCAGAGGCAACGATTCCAGAAGCGCTACTTGAAGATAGCCCGCCTGCGCACGGCCTGCAGCGCTTGCAGGAAGCTTTTGACATTGAAGAAGTGGTGGCTGAGTACAACATTTTGCGTGGATGCATCCACGACCTGGCAACCGAGAACGGCATCAACCTGCAAGGCCAACCGTTTCATGTGATCAACCGGGTGTTTGACCATGCCATTGGCTTGGCCCTAGAGACCTATGCCACCCAGCAAGCGCTGCAAGTGAAGCAGCGGCGCGAGGAGTATTTGGCATTTGTCGCGCATGACCTGCGAACTCCGTTGTTTGCCATTTCTCTGGCGGGGCGCGTCTTGGAGCAGTCGCTGCCCAAACGCGGTTACACCGAAGATTCGGCCCAAATGCTGAAATCGATGCGCCGCAGTGTTCAACAGCTTGAAGCACTGGTGCAAAAAGTACTGGAAGAAAACACACACTCTGAAGCTGTTAACGGCATCCACCTGGAGCGACGTTTGTTCGACTTGTGGCCACTGGTCGAGCGGCTGATAAATGACACTGTGCTTGTGGCCGAAACCGCTGGCACACGCATCGTCAACCGCGTTCCGGACGACCTGGTTGTCTATGCCGATGCGAGTTTGCTGCAGCGCATCATGCAAAATCTGGTCAGCAACGCTCTGAAATACGCCCCGAACGGCATCGTCACCATTGGTGCCGAAAACCTGGTGAATGAAAATAGCGTCGCCTGCTGGGTGAGCGACAACGGCATGGGTATTCCTGAGGATATGCAGCAAAAGATCTTCGACAAAGGTGAAACAGACGCCGAGCGTGACGATGGCGCGGGCTTGGGACTGGCCATTGTGCAGACGTTCACCAAAGCCCATAGCGGTACCGTCACGGTAGAAAGTGCGCCGGGCATGGGTGCGACCTTCAGATTTACATTGCCGGGCAATGCGAACGCCGCTGCTTCTGCTTAAGGTTCATTAACACCCGATTCCGGCTTCATCCGATTCAAACCACCTTCAAACCTTTCAGCGCGGGGTCGCTAGTCGGATAGCGCAGACCCAGCTTTTTGAGGGTGTTGTTGACCACAGTGGCAACCATCAAGTTGCGGTGGGTTTTGGAGTCGGCGGGCACCACGGTCCACGGTGCCCACGGGGTGCTGGTGGCGTTGAGCAGGTTTTCATAGGCTTGCTGGTATGCCTTCCACTGTTTGCGCACCTCCAGGTCGCCGAGGCTGAACTTCCAGTGCTTGGTTACATCGTCTATGCGCTCTTGCAAACGCACGCCCTGTTCTTCATAACTGATATGCAGCATGAATTTGAGGATGACGGTGCCGTTTTCACGCAGCATGCGCTCAAAATCGTTGATCTGGGCGTATCGCTGTGCTGTTTGTGCAGGTGTGATCCAGCCATTGACGGGCGGGACCAGTACGTCTTCATACTGGCTGCGGTTAAACAGCATGAACTCGCCGGCGCTGGGCATTTGTTGATGGATGCGCCACAAATAGTCGTGCGCGCGCTCGTCCTCCGAAGGCGCTTTCCAGCCCACGGTGTGAACCCCCAGCGGTGTGACACGGCTGAACACACCGCGCAGGGTGCCGTCTTTGCCTGAGGCGTCCATGCCTTGCAGGATGACCAGCAGTTTGAAACGCTTGTCTGCGTAAAACAGGTTTTGCAGCTCATCAAGCTCCAACGCCAGCGTTTCAACGGCGGCTTTGTCGCTTTGCTTGTCGCCGCTGGAAAACGGTTTGGCAGCAGGGTCGCAATCGGCCAGCTTGAAGGATTTGTCGGCCTTTTTGCGCGGGTCGTCAATGCCGCCTTTTAAAGGGGGTTGCCATGGGCTTACAGTTTTTTCAAACTGTTTGGCGTCAGCTTTGCGGACAGGTGCGCTTGATGGCAGTGGGGAGTCATCATTGTTTGAGGGCATTCAAATCTCCAATGGATGCTTTGGGTCGTTATTTAGAGCTTTTATGATGAATATATATGCTTGCAATTGCTTACAGCATACAGGGTGTAAAGTCTGGCCGCTTGGATTACATTTGACCTATATCAAGTACTTTTTTGATTGAGTCCATAGACTGAGTGCTGAATTTACCGTGTGTTGGAGTCGTTCAGGCCATACAGAATTGAAATCAAGGGGGTGTGCAATGTGCTTTTTTGAACATTTTGAACAAACCGACGCTGAAGCTTTTACAGAAGAAAAAATCAATCTTGATGTGTTGCAGCATGCCCTTGAAGCGCGCATCAAGCTTGCGTCAGAAGCGGCGGAAGCGGCGTTCAATCAGGCGCTGCGTTCACCCAACCTGAGCACATTGGCAGTTGTTGATCGGGAGATCAATTTGCTCCAGTCCATGCGTGTTGACGCCAAGTGCATTAAAAATCTGGGGCGCACCGATTCTTATATGCGCCTGCATGTCATTCTTGACGATTTCGCATCAGCACGGGACATACTGGCAAAGACCACGCTGAAGCTTGCCTCGGTTAAACCCATCCCAACTCAAAGCCATACCAGATCATCATCATTGTATTCATTGCCTAAGCAGCTATATAATTTGTAGCTGTTATTGGCTTGTAAACCTTGCCAAGCTGTCGCGAGGGCGTCTTTGTCTTGCGGTCGGTGGCCTTGTATTTTTCAAAATAACCCGCATTTAGTGACAGCATGGGTGAGCCACACCGGTTTCACCCAGTCCTACAACCTTTATTTTTTTTCTGCTAGCTAACCTTATGACCACTTTATTCGAACCCCTCCAAGTGGGCCGCATCCACCTAGCCAACCGCGTGGTCATGGCTCCCCTGACCCGCAACCGCGCACCCAACGCGATGCCGACACCCTTGATGGTGACGTATTACACCCAGCGCGCCGACCCGAAAAACGGCGCCGGGCTGATCGTCACCGAGGCCACCGCCATCAGCCACCAAGGCCAGGGGTACTCTGACGTGCCGGGCATTTGGAGCCAGGAGCAGGTCGCGGCCTGGCGCAAGGTGACAGATTCTGTGCACGCTGCTGGCGGCAAAATCGTCATGCAGCTGTGGCATGTGGGGCTCGTGTCGCATGTGGATTTACAACCCGGTGGGCAAGCACCGGTTGCGCCATCGGCCATCCTGGCCAAGACCAAAACCGTGCTGATCCGCGATGGTGTGCCGTCGTTTGTGGACACCTCCATGCCCCGCGCCCTGGAACCAAGCGAGCTGCCTGGCATTGTGGCCGATTACCGCCACGCCGCCCAAAACGCCATCGCCGCCGGGTTTGATGGCGTTGAGGTACACGCCGCCAACGGTTATTTGCTGGACCAGTTCATGCGCAGCGGCTCAAACACCCGCACCGACGCTTATGGCGGCAGCATTGAAAACCGCGCCCGCCTGCTGGTCGAAGTGATGACCGCTGTGAGCCAAGAGATAGGTGGCGACCGTGTCGGCCTGCGCCTGTCCCCCGTCACGCCGGCCAACGACGCGCAAGACCCGCATCCGCAGCCGCTGTTTGAATACGTGGTGAAACAACTCGCCCCGCTCAAGCTGGCGTTTATCCACATCATTGAAGGCTCGACCGGTGCCGCGCGCGATTTTGTACAGGGTGACAAACCGTTTGATTACCTGGCACTGCGCGCCGTCTACAAACATGCCGGTGGTCATGCCGCATGGATGGTGAACAACGGCTTTGACAAATCACTGGCCGACAGCGCCCTGGCCCAAGGAGATGACCTGGTCGCCTTTGGCCGCCCCTTCATCGCCAACCCGGACCTCACCCGCCGTCTGCGCGAAGGTGCCGTCATGAACACGCCCGACCGCATGACTTTTTACGGCGGTGGCGCGAAGGGATATACGGATTACCCGGTGTTGGCTTGAAGGAATCCCATGAAATTCGGCTACACGATTGTTTACGTCTCCTCCGTGGTGGACACTTTGCGCTTTTACCAGGATGCGTTTGGTTTTGAAACCCGGCTTTTGCATGAATCGGGCGAATACGGAGAGCTGGAAACGGGGGCTACTGTGTTGGCTTTTGCTTCGCATGCCATGGGTTACCTGAACCTGGGCGGCATGTATCAAAAAACCGATCTTGCTGACGCTCCGCTGGGTGTGGAACTGGCTTTTGTGGCAGACGATGTGGCCTCGGCCTATGCCAAAGCGCTGGCGGCCGGTGCCGTGGCCATCAAACCGCCGATGGAGAAGTCGTGGGGGCAGACGGTGGCCTATGTGCGCTCGCTGGAAGGCTCATTGATCGAGATTTGTTCGCACGTAGGTGGCTGAAACCTCAAAAAGCATCGAAAAAGTATCATAAACCGATAAAACAGAGGCAAATTGGCACCTAGCCGGCGTTTTTATTGCCTAAGGTGCTATTGAATTTGTAGCAATTGATTGCTTTATCGATTTACGGCTTACGGTTTGCATTTCAGACTTAAATGACCTTTTCAGTGCGCAGCTGGTCGATGTACTCGGCGCTGTAGCCGAGCTGTTTGAGCACTTCATCGGTGTGCTCTCCCAACAGCGGTGAACGCGTCACCACGGTTTCGCTGTCAGACATTTTGATGGGGTTGCCCACGGTCAGGTACTTGCCGCGCTCGGGGTGGTCAACCTCCACAATCGTGCCTGTTTGGCGCAGAGCGGGTTCTTCAGCGATTTCTTTCATTGACAAAATAGGGCCGCACGGAATGTCGAACTTGTTCAATATGTCCATGCATTCAAACTTGGTTTTGGTCATGGTCCATTGCTCAATGCGCCTGAAAATGGGCCCCAGATGCAGCAAACGAGCGGCTGGCGTGGCATAGGCTTCGTCGTCTATCCAGCCCTCTTCACCAATGACTTTGCACACGGCGGGCCACACGGCGCCTTGGGTGATGAAGTAGATGTAGGCGTTCGGGTCGGTTTCCCAGCCTTTGCATTTCAAAATAGACCCTGGCTGGCCACCGCCTGAAGCGTTGCCTGCGCGCGGCACAGCATCACCAAACTTGCCATCGGGATATTGTGGATACTCGTGCATGGTGCCTGTGCGCTCCAGGCGCTGCTGGTCGCGCAGCTTCACGCGGCACAGGTTCAACACCGCATCTTGCATGGGTGCCAAAACCTTTTGACCCCGACCCGTTGTATTGCGTTGGTACAACGCGGCAACGATGCCCAAAGCCAAATGCAAACCCGTGCCGCTGTCGCCAATTTGCGCGCCGGTCACGACTGGCGGGCCATCGTCAAAACCGGTGGTTGATGCGGCGCCACCCGCACATTGGGCGACGTTTTCATACACTTTGCAGTCTTCATACGGGCCAGGGCCAAAACCTTTGACCGATGCCACAATCATGCGTGGGTTCAGCGACTGGATGTGCTCCCAGGTGATGCCCATGCGGTCTAGCGCGCCGGGGGCAAAGTTTTCAACCATGACATCGCAGGTTTTGATCAAGGTATCCAACACCTCTTTGCCTTTGGCGCTTTTGGTGTTGAGTGTGATGGAGCGCTTGTTGTGGTTCAACATCGTGAAATACAGGCTATCCACCCCGGGGATGTCTCGCAATTGACCGCGCGTGGCATCGCCCTCACCGGCCCGCTCAACTTTGATGACGTCTGCGCCAAACCATGCCAGCAATTGCGTGCAGGTGGGGCCGGACTGAACGTGTGTGAAATCAAGGATGCGAACACCGTCTAATGCTTTGCTCATAAAAATTTCCCAGGATAAAGTTAAAAATTCTTGGTTGATGACACTGGCTTGTATGGACAGTCGTGCCTCGGCTTAAACAGACCTGTTTCTTTCAAGCCAGCCATTCACAACGCTCACGGTTTCATCAACGCTGGGGTGACGTAAACCCAGCTGTGCCGCAAAAGTCTGCACAATCAAATCAACGCGCTCTATATGTGTTGAGCCTGCGGCCAAAGCACGCGCGGCGGACGAGGGTTTGGCCAGTCCATCGGAAGCGGCGGCGTATTTCTCGAACGGCACCAGATCATCTGGCGAAGCGCCCATTTTTTCACACAACTGGGCCACCCACTCATAAATGTCTTTGGATTGGGCCATATCGCCCAATACAGCCTCTTTGATGGGGCGCATGCCTTCTGCTTGAATGCAGCGGTAGTTGCCCGTCAACAACATGCTCCATTTTGCCAGCGGCACAAACAAGGAATCGAATACTTTGAGCTTGACCGGCAACTCCAAAGATTCGCCATTGAGCGTGTAACGCACAGCCTCGATATCAGCTTCAAGCTGCAGCAAGATGGCTGTGTGCTCTGCCGAGTCAAAACGTGCGACTTTAAAGTTGGTTGGCAGTGCGACCTGTAACACGTTGACAGGCTCATCCACAGGCCTAAAAGCCTGCGGATCAGGGCTAGAGAGCGTCATGCAAGCCGGGTCGAAGGCATCCCACACCTCGGCTTCGGCATAGGCAGAACGGAAATTATTCAAATCGATGTTCGTCTTGCTCAAATGCGCTTGAGCAATCAAGCGTGCCAAATACGGCAAGGGTGGCATGTTCATGATGGGCATGCATGGCAACTTGGCCAGTGCAATGTGTTGCATCAACTCACGAATGCCGTCTTGCCGGTATTGTGGTTCTTGCATGGCCAAAACAACCAAATCAAACGTTGATAAATCGGTGACTTGCTGCGGCGTGCATGCGGTCAAACGACCCGGCAAGTCTTTTGAACCGATTTCAAGCAGCCCATTGACTCCCACATCGCGACGACCTTTGATGGGCAGTCGAACGCGAATCCCCTCTGAATTGATGAGATTTGCAGTTGCGCTGCGGCATGTCATCGTCACATGGTGGCCTGCAGCCAGACATTTGATGGCGAGAAGTGACCCGTAGGAGGCACCCAAAATAAGGATATTGAAAGTAGGTTTATTGCTCATAGCCCAATCATATGGGCAAATGCAGAGAATCACCCAAGTCTTATATAAGCATAAGAAAATACGCTCAAAACTTTTCACAAAATTGACCCGTGTCAATTTTTTTAATCGATCTGGATACTGATATCCCGCACTGCATTTTTGCATTTCATATTGTGGTATTTTTAGTACGTGTTCCCTATAATTTGTGAGCCGTAGAAAATTACTTGAACCCATTTGCTGCTTACAAACCCCTACCGCCCTGACTCAGACCCAGTCCTAGGTTGATGTTATGCCGTTATCATTGGTTTATAGCTTTTTTCAGCCTTTGACTACCCTTTGACTGTCGCACAACACACCCATGTCCACCGTTTTTAACTTCACCTTTGTCCCCTGGTTTCGGTCGGTTGCGCCTTACATCCACCTTCACCGAGGTAAAACTTTTGTGGTGGGCATTGCGGGCGAGGCCATCGCGGCGGGCAAATTGCAGCATTTGGCGCAAGATTTGGCGCTGATTCAAAGCATGGGTGTGAAAGTCGTGCTGGTACATGGCTTTAGACCGCAGGTTAACGAGCAGCTCAAAGCCAAAGGCCACACTCCGCGCTACTCGCATGGCATGCGCATCACCGATGAAGTGGCGCTGGACTGCGCGCAAGAAGCTGCCGGGCAACTGCGTTATGAGATTGAAGCGGCCTTCAGTCAAGGCTTGCCGAACACGCCCATGGCGGGGTCAACGGTACGTGTCATTTCTGGCAACTTCATCACCGCACGGCCTGTGGGCATTGTGGATGGTGTGGATTTTCAACACTCAGGGCTGGTGCGAAAGGTGGATACTGCAGGCATCATCAAAACGCTGGATTTTGGTGCGATGGTGCTGTTGTCGCCGTTTGGATTTTCACCCACGGGCGAAGCCTTCAACCTGACCATGGAAGAAGTGGCGACTTCGGTGGCCATTGCCCTGCAGGCTGATAAGCTGATTTTCATGACCGAAATCGCCGGCATCCGTATGCAGCCCAACGAACCAGCCGGTGAAGACAACCCCATCGACACCGAACTGCCTCTGGCCGCCGCGCAAGAACTGCTGGCCAACCTGCCCCTGCCCAGCCAGCCGACCGACAGCGCCTTTTACCTGCAGCATTGCGTCAAGGCCTGCAAAGAAGGCGTGGAACGCAGCCACATTTTGCCGTTTGCCGTGGATGGCTCCTTGCTGCTGGAAGTGTACGTACACGATGGCATTGGCACCATGGTGGTCGATGAAAAACTGGAAAGTCTGCGTGAAGCAACAGCCGATGACGTGAGCGGGATTTTGCAGTTGATCGAGCCGTTTGAGAAAGACGGTACGCTGGTCAAACGCAGCCCTACCGAGATTGAGCGCGATGCCAACAACTACAGCATCATCGAGCATGATGGCGTGATTTTCGCCTGCGCTGCGCTGTATCCATATCCAGAATCCAAAACAGCGGAGATGGCCGCACTCACCGTGTCGCCGAATGTGCAAGGTCAAGGCGATGGTGAGCGGGTGCTGAAACGCATTGAACAGCGCGCCAAAGCAGCCGGTCTGGACAGCATATTTGTGTTGACCACGCGCACCATGCACTGGTTTATCAAACGTGGATTCAAGCAGGTGGACCCGGACTGGCTGCCAGAGGCACGCAAACGCAAGTACAACTGGGATCGCAAGAGTCAGGTGCTGGTCAAGAAAGTCAGCTAAGCCCCCGCAAAGCGGTCGCCGATCAAGCCAGCGGCGCCAGCTGGAGTGTGTGAAAACTTATTTTGTCGCGGGTTTCAAAAGCAAGTAAATCGCCACCAGGGCCATCCCGCAAAAACACACAAAGGACCAATTGGCGATAGAGCCGCCCAAAAACGTCCAGTCGATCTTGGTGCAGTCACCCGAACCGCGAAAGATCATCGGAATGACGCGCTGCAAAGGAAAGGTCTCGATCATGCCGTAGATGTCGCGACCACAAGAAGCCACTTCGGGCGGGTACCACTGCAACCAGCTTTGCCGTGCTGCGACAAAGGCACCGCCCAAGGCAGTCACAACAAGCAGGGTTGCGCCCGTCATCTGGATGCTTTTTTTAGCTGTAGCCGCCGCAATCATTGCCAACAATGCTACTATAACCATAGCATAACGCTGTACAATGCACATCGGGCAAGGTTCCAGACCGACCACCTGCTGCAGGTACACACCAAACGCCAGCATGGCAACGCAAGCGCCGGCGATCAGGGCCATCCAGGTCCGAAAATTCAAACGGGTCATCACATTGTTCAAACGGTTTAGCATGGCACTCCAAAATAGTCGTCTTATCAAAATTGATTCGATTTGACACGAAAAAGTGCCATTTGTTCGGCGAAGCCATTAAAAACCAACGACAATTTGATAAATTTCAATAATCTCCAAGGACAAGCTCATGGCACGCATGGTCAACTGCATTAAATTAGGTATCGAAGCTGAAGGGCTGGACTTTCCGCCCTACCCCGGCGATTTGGGCAAACGCCTGTGGGAAGGTGTGAGCAAACAAGCCTGGGCCGACTGGATGAAACACCAAACCATGCTGGTCAATGAAAACCGCCTGAACCTCGGCGACCTGCGTGCCCGCCAATACCTGGCCCGCCAGATGGAAGCGCACTTCTTCGGAGGTGGTGCAGATGCAGCGCAAGGGTACGTCCCACCGAGTGCCTGAAATTATTCCAGGACAAGCGATTGTCATAGGCGCTGGCATCGCCGGGGCGTGCACCGCCGCCAGCCTGGCGCGGCGCGGCTGGAAAGTTACTGTCTTGGATGCGGCAGCTGCGCCTGCCAGTGGCGCATCCGGCCTGCCGGCTGGTTTGTATGCGCCCTACCTCTCGGCTGACAACAACCTCAGCTCACAAATCATCGCCAGCGGCGTCATCGTGACGCAGCAGCTCGCCCAACGCTTGCTTGTCGAAGGCGTGGATTGGCAGCCCAGCGGCCTGCTTGAGCGTAAAACAACTCAGCTGCAAGAATTAACCGAGCGCTGGCACCCCAGTGCTGGTTGGCTCAAACCCACCGCTTTGGTGCGCGCCTGCTTGGCGCTGCCGGGTGTGACCTGGCGTGGCAATTGCAAGGTCAAACAACTGGCTCGTGAAGACGTTGAACAAGGCGATTCACAACGTGGTGTTTGGGCCGTTTTGGATGCTGAAAACCAGACCATCGCCCAGGCTGAGTTACTGGTGATCGCCGCCGCACAGGGTTGTGCCGACTTGCTCGCCACCGTACCAGAAGCGCCCAAACTGACGCTACAACCCGTGCGTGGCCAAGTGACTTACGGTGATGTGTCGGATATTGACCCCCTCGTCAAACCACCCCGCCCCATCAACGGCAATGGCAGCTTCATCACCACCGACACCCAATGGATGGTGGGTGCAGGCTATGAGCGCGACAACACGCGATTGACACCCACAGTGACCGATCAGGTGGGCAATTTTGAACGTCTGCGGACCCTGCACCCGCAACTGGCTGAACAGCTCAAACCCCGCTTTCAACGCGGCGAGGTACACAACTGGGTGGGGGTGCGCTGCACCTATCGCGACCGGCTGCCCCTCGTGGGCGAAATCGCACCGGGTTTGTGGCTCTGTACCGCCATGGCTTCGCGTGGCCTGACGCTGGCCCCCCTGTGCGCCGAACTGCTGGCAACCCTGCTGCATGGCGAGGCGCTGCCACTCAATGCACGCCAAACGCGGGCGTTGGGGTTGGAACGACTGAAACCCTAAAATACCCGCATGACTATCTCAACGCAAGCAAGCCCCTACGAACTGCTGGGCGGCGAAGCCGGTGTACGCCAGCTGGTGCACCGATTTTACGAACTGATGAACGAACTTCCCGAAGCCTGGGAAGTGCGCCGCCTGCACCCTGACAGCCTGACCAACAGCGAACAAAACCTGTTTGAATATCTCAGCGGCTGGTTTGGTGGCCCGACCATGTACACCGACAAAAATGGCCACCCTCGCATGCGCATGCGCCACGCCGCCTACGCCGTCACCCCCAGTGCCAAAGACGAATGGATGCTCTGCATGACCCAGACTTTGACCGAGCAGGTGCCAGATATCGCCTTTCGCGACCACCTGATCGCCACCTTTGCGGGCTTGGCCGATCACATGGTCAACACGGCCTGAATTGACATGCATCAATACCGCTGCGTCGCGTACACCCTACACTGATGTCAGCCATGCCTACACCCACCCCCGTACAACCCAGCCCGGCCGCCCTTCCGCCCGGCATCCGCACCATCACCGTGATGCAGCCCTTGCACTGGCTCGCATTGGCCTGGCGTGACATGGCCCGCTGCGGCTGGATCAGTTTTGCCCATGGTGTGATCTTGAGCCTGCTGGGTGCGGGCATTTTATTCATCGCTCACGACCGTTTTTGGCTTCTGGCCGGTGCTTTTTCCAGCTTTTTGATTGTCGCCCCCTTCCTCGCCACCAGCCTCTACGCGCTGAGCCGCGCGGTGGAACGCGGTGAAAAAGCCGATCTCCAGCTGGTGCTGACAACCTGGCTGCGTTGGCAGCACAGCCACAAAAGCAAACTTGGTAACGACTACTGGCGCATTGTCCAATTTGGTGCCTTGCTGGCACTGGCGGGCGTGGGTTGGGTGCTCACCTCGGCGGCTTTCATCACCTTGTTCACACCCCAGCCGGTCAACTCCCCGGCAGACTTTATTCGCCACGTGGTCTTGGCTGAAAAGGGCTTTGTCTTTGAATCCTGGCTGATGCTGGGCGGTTTGCTGGCAGCGCCCATGTTTGCCTCCAGCGCTGTCGCCATTCCGCTGCTGCTGGACCGCCGCGTCACCCTGATGCAAGCGGTCTTGACCAGCTGGCGCACCGTGTTGGCCAACCCACTGCCCATGGCTTTCTGGGCGGCGCTCATCATGGTCTTTACTCTTTTAGGCATGGCCTCCGCGCTGCTGGGGCTGATCGCCATCCTCCCCATGCTGGGCCACGCCAGCTGGCATGCCTACCGGGATCTGGTTGATGTGTCCGGACTGCCCGAACTGGATGCCGCGCCAGACACGCCGGCTAGGGACAAAACGGTTAAGGACGACCGCTGATGTTTGGCTACTCCGAAGCCCAAATCGCCAGCTTTGGCATGACTTTTGGCATTGGCGCCTTCATGCTCTACATGCTGTTCATCATTGGCCAGCTGGCCTGGGAGTCCAAAGCCGGCAAGTTTGGCGCGTTTGTGATTTTTCTGGGTCTGGGTTTTGGCATGGTCGGCTTTGTGGCCAAGTACCTGATCCAGTGGGTCATGCATATTAAATAAGTACGTCAAGCCTGCAGTTGCAAAAAGATGCTCTTCACGCCGCTGTCGTGACCGCTGTCATAACCAATTCCAGAGCCAGTTTCGGAGCCATAGCCATAGCCATTTTTAGATGCAGGGTCCTCCTCAAACCCCAGCTCTTTGGCCAGCTTCAGCATGCGCGCATTGCGGTCCAGCACCGTCGCCACCAGCCGCTGGGTGCCTTGGCTGCGCAGGTAGGTGATCATTTTTTGCATCAACAGCAGCCCCAGCCCGCTGCCTTTGAGCGCTGAACCCACAATCACGCCAAACTCAGCGTTGACGTTGTCCGGGTCCGCCACCGCCCGCACCACACCCAGCGTTTGCGGCTCGCCCTCCGCGCCCACCGTGATGGCCACAAACGCCATCTCCCGCGCGTAGTCAATCTGCACCAGTCGCGCCAGCTCGGTGCGCTCCATGGTACGTTTGCTGTAAAACACCCGCATGTGCACGTCCTCAGGGTCGAGTTGCTGCAAAAACGCCATGTGCTGCGCCTCGTCCTCGGGGCGGATGGCGCGCAGGCAGATTGTCTGGCCGTTCCACTGCACCGACTCTTCCAACTGAGCCGGGTAGGGTCGAATCGCAAAGTTGGCGGCACCCGCAGGCAGCTTGGCGCTGAGTTTGATGCGCGCATCCAGTGCGATCACCCCTTCAAAGTTGACGATCAAAGGGTTGATGTCCAGCTCGGCAATCTCGGGGATTTCTGCCAACAGCTGCGACACCGCGACCAGCACGCCATACAAAGCTGCTTCGTCCACCGCGGACGTGTCCCGAAAGCCGGCCAACAGCTTGGACACCCGCGTGCGCGACACCAGCGCTTTGGCCAGCGGCACATTCAAGGGCGGCAGCGCGATGGCGCGGTCGGCCATCACCTCCACCGCCGTACCGCCCTGGCCAAACAGGATGACCGGGCCAAACACGCTGTCAATCGCGCTGCCCACAATCAATTCCTGCGCCTGTTGTCTTTTCACCATGCTTTGCACCGTGAACCCCTGAATCCGCGCCTGGGGCCGCTCGCGCAGCACCCGCGCCAGCATGGTCGTCGCGGCAGTGCGTACATCGGCCTCGTTTTGCAGGTTCAAAGCCACACCGCCCACGTCTGATTTGTGTGAAATATCGTCCGACAAAATTTTCAGCACCACAGGATGGCCCATCGCCTTGGCCGCCTGCGTCGCCGCTTCGGGTGTGGCCGCCACACGCTGTGTCGGCACCACGGGGATGCGGCAGGCGTCCAGCACGGCCTTGGCCTCCAGCTCGGTCAGCATGTCGCGGCCAGCGGCCAGTGCGGTTTGGACGATGGTTTTGATGGCAGCCGTGTCGGGGCGTTGATGGGCTTGCAAAGCCGGCGGCGCTTCGGTCAATTCCGCTTGGTTCTGCCGGTAGTTCACCAGCATGGCAAACGCCTGCACCGCCTGCTCGGGCGTATCGTAGTTGGCAATACCCGCGTCCTGGAAGACTTGTCGCGCCTCGGCCACCGCCTTGTCGCCCAGCCAGCAGCCCATCACCCGGGGCGCTTTGCCCACCTCGTGGCTGGCCAGCGGCACCAGCGCACGCGCAATGTCACTACTCGCCACAATGGCGGTGGGCGCGTGGATGAACAGCACCGCGCCGGTGGCGGCATCGTCATTCAACACCTGCAATGCATCCACGTAGCGCTTCACCGGCGCATCACCAATAATGTCCACCGGGTTGCCGTGCGACCAGTTGGGCGGCAATACAGCATCCAGTTGTGACTTGACGGCATCGCTCAGCTCCGCCAGTGTCACCCCGGCCGCCGTCGCCGCGTCCGCCGCCATCACGCCCGCCCCGCCGCCATTGGTCAACACCGTGATGGCGTCGCTGCTGTTGGTGCGAAAGCGCGTCAGCGTCTCAGCTGCCAAAAACAGCTCCTGCAGCGTGTTGACACGCAACATACCGGCGCGGGCGATGGCTGCGTCAAACACCATGTCCGACCCCGCCAGCGCGCCCGTGTGCGAGGCCGCCGCCAGCTGCCCCTGCGGCGAGCGCCCGGCTTTGACGATGATCACCGGCTTGTTGCGCGCCGCCGCCCGCGCGGCCGACATGAACTTGCGTGGCGACTCGATCGACTCCGCATACAACAAAATCGCCCGCGTGTGCGGATCGCAGGCCAGGTAGTCGAGCATGTCGCCAAAATCAACGTCGGCATGTTCACCCATGGACACAAAATGCGAAAACCCGATGCCCCGCCCCTGCGCCCAGTCCAGCATGGCGGTGACCAGCGCGCCCGATTGCGAGACAAAAGCCAATTCCCCCGGCTGGGCGTTGATGTGTGAAAAGCTGGCGTTCACACCCCGGTGTGGCGACAACAGCCCAATGCAATTGGGCCCCAAAATCCGCAGCAAGTGCGGTTTCGCGGCGTCCAGCATGGCCTGTTTTTGATCTTTGCTCATGCCAGCGGTCAGTACCACCGCAGCGCGGGTACCCAGCTTGGCCAGTGCATCAATCAAACCCACCACCGTGTCTGGCGGCGTGCAAATCACCGCCAAGGCAGGAACCACGGGTAACTCTGCAGCGCTTGCAACAGCGGTGTAGCCATTCAACTCGGGCCGTTTGGGGTTGACCGCATACAGCGCCCCTTTGAAACTCCCCGTGCTCAAATTGCGCCACACCGTCGCGCCCACGCTACCCACCCGCTGCGACGCGCCAAACACGGCGATGGAAGGTGGCTCAAACAGCGAGTCGAGGTTGCGGATACTCATGGTTCATCCTGTGCAGAGTTACCCGCCCAGTATGCACCCAAATTTACTATCAATTCAATAGCTTTTCAGGCAATATATACGCCGGCTAGCCGCATATTTGACAATAATCAAAGGCTGCCTGATTTGAGCCTACTTCCGCCCATCCCGCGCCAGCCGCAACCCGGAAAACGGCCAACGCGGATGTGACTGGATTACTTCTTCTTTTTCGGCACCAACGGAAACTTGAATCCGTGATTTTTAACGCTTTTACGGCCGTTACGGCAGATTCGGCACGACCCGCTTTACAGGCGCATAGGGCCTCGAGTCCTGCCAAACCGTGCTGAGTGCTGGTTTGTCCACCACAAAAGACGCGCATTTGCCATCTCCCCGCCCGGTAATGCCACCGCTGGGGTAGCAGATCAGCTTGCCATCCTCGTCAAACAACTGGCTGGGGATGTCGCAACAAACGGGTGCAATGTAATACACCGTCTTACCGTTGTAGACCGCTTTTGACACCGTACGAGGCGGGTTGGTGACCGGCTGGCTTTGAAACTCCCAGATTTTGGCCTGCAGCCACGGCACCGTGGTGTTGGGTTGGGGTTTGGGGGCAGCTGTTGTGGAGGGTGCGGTGACTGCAGCGGTTGGCTCAATTTTTTGGGCACAGGCATTCAAAGACGCCAGCAACATCAAAAGCACCACAAAAGCAATCAACCTGTTCAACATGGCCATTCTTTTAACTATGAATTTAATAGCATATTAGGCAACAAATACGCCGGCTAGGTTCACATTTGACGCCTAAATGGGCCAAATCACCCAAAAACCGGCACCCCAATCAGCCATTTGTGCAAAACCAACACAAAAGCGCCATAAACCACCAAACCCAGCACCACGGTGATGACGGTCGGCAGGGTTTTACCGGCGGGATAGACGGTGCCGGCGGCGCGGTCACGCTTGCGGGAGGAGATGAAATCGACCACGGCCCACGCCAAAAACGAGCCAAACAGCAGCACATCAGCCAAATTGCCATTGGCCAGCAAATGCGCCAAAGCCCAGGTTTTGACCCCCAAAATCATGGGGTGATGCAGCTTGGCCTTGATCGCATTGCCCGGCACGTAGGCCGCTACCAGCAAAATCATGGCGAACAACATCAGCGTCGCCGCGATGTGCCGCGTTGCCACCGGCGGCACCCACAGCACCACCGTCTGCAGCCGCGCCTGGCCGTAACCCCAAACAATCAACGCAAAACCGACAATGGACAGCACCGAATACACCCCCTTCCAGGCCCCCTCGCCCCACTGCGCCAGCTTGCGCGACCGCCAGCCGTCGGCCACGACGCGCACGGAGTGCAGACCCAGGAAAATGATCAGCCCAGCAATCAGTATGCTCATCGTGTACTCCATCTACAAAATTTTTATTCTAAACGAAGTTGAGCAGCCAATATGCTATTTTTTTTGTAGCTGTTTAGGCAATAAATACGCCGGCTAGAGGCATATTTTGCACCTTTAGAAATGACTTTTAAACTCAATCCGATAAATCCAAATCAATACCATCACCCGAGCCGCCAACCCAGTCCGAATGATTATCTTTCGCCCCTGATTTCAACCGAGCCAGCGACTTTTGCTGCGCCGCCTCGTCGGCTTTGTCTTTTTCTGCAAGCCCTTTTAATTCATCCGCCGTGTAAACAATAGAAGCAGGCAACCGCGCCCCGCAAGATTCACACTTGGCAAACCGCCGGTTGAATACCGAAAACCCGCATGCAGGGCATTTGGGGCGAATGCTGCGAAGGGGTGTCGCCATCTGGTTTAACCTTTGAATTTACTATATTTTTTATAGCTTCGCAGGAAATAATTACGCCAGCTTCAGGCATATTTTCATGCCCATCGCCTTCACAATCGCCGTAAAACTACTCAAAGCCGGATTACCATCGGGAGATAATGTGCGATACAGCTGCGTGGGGTTCAAATTCGCCTTTTCTGCAATAGCTTGCACGCCGCCAAAGGCTTTGGTCATTTGGCGCAAGACGATAAGTAGCTCGCCTTGATTACCATCTTCGAGTATTGAATTGAGCATGTCGCGGGCTAGCTCAGGGTCATTACGGTACATTTCTGCCATGACAACATCGTTTGATACGCTACTTTTCATCGCAAATTCTCCTTATTTAATATTTGCCAATTTTGCCAATTTGCACAAGCCCTATCAATATCTGCATCTTGCGTGCGCTTATCGCCACCGCATAACAGCAATACAACTTGTTTACCTGCCATGGCGTAATAAACACGGTATCCAGCCCCAATGTTGACACGCAATTCCGAAATCCCATCTCGGCAAAATTTATGATCGCCGAAATTCCCCTCCTCCACTCGTACGATTCGCTTCAAAATAGCAAGCTTAGCGACCCGATCTCGCATCTGAGATAGCCAATCTTCAATCTGATTTTGGCCATTGTCTGGATTTAAATACTGTTCAATGGAGTACATATAGATTTTCGTTTATTGACGAATACAAGTCAAGCCTTCAATCTGCTTCAAATGCAAATATAAGGCTCAAATTACTGATTATACATACAGTATAATTTATTTAACGGGATTTTTAAAGCGTAAATTTACTATACTTTTGATAGCTACTCAGGCAATAAATAAAGCGGTTATAGACTTAAAAGGCTGGTATTTTTGGGATTTTTCTCCCAGATGGCCCCACCCAGCCCCCAGCACCGCACCGCCAGTCGAAAGCTGCCTAAACTCGCTGCGCTCAAACAACGTCAGCTCCCGTCTGACGGCACGCCGCTGAGGGCTGGGTGGGGCTATGGTGGCGTTCGGATTTACTCGACTCTTTACTCCCCTTTCCCCGCTCCCCGCCGTTCTGGCAGGGCTGAGCAGCGCAGCGGCGGGTGGATCAGGGCTGGCGTTGTCTGAGCGTCAGCGAGTTTAGCCAGACCCCACCCGACGCGAGCAGCGCAAGGGTGCCCAAGGGCACAGGGGATTCGGCTCGCCCGTCATGACAAGTTAAGTTTGCTTACTTTATTTTGGCGAAGCAAAAGAAAGTGAGGCGCCGCCGGTCGCCTACCGGTCTACAAAACGCTATAAATTGAATAGCTAATTAGGCAACAAATACGCCGACTATAACCATATTTGACACCTAAATCATCCATTTACCCGAATCTGACCCCGTTTTACCTACTTGATCCGATACTTATTGCGCAGCCCCAGCGCGGCTAGGAACAGCAAGGCCGTGCTGGCGATGGCTTTTAGAAGTCCGATAAATCGCATCCATCCAGGCTCATAACTCTGCCCAAACAGTCGCCGAGCAACGGCATCCGTTGCTTTTCCATTATCTGAAAAATCTAATATGCCGGCTGCTCTATATACCGTATATTCTGCAGCAGCACGATAACCATTTAATCGAATTTTGTCATCCGGTTTAGTTTCAGAAATATCACAAGGCGTATCATCTCGTGATAAATCACTCAATATCCTAAAATTCTCTGATCTGCATTCTTTTGGAGAATTGTATGCAGCATTTCCTAAAGCAATTAAAAATACTAAGCCCAGTAGCACTGCATAATATTTAAGTGGTCTAGTAAAAGAGCGCCCAAAATCAGAAAACTTATCATACAAGTAAGTGGCATTTGCAAACCAATGATCTGAATTACCTAATTTCTTTAGAAAAGATAATGAATGAGTTTTGATTCTGGATTGCTCGCGTTTTGCATTGAGTTCAAATTTATTAAACATCAGGGCTTGATCAGTTTGCCCATGCTCATCCGCCAAACGTTTTAACTGCCCAAGTCGTTTAATTTCAGCTTCTGTTACATCAGTTATAGAGAAATAATCATCATTAGAAAATTCTAGCCGTGTTTTTGAAATATCAACACCTAAAAAATTCGGAGTTGTGGTATTGAATTTTGCTAATTCAAAATGGCCTACATTTTCAAATATAGAACTTTCAAAATTTGCAAAGTCTTCAAATAGTACGCCTCGTGATGTATAAAGTCCATTTTTTTTCAGACCACTTAAGTCACTGAAATTACAAAGGCCATTAAATCTAACATGCACAAAACCAGCAAATTTTTTAAAAATTGCACCCGTAAACCACGCATCACCATTGAACAGAGTTTTAGTAAACAGAACATCTTCAATAAAAACCGTCTTATTAAACCAGGCAATTTCTTCAAAATGTGCTCTTTCAAAAGTCGCAAATTTATTGAAATTAGCTTCATCGAAGCTCGTATACCCAACAAAATATGTACCTGCAAAAATTGCATTTTGTAGAAAAATAAATCCAGTAGCATTGCAAAAATTAAAAGATTGACCGACAAAATCTAAACTGCTTCGATGGGAATCTTCTAGATAAGGAGTTATAGAAGAACCATCATCAAAATGTATTCGACAATCAAATCTATTCACATCATTTATATTGATCTCGCCCTCAATCCAGCTATTTTGCCAAGCCAAAAAGTCTTCTGCACCGGCTTTGAAATGTTTTAAACACTCATCTCGCCAAGCTTGCCGCGTGAAATCGCCACCTGGTCCATAGCCCTTTTTATCAAGATTAAAGACTTCGACTTTAAATAACTTTCTTTCTACTAGAGTGTTTGTATTTTTTTTCATCCAATCATTCTAAGCACTTGCTTTCCAAACAAAGCAATTCGCCATATACGGAATTCCACATATAGCCCAAACAAAAATATAGTTTGAGTTGTAAGACCGTCAGCTTACATTTATGGCCTATGCATGATTTAGCTTTTGTCTTCGCGGGTTTCTTTGTTGGCTTTGTGGTCGGGCTTACTGGCGTGGGCGGCGGGTCTCTGATGACGCCGTTGCTGATCTTCTTTTTTGGGGTGAAGCCACACCTGGCCATTGGCACGGACTTGCTGTTTGCGGCGTTTACCAAGCTGGGCGGGTCTATCAAGCTGGCGCGGGCTCGGGTGATTGACTGGCCTGTGGTGGGGCAGATGGCAGCGGGCAGTGTGCCTGCTTCGTTGTTAACGCTCTACATATTGAGCAAAGTGGGCGCAACCGACCCTGCGGTGCAGCATGTGATGACCACGACACTGGGCGTGGCGCTGCTGCTGACGGCTGCGGCCACGCTGTACAAGGCGGTTTTGGGTAAGGCCGTGGCGCGCCATATCCATGCGGACGACATCAAAGCCGCCACCAAACCAAAACACTGGAGCCTGCCGGTGCTGTTTGGAGCGGTGATTGGCGCGCTGGTCACGCTGACCTCTGTGGGCGCGGGCGCGATTGGCGTGACGGTGCTGATTTTGCTGTACCCCGCCCTGCCGCTGCCGCGCATTGTGGCCGCCGACATTGCCCACGCCGTGCCGCTGACATTGGTTGCCGGCTTTGGCCATGCGTCGATTGGCTCTGTGGACTGGTCTTTGCTGGCGCTGCTGCTGGCTGGCTCGCTGCCGGGCATTTGGGTAGGCTCGCACCTGATGGTGAAGACGCCTGACCGCGTGATCCGCTCGTTGTTGTCGATTTTGCTGGCCTACGCTGGCACAAAACTGATTGCCCTGTAGTCCTTATTTAGGGCGCTGAAATGCCCGACATCAAGCCAAGCGCTTGATGTGATTCATTTTTTTAACGATTTCCCTTTTCACCGACTTGCCATTTAGCCATGTACCAATATACCG
>JAYVJL010000057.1:0-3016 GCA_043769295.1 Polaromonas sp. | reverse complement strand
TGCAGGCCCATAGCCCCGCTATGGGTCAAAAAGACGGTGAAAAATGGACCGCTGCGGTCGATTTGCAGCCGACGATTCCCAAGTCCGACAGGCTCCTGGGCGCCAACGACCTCTGGATAGCCTGCCACGCCCTCGCCGACGACTGCACCCTGGTGACCAACAATTTGCGCGAATTTGAACGGGTGGCGGGGCTGAGGCTGGAGAACTGGGCGAGCGATTTTGCGCCGCCCTTGGGGGCTTGATGGGTGGACAGACCCGGCTTGACGGCGCGGGTGTGAAGTAAACCGAAAGGCAGTTCGGCCTGCCTTGCTACCATGCCAGATATGCATCCCGCCATCCAACGCCAACTCCCCGCCATTGGCAAGGTGTGCGCCAGGTACGGCATCGCCCGGCTGGAGGTTTTCGGTTCGGCTGCACGTGCGGTCGATTTTGTTGAAGAATCCAGTGATGCAGATTTTTTGGTGGAGTTCTTACCCACGACCCAACCTGGTTTGAATGAATTTTTTGGCGCCAAAGCCGATCTGGAAAAAATCCTCGGCCGCGCTGTCGATCTGGTGCAGGCAAACGCCGTGCGCAATCCCTACGTGCTTGCCAGCATCAACCAAAGCCGCGAACTTGTCTATGCAGCAACGTGACCCGCGCGCGTTTCTGTGGGATGCGGCCGAGGCAGCGCGCGCGATTGAGGGGTTTACGGCAGGATGGACGCCAAGTCCTTTGCTGACTTTGCGCTGGTAAACGCGGCGGCCGAGATGTAAGATTTTGATTCCCTGTATCAACCGCCTCGCAGGCGGTTCGATTCAGCAAGGGTTTATCTGCCGCGGGAGGCGATTTATGATTTACGAAGACCTGACGCGGCGGCAGATAAACGCTGATCGTTAGACCGCTTAGGGACAACCAAGTATGGTCACGAAGCTCAAAATTCTTAGCGTCGCGCTATTGCTCTCGTCGCTCGTTACGACGACTGGCGCGCAGACCCGTGAGTTGACCGTAAGGAACTTCGAGTTTTGGAAGTCAAGCGAAAATCCCGTCTTTGGTCTTTCAATTGGGGTGATGCAGCAATCTTTTTTGTACGCCAATCTCATGCTAGCCTCCGATGGCAGAAGCCCCCTTTACTGTCAACCCAGCCGGCTAACATTGACATTGAGTGCCAGCCTCGAAATCCTGGATAAGGAAATGAGTATGACTACTCGCGCTCATGACGCACCGTTGTCATTGGTCTTTCTTGACGGACTAAGACGAACCTTTCCTTGTGGCAAATAGAGACGTGGTTTATCGAGAGTCCAGAGATTTGAAATCTGTATGCCTCAACATTCACACTACAGAATTGATCTGCCAAGGAAGACGTATTCCTCCAAACCCACTGCAGTCGTTGTCACCCCTTCATCGCCAAAATCTAATCGAAATCATGTTGAGCGATTTGCGAGGTACTTGCTGCGAGAAATGCACTAGGGCGGTATTCAGTTTGAAGCGGTTGAACAGCCGACTTCTATTGGCTATGTCCCGTATCGGGCATACCTCTTTTCTGCTGAAGATCGCTACGTTGGCGCTGCGTGCTTTCGTTTTAAGCCCGATCATTGCCCGCAGACTCCATGGCTTTTTGATTGGGTGTGGTTACATCCTTACTTTCGCCGACAAGGCCATCTGGCTGCACTCTGGCCTGATCTCACTCCTCAGTTTGGTCAATTCCGCCTATCGAAGCCAATCTCCCCAGCGATGCAGAATTTCTTACTCAAGCATGGTTACAAAGCGGTCTAGCCCCTCGCTCAACCCGAGCGCCAACGGCAGACCACCAGAATATTGAGTGCCAGAACCCAATTAAATCCGAGTGCTTATCGACCTTGTTTTTGCGGTTCGTGGTTTTAGGACATAGTAGCGGCGCAGTTCACGGTCTCAATCCCCGCGCCTATCCGCCAACTTCCGCATGGCGACCTCCAAAGGCATGACCTGAATCTCGTCACCCAGTGGGTACGCCTCAGCCCCCGGATAAATCACCCATTTCTTGACCGGCCTGATGGCATCGCACGCGCTGTGAAAGCCGCGTTCCCTCTTAAGGGTCGTGCTGCGCAGCAAACAATTTCGACTCCGGCGCGTTGCGTAGAAAGCGGGGGCCGTCGGTCGATGGGACGGACTGCAGGCTACATATAAATCCATTCGCACGGCGAAAGGCCGACCCTGCCTGCAAACCTCAATGCGTTTGCAATAGCGTGCTCAATTCAAAAACCCGCTGCCCGACAACTCCAGACCATTGGGCCAACACAGCGCCCCTGCATCGACAAAACAGCGCTGAAAATACGTCGCGTCTTTGAGCGGTTCAAGCAAGACACCCCGCTTTTCTGCGAGGTAAGCCTTGGCATCGAAAACGCCGCTCTCGCCGTTCGAGAACTTCAGCGAAAGGGTGAAATCAGCTATGGGTTTGCAGGTTAATACTTTAATCACGGTCCGCCCCCTGGATTTTGTTAGGGACCCTCTGCATAACTCTGGCGGGCCTGTGGCAAGCGGATCGGGATGGGCTGCAAGGCGCTTTTTGCGGCCAATAGCCCGCTATTGGCAAGAAAAGCAACGCCGCAGACCGCCCGAGGCCGCGTGATCACAGACCGCAGGGAGTTATGCAGAGGGTCCCTAAGTGGCTCAAAACGCTGCGCTCGATCCCAGTTGTCCAGCAAGTCAGCTTGGTGGGTAATGCACCATTCTTTCACGATGGCGGCTACTTTGCGTGGCAGCTCGCCTTGAAGCACCTCGCCAGTTTGCACGGCCACCAAGGCTTCAAAACCCTGGTATTCAGCGTGGATGTGGACTGTGGCGGGTGGTCATCGTGCCACATGCGGATGATGATGCCGAAGAAGCTGGAGATGGTGGGCATGAATAAATTTTACGCTTTGCCATCTCAATCCCCACGCCTGTCGGCCAGCGCCCGCAGGGCGGTATGCAAAGGAATGAACTTCGCTTCGGCATCACTGTCCTCAAGCTCAACTCGATGCAGGCTACGGCTACCTGCTCGCGCACGTCCGGCGACTTG
>JAYVJL010000056.1:0-23909 GCA_043769295.1 Polaromonas sp. | reverse complement strand
GTGGTTTTGAAGCCTTTGCGCTCCGCGTACTTGAGGTACTGGCGCAGCAACATGCTGGCCCAGTCGCAGGCTTCGGTGCCGCCGGCGCCTGATTGGATGTCCAAAAAGCAATTCAGCGGGTCGGCCGGGTTGTTGAACATGCGGCGGAATTCCATCTGCGCCACTTGTTCTTCCAGCTTGCTGGCCTCGGTTTCGATGTGTTCCAGGCTGTCAAAATCGCCTTCTTCCTTGGCCATGTTGTACAACTCGGTGTTGTCAGCCAGCTCGGTGTCCAGGGTTTGAATCGTCAGCACCACGCCGTCCAGCGCTTTTTTCTCACGCCCGAGTTCTTGGGCTTTTTTCGGGTCGTTCCAGACTGTGGGGTCTTCTAGGGACGCATTGACCGTGCGCAGACGCTCAGATTTGGCATCGTAGTCAAAGATACCCCCGTAAATCCAGCGTCCGTGCGGTCAAATCGACCAAGTGGCTGCCAATACTGTTGATTTGTTCTGCGTCCATGAGGAAATCCTTGCGTGTTCTGTGAGATGCATTCTGAGCGTGTTCAGAAGCTAACCGTGCATTTTCTCACGTTTCAAAAAGTCCGCAGGTGTCAAAATTTGAATACTGCGGTAAGGATGCAGCACCAGCAAGTCAGAGTCGCTCGATACGAGAATGGACGCATTTGCTGCCAAAGCGAGTTCTAAAAACTTGTTGTCTTTGGGGTCGCGACAGTCCGTCACGTGCACTGTAACGTTGATTAACTCAGTCAACTCGCTGTAGCGCAGTAAAAACTGCTCGCGCTCGTCGACCGTGCGGTAACGCGTCAAATAGTCCCGCGACAGCACGCGCGCAAGCTCGGTCAATGTGTCAGTTGAGACGGCAAGGGTGAACAAAGTCCTGGCCTGCGCAAGCGCCAGTGCGGGGATGGAACTGGGTTTGAGTAGCGCGCTGATCAATACACTGGTGTCAACAACAATGTATTTAGCGGAGTTCATGCACCAGCTTTGTTACATCTGCATCCGTCAATTGTTCGGCGGCTGGACTCACTGGAAGCGCATTCATGAAATCGCCAAAACGCCGGTTGGCACGCAGGCTTTGAAGTTGCTGCGCCTCTTCTAAACTCATCATCACAATCACTGGACGGCCGTATTGCGTAATGGTTATGGGTTCGCGCTTGGCAAGGTCAAGCACCGCACCAAAGCGGGTTTGCACGTCGCGAGATGTTAAGGTTTGCATGATTTTCTCCAAATGATGGACAACATGCCTATTATAGGCCTCATTGGTACAATCGTGCTTTTTAAGGTAGCCTGCTGCCGTCTGAATTTAACCTTTCAAAAGACAGCGGTGAGTTCAAACGTGCTTTGAAAGAGTAAGCAATTTACGTAGCAACAAATCCCTCAATCATCCGCGCCAGTTCAAGCGGCTGGTCGTGGTGCAGCATGTGCCCGGCATCGTCAATCACCGCCACCGTGCAGTTGGGCACGCTTTTCAGCCGCTCATGGTATTGGTCCAGCGAGTATTTGCCTGCCCACCAGGTGCTCATGGAATCATCACTGGCCTCCACCGCCAGCACGGGCGCGGTGATGCATTTGTACAGTTCCAGCGCCTCGGCCAGGTTGGACAGATTGGCGTTGGTGATTTTGTGGGCTGGGTCGCCCAAAATCTCCCATTGGCCCGCTGCATTTTCGGCCGCCCAGTGGGTCGCCAGCCAGTTGGCCTTGGCGATACCGGTTTCATCCCGGGCCAGGCGCGGGTTGGTTTTCATTAGCCGGCGGGCCACACCCTCGGACGAGTCGTAGGCTTTCAGCGTCATGTCACCGCGCTGCAAGCTTTTCAGTTCATCCATCCACTTGGCGTAGCGGCCAGGCGCTTGGGAAGGTCGGTTTTCAGGCATGCCAAAACCTTCCAGGTTGACCAGGCGGCGCACCCGCTCGGGCCGGCTGCCGGCGTACATCATCACCACATTGCCGCCCATGCTGTGGCCAACCAGGTCGACCGGTTGATTCGGGGCATAGTGGTCCAGCAAAAAGTCAAGGTCGGCCAGGTAGTCGGGGAACCAATAGTTGTCGGTAGCCGCGCCTGTGGTTTTGCCGTAACCGCGCCAGTCGGCGGCGATGATGAGGCGGTTCGCAAAAAACGCCTCACTCAACGCGTCCACCATGAACTGGTAGGACGCGGCCACATCCATCCAGCCGTGCATCAACACCAACGGTGGTAAGGTTGAGTCCGTGGACGGACTGGTGGCGCTTGATTCGCCCCACACCAGAACGTGATAATTCAGGTTCCGGATCGGTATAAATTCGCTGCGTGGCGCGCGCTTGACGCTGTATTCAAGAGATGTTTGGTGCATTGCAGCATCATAAAGACAAATAGGAGACCCATCATGGCGACGAGTCAACTGCAGGACACCCTTAAAAATGATGCATATGTCAGTCTG
Source organism: Polaromonas sp. (assembly GCA_043769295.1). Taxonomy (GTDB): domain Bacteria; phylum Pseudomonadota; class Gammaproteobacteria; order Burkholderiales; family Burkholderiaceae_C; genus Aalborgiella. Next base: position 21,493 of record JAYVJL010000056.1, on the reverse strand, counting down.
CACAGCCAGTTCCGCTGGCTGGTGCCTGATGATTTCAACATCGCCCAAGCCTGCTGCACCCGCTGGGCCAAACAAACACCTACCAGAGTCGCCATTCGGGAGCATGTGGCGGGGCAAAGCGCTGAAAAATCAACCACTTACAGCTACCGCCAGCTCCACCAGGCCGCCAACAAACTCTCCAATTTGCTCACCAAACTCGGCGTGAAACGTGGTGACCGCGTGGCCATCGTCCTGCCGCAGCGCTTTGAGACCGCAGTCGCCTACATGGCGGTGCTGCAAATGGGCGCGGTGGCCGTGCCGCTGTCGATTTTGTTTGGTCCCGAGGCGCTGCAATACCGTCTGCAAGACAGCGACGCCGTGCTGGCGATTTGCGATGAATCCTCGGCTACCAGCATCCAGTCCGTGCGAGCAAGTTGCCCGGCGCTGCGAAAGGTCATTGGGGTCGGTGTGGGCATGGGTGTTGGGGCTGAAAAGGGTGGAAAAGGTGATAAAACCGTCGATTTAGAGATGAATATGGCTCTAGCCGGCGTATCTATTTCCTACACTGCTATCAAAACATTAGCATCCGACGGTGCCATCCTGATCTACACCAGCGGCACGACGGGTCCGCCCAAAGGCGCGCTGATCCCGCATCGGGCGCTGATCGGCAACCTGACCGGTTTTGTCTGCAGCCAAAACTGGTTTGGCTTTGATGGGGTGAAAAACAAAGACTCCCAAGCCATCTTTTGGAGCCCCGCCGACTGGGCCTGGACCGGCGGGCTGATGGACGCCTTGCTGCCCACGCTGTACTTTGGCCGCAACATCATCGCTTTCAGGGGCCGGTTCAGCCCAGAAGCGGCTTTTGAGCTGATGCAAACCCAGGGTGTGACCCACACCTTTCTTTTCCCCACAGCGCTCAAAGCCATGATGAAGGCCTACCCGGAGCCGAAAAAACACTTCAAACTCAAGTTGCAGGCGATGATGAGCGCCGGCGAGGCCGTGGGCGATGCGGTGTTTGACTACTGCAAAACGCAGTTGGACGTGACGGTGAACGAAATGTTCGGGCAGACCGAAATCAACTATATCGTCGGCAACTGTTCCGCAAGATGGCCAGCCAAACCGGGCAGTATGGGCAAACCCTACCCAGGCCACCGCGTTGCGGTGATCGACGATGAGGGGAATGAATGCCCCGTTGGTGTGCCCGGCGACGTGGCGGTGAACCGTTTTGACGTTCATGGTCACCCCGACCCGATCTTTTTTCTGGGTTACTGGAAGAACGAAGCCTCCACCCAAGGCAAATTCACCGGTGACTGGTGCCGAACAGGTGATTTAGCCAGCCGCGACGCCGACGGCTACCTCTGGTACCAGGGCCGGGCGGACGACGTCTTCAAAGCCGCCGGCTACCGCATCGGCCCCAGCGAGATCGAGAACTGCCTGGTCAAGCACCCCGCCGTGGCCAACGCCGCCGTCGTCCCCAAGCCGGACGCCGAGCGTGGCGCGGTGGTCAAGGCCTATGTTGTACTTGCTCCTGATTTTATAGCTACTCGGGCAATATATACGCCGGCTGGAGGTCAAATTGACACCGTCAATCTGGAAAAGCACGATGCGCAGCTCGTCATCCAGCTGCAATTGCACGTCAAAAGCCTGCTCGCGCCCTACGAATACCCGAAGGAGATCGAATTCATCGACGCCCTGCCCATGACCACCACCGGCAAAGTGCAGCGCCGCGTGCTGCGGCTGGTGGAGGAGGAGCGGGCGCAGATGAGAATTCAAGCCAAGGTTGAAAGCAGGCCAAGATCAAGTAAACAGCCCGTGAATCGACATCCGCGCGACACGTCAAAACGCGTCTCTGACTAAAATCGGCCCACTTCATCGCATTTTCAGACAACTTAGACAACGCAATAAGCCATCCACCCATGACATCTTTTAAATCCGCCCCCCTCGTCCAACTCGGTTCCAGCCCGCTCAACGTCACCCCCATTTGCCTGGGCACCATGATTTTTGGCGAGCAGGTGGATGAACCAACCGCCTTCAAGATCATGGACCGTGCCATCGAGCGCGGCATCAACTTTTTTGACACGGCCGAGATGTACGCCGTGCCGCCGCGCCCGGGCACGTACAACCATACCGAAATCATCATCGGCAACTGGTTGTCGCAGCGCCCCGGTGTGCGGGAGAAGTTTTTACTGGCGACCAAAGTGGCCGGCCCCGCGCGCGGCATGAACTGGATACGCGAAGGCAGTCCCGACCTGACCCAGCAGATGATGCTGGACGCCTGCGATGCCAGCTTGAAGCGCCTGAAAACCGATGTGATCGACCTGTACCAGATCCACTGGCCGTCGCGCAACGTGCCGGCATTTGGCAATCTGTATTACGACCCCAGCAAAGACATGGCTGTCACGTCTATTCACGAGCAACTGCAAGCGCTTGGCAAACTGGTGCAAGCGGGCAAAGTCCGCGCCATTGGCCTGTCCAACGAGTCGTCTTACGGCGTGCACGAGTTTGTGCGCCTGGCCGAGCAACACGGCCTGCCCAAGATCGCCACCGTGCAAAACCCGTATTGCCTGCTCAACCGCACCCTTGAAAACGGTCTGGATGAAACCATGCACCGCTTGGGCGTTTCGCAAATCCCGTATTCGCCGCTGGCGTTTGGGCTGTTGACCGGCAAGTTCGACAAGAGCGGTCTGACCGGCGAGGACGCACCAGCGGATGCGCGTTTGGCGATGTTTGAATCCACCCGCAAACAACGCTGGGGCCGCCCCGAGGCCATGACAGGCGCGCGCCGCTACAACGCGCTGGCTATTGAAAATGGCATGACGCCAACCCAGATGGCACTGGCTTTTTGCTATACCAAATGGCAGATCGCCAGCACCATCATCGGTGTGCGCACCGTGGCGCAGCTGGACGAGTGCATCGACGCCTACGGCACGACGCTGTCGCCCGAGTTGCTGGCCAAGATCGACGCCATCCGCTGGGAAATCCGCGACCCGGCGCAGTAAACGGCGGCGCTGGCACGGGTTTTGGCACAGTGTTGTCGATCAAAAATTTCCTCAACGGCCTGTCCACCAGTTTTCTGGCCGCGCCTTTGCAGGTCGACAATAAAGAGCGCTGGCGGGCATTTTTAGGTGTGGGCTTTGGCATTGTGGTGACGGCGGTGGCCAGCCGCTGGTTCAACGGCGGCGGCACCCCGGTCGCCTGGCTGGTTGCCCCCATGGGTGCTAGCGCTGTGATTGTGTTTGCCCTGCCTGCCAGCCCCATGGCGCAACCTTGGGCTGTGTTGGGCGGCAACACCATTTCTGCGCTGGCCGGGATTTTTTGCGCCAACACCATCGCCGACCCCGCCCTGGCTGCGTCGGTGGGCGTTGGCAGCGCGGTGGCTTTGATGTTTCTTTTTCGGTGTTTGCACCCACCTGGCGGCGCAACGGCCTTGCTGGCGGTCATATTGCATATGACCAGCTACAAGTTTGCGCTGTATCCCGTGCTGCTCAACGCCACGCTGCTGGTGATGGCTGGCATGCTCTACAACAATCTGACAGGTCGCCGCTACCCGCATACCCAGCGCGCGCCGGTGGCCGCACCCGCAGAAGCCAGCCGATTCAGCCCGGCTGATCTGGATGTGGCTCTGGCGCGCTACAACCAGGTTCTGGATGTCAGCCGGGATGATTTGACGGCCCTCTTGCACCACGCAGAGCTGGCGGCGTACCAGCGCAATCTGGGTGAGCTGCGCTGTGCCGACATCATGTCGCCAGACCCGCTGGCGGTGCAGTTTGGCACGCCTCTGGACGAAGCCTGGAGCCTCATGCGTCAGCGGCACATCAAGGCCTTGCCGGTCATCGACCGCTCCCGGCGCATTGTCGGCATCGTGACTGCGGCAGATTTCATGCGCCAGATTGATCTGGACGACCACAGCGGCATTCGGGGGCGGTTGAAGACGTTTTTGCAGCGCAGCGGCAGCAGCCATTCGGACAAGTCCGAAGTGGTGGGCCAGATCATGACCCGGCGGGTCCAAGTGATTAATTTGACCAAGCATGCCATTGAGCTGGTGCCCATGTTTTCAAAAGGCGGGCATCAGTACATTCCTGTTATCGACCATGAAAACAGACTGGTCGGCATCATCACCCAGTCAGACCTGCTTCGCGCCCTGTACCGTGCGGTGACGCCCGCCGAGGAACAACATCAGGCTTGAAGCGCAGCATGTCACGAACTGAAACTGACGCTACTGCTGGGCGCTCGCCCGGTGCAGTGCGCGCTGGCATAATCATTTTTAGACGCTCTTCACACCGTCCAGGCACGGCAGGCGGGGAACAATAGAATAAGAACGGGAGACATTTTGGACAATATGGGCACTTCTATCGGCACTTTTTACCCTATCTTGGCAGCCATTGCCGCGTATTTGCTGGGCTCGCTGTCCTTCGCCGTCATCGTCAGCCGTGTGATGGGCTTGAACGACCCGCGCACCTTTGGCAGTAAAAACCCCGGTGCCACCAATGTGCTGCGCTCAGGCAGCAGACCCGCCGCCATCATCACGCTGGTACTGGACGCCCTCAAAGGCTTTGTCCCTGTGCTCTTGGTGCATCTCTTTGGTAAAGCCTATGGACTGGATGACGGCACAGTCGCCCTGGTTGGCCTTGCTGCGTTTTTAGGGCATTTGTACCCGGTGTTCTTCAAGTTTGTAGGCGGTAAAGGCGTCGCCACGGCTGTGGGCGTGCTGTTCGGCGTGCACTGGGCGCTGGGCTTGGCCTGCGTCATCAGCTTTGCCGTCATTCTTTACTTCTTTCGCTATGTGTCGCTGGCATCTCTGGTCGCCGCGGCTTTTGCTCCCGTGTGCTACCTGTTTGGCAATACTGTGCTGTGGTCTGCCGACCGCTACATCACCCTCATGCTCGTCGTCATGGCCGTACTTTTGGCCTACCGCCACAGTGAGAACATCACGCGGCTGATTCAAGGCAAAGAGTCCAAGCTGGGTGAGAAAAAAACGGCAGACAAGCTGACCGGTAAAAAATCAGCCAGACATTAGGTATTGGCAGATTTGAGCAGATTCGAGCAGTTTTGGAGGTAAAATTGGCGTCTAGCCGGCGTATTTATTGCCTAGACTGCTATGAAATTTCGTAGTTTTTTGCCGCTTTCTGCAGATTTTTAACTTATTTTGATTCGGCGGCGCATAATCGTTTCACCTATTTTTTTGGAAACCTATTCATGAACGCAGTCAAACTTGTGGCCATTTTGCTGATCATCGGTGGTGCTTTGGGCTTGCTGTACGGCAGCTTCAGCTACACCAAGCAGACCTCACAACTCAAACTCGGGCCGTTGGAGTTGTCAGTGAAAGAAAAAGAAACAGTCAATGTCCCCATCTGGGCGGGCGTGGGCGCGATTGTGATAGGTGGTTTGCTGCTGGTTTTTGGCAACAAAAAAGGCTGAAAAGAGCTGATTCAGCCTTGTCGCGCCGTTTAAAAGCGGCGCTCCAGTACCATCTGGTCGCTATCCCGGCGCATGGAAAACCGCGTTAAAAAGCTGTTGCCCAGCAGCACAAAAGGCATCGATTGCTGGGACACGATGGCGTCGACATTGAAGACTTCCACGTCACCCACCCGCACAGAGTTCAAGGTTAACAAGTAACCCATGACTTGTCCGTTGGCGGTGTTCATCCGCACGGGTCGGCCAGCAGTGTAGTTCAAACCCATTTGCTGCGCCTGAGCTGCACCCATAGACACGGCTGTGGCTCCTGTATCGACCATGAACTGCGTCGATTTGCCATTGATGCTGCCCTGCGCCATGAAGTGGCCACCGTCACCAGCGATCATGACAATCTTGGTGCCACTGCCACCCGTTTGCCCACCACCCACGCTGACCGGCGAATCGCCAATACGGGTGTTGTGGCGCTTGCCGTTGATCTCCAGCACAGCCGAATCACCCGCTGTCGAGACGATTTTGACGCCCTTGTAGCTCTCACCCGCAGCCACAATTTTCGGCTCGCTCCCATCCACAATCAACAGCGCCTTGCTGCCGACCATGCCGGTCAGGGTGACGGATTGGGATTGCGCCAACGTTGCCGCGAGCAGCAGACCAAGCAGATAAAGCGTGCGCCGCGCCGGGCCGCCCCAAGCAAGCACAGCCCCCTCGGGGGGCAGCGCATTACGCGAAGCGAAAAGCGTGGGGGCCATGCTTCAGTCGCGGAAGTTATCGAAACTGACGGGCACGTCGGTAATATCCGAGCGGATCAGCGCCATTGCTGCCTGTAGATCGTCACGCTTGGCACCGGTAACGCGAATCGCATCGCCCTGAATCGCGGCCTGCACCTTGAGTTTGCTTTCTTTGAGCAGCTTGGTGATTTTCTTGGCTTGCTCGGCCTCAATGCCGTTTTTGACCTTGATGTGGACTTTGACCTTGTCCCCGCCAATTTTTTGCATGTCGCCTTTGTCCAAAAAACGGATATCGACACTGCGCTTGGTCAGTTTGTTGCGTAGCACGTCCTCCACCTGGTCGAGCTGGAAAGCGGCATCACCAAAAACGATGATTTCCTTGTCTTTTTCTTTCAGTTCCACGGCGGCGGAAGTGCCTTTGAAGTCAAAACGGGTGTTGATTTCTTTGGCGGTGTTTTCCACCGCGTTTTTAATTTCTACGAAATTGGCTTCGCAAACGATGTCAAATGTTGGCATGGGGATGGTTCTAGTTGATTTGAGAGAAAATTAAGGGAATTACGAAACGATGAAGTGATTGTTACAAAAATTGAATGCGACAATTGTCCCATGTTCATCGAGAAAAATGTAGCCCTGGAGGCCCTCAATACTTTCCATATCGTTGCCAAAGCACAAACTTTGGTGCGAATTGGCGCGGTTGCAGACGCTTTGCAGGTGCTGGCCGACCCGCATTTGAAGGCGCAGCCCAAATTTGTACTGGGCGGCGGCAGCAACATTGTCATTGCGGGTGACATTGTGCCGCTGGTGTTGAAAGTCGAGATCAAAGGCAGTCATCTGATCAGCGAGACCGACAAACACTGGATTGTGGAGGCCGGCGCGGGTGAAAACTGGCATGATTTTGTGACCTGGACGCTGTATAGCGGCTACCCCGGTCTGGAAAATCTGGCGCTGATTCCAGGCTCCGTCGGGGCCAGCCCGGTGCAAAATATCGGTGCCTATGGCGTGGAGCTGCAGGACCGCTTCCACGAGCTGGACGCCATCCACCTTGAAACCGGCGAGACCTTCACCCTGAACGCCGCCCAATGCGCTTTTGGTTACCGCGACTCGGTGTTCAAGCACATTCCTGCGCGTAAGGGTGACTTTGGCCTCAGCGGCAAAGCGCTCATCACCCACGTGCGCTTTGCGCTGCCCAAAGACTGCAAACCGGTGCTGGGTTATGCCGATATCGACCGAAAAATGACGGAATTAGGCTTGGATCCGGCGAATTACTTGCCCAAACCGCTACAAATTTATGAGTGGATTTGTGACATCCGCAAAGCCAAACTGCCCGACCCGAACGTTATCGGCAACGCTGGCAGCTTTTTCAAAAACCCCACGGTCAGCGCCGAGCAGTGCGCCGACATCATCCAGCGGGAGCCCAAAATCGTGCACTACCTGATGGACGATGGCTCCGTCAAACTGGCGGCTGGCTGGTTGATAGACGCCTGTGGCTGGAAGGGCAAAAGCGTGGGCAATGCGGCGGTGTATGAAAAGCAGGCGCTTGTTTTGGTCAACACCGGGTCAGGCACAGGCCGCACCACGGCGCTGAGCGCCACGGGCGGTGAGGTCATGACCTTGGCAAAGGCGATTCAAACCAGTGTGTATGAGCGCTTTGGCATTAAATTAGAGCCTGAGCCGGTCGTGGTGTGAGTGATCAATCAACTAAAAGACCGCGCAGTGCGTGGCTTTTAGTTAGTGTGCGACTGGCTAAACCAAGGTCAATCAACCGAAATGGCAGATGTAGTGGTACGCCTCGGTCACGCGGATGTCGAAGCTGGAATTGCCTGGAACACTGAATTTGGTTCCTGCGGCAGACGTCACCCAAGCGTCAGTGCCCGCCAATTTGTACTCGCAGCTGCCGCCAGTACATTCCATGATTTCAGCCGCACCGGTATTGAAAGTGAGGGCGGAGGGCAGCACCACACCAACGGATTTTTTGGTGCCATCCGCAAAGGTGAGTTGGTGGCTGACGCATTTGCCGTCAAAGAAAACGCTGGCTTGGGTGGCGACGGTAACGTTGCTAAGAGTTTCTGTTGTCATGATTTTTAAAGGATGGTTGTTTAAAAGCTGTCATTCATTTGAGCTTGGTTTGTATACCTATTGCGATTTTGTTGTCAACTGATTCCAATTCAGAGGACGACTACGCCAGTGACTATCCATGGCTTGTGTAAAGTCTGCTCGAACCAATTTGGCACGAGATTGCAGCCATGATGGATCCTCTTTACGAATCACCAAACCCTCCAAATAGTTTGATCTAAAACAACTCGGTCGATTTAAAAAATCATCCTTGAGTTGGATCAACGTAGTCTTTCCACTGTGTAAGCGTGGTACGGTCAGAAATCCATTCGTTTTCGCCCATGCGTTGCGTCGAACAGTGCTCCAGAAGCGTCCAGCACTTCGGTCGTAAATATCAAACAGCAACCACCAATCGGGTAAACTTGCGTAGTCAAGTGAATGACGCGCGGCACACCATTCCCCAAACGCCATTAAGTTGCTGCCAAGCGCATCAAACATGCGCTCTTCATGGATAGATAACCATGGCTTGAGCTTTGTAAATTGACCATGAAATGGTGCCTGTAGGTACTGGCCTCGATTTTGCGCGCGTAATTGACCTTCTGTGGATACAGAAAAGCCTAGGTTTGCACCATCGAGTTTTTCCTCAACCACAACTTCATCCGCTAGCAATTCACTGACCTCTGTCGGTGACAGAACCTTATCATCGCGGGGCTTACCAGATGCAAGCCATGCAATATGTGGCGTATGTGGGAAGCGGTAAAAATGAGTCACGGTAGTGCTGGCACAGGTTTACGGGGAAACTTTTTTTGGTAAAAACGACAAACATCTGCGTCGCATAAGAACTCTACTTTGACCTTCGCCGCATGTAATTGAGGCCACCAGTCTAGCCACTTGCAGTCTACTGCCTGCCAAATAGGCGGTTTATCTGGATGCGCATTTGCAACAGCAGCAAACTTGCGATCAGACCGATCAAATGCTGCCTCCAAGGAAGGTACCGGAAACTCGGCAAAATGATCCTCAGAGATTTCCGTAAGTGTTACCAGTTGAACCCTGTTTGGGCTAGCCATGTGGGTCAAAACCCATTTTAAAAAAACATCACCTGCACCTTTGCCCGTTTTGGGGCTAGTTTTATTTTGATATTCATTAACTATACGATAAGCATCGTCAACTACGATAGATCCATTCCGCATGAGCCTTTGCAGCCGATTTACGCATTCGATCACACATTCAGGCGAGGCTTCGGAATGATCATTGTTGGCTACATTGATTACGTTGGTGTCGACCACTACAACACCAGTCATGCTATCTTTCCTTTGCGGTCAGTAATTTTTCGTTGCATTGCCGCTGTAGTGCGGGCGGCAATATCTTCCATCTCATCACCGAAGAAATTGTCGGGCCAGTTTTGAATGTTTCCATACAAGTCCAATTGCAGCGGTTGCAATTCAGCGGATTTACCAGATCGTTTGCAAAAATAGATAGCAACATCTTCCGGCGCGATGACTCCTTCTGCTACGCGACGCTGGAGACGACTTAAAAAATGCTCAGAGTGGCTTTCCACAATCAATTGAACATTACGCGGTTGCCCACCTTCCCATGCCTGTACCGCACTGATAAAAGCATCGGCCAAGCGCGCTTGTACTTGGGGGTGCAAATGAATTTCTGGCTGCTCCATCCAGACAGTGGAGTTGGGCGGTGCGTAAAATGCTTCGACCAAAGCAGGCAGCACTTGCGAAATACCAAAACCTACATCAGTAAGTTTCACTTCTGGCGCATCGGCATGGGTTTTGATGAGAACCTCATATTCTTTGCGACCTTTTGCCACCGGTTTTACACTGAAACTATGGATCACACCTAGCTCAGTCAGCCACTTTGCAATAAAGGCGGCAAACGCATTTAGTTGTTTTCCTCTCCCGCGATTTAATTGGCGCGAATCTCGTTCGGCAGCCAATAAAGCAGCTACTGCATATTCACCCCGCATGCCTACGTCTTGCGGCGTATCACCAGACCATGGGTAAATCCGTTCTGGATGGCTGCGTAAGGGACCGAGATAGAAAAGCGCATTTAGCATCCTTTCCACTTCGAGGGAAAAGTCAGCTAAAAATCCTGCATTTTGAAAGCGAGCTAAAGTTGCATCCGCAAATCGATAAAATTTTTCTGGAGAATCCAGCTTCCAACTGCGGCCCACGGATTTAATTAGCTTTAAGGGTTCTGCAATGAGTGAGTTATCCGGCGTTTGATTAATTTCTAGTGTCTGTTTCCCATCCTTGATCAAAGCATACCGAATCTTTTCTATTTCAGGTTGGTCTGATTTTCCCGCCTTCAGGGTCGCGTCTAGTGATAACTCATTGCCTTGATATATCTCTTTTTTTGGGTTTAAGGTATTCTCAACACTGAGTTCAGTTGATAGCTTCCATTGAAGCGAAAATTCTAGTTTGTTAGATGTGTCATGTCCATACAAACAATCAGCAAAAGTACCTAAATCAATTAAGGAGTTCGGATCACCAAGGTGTAGTGATCTTTTACGATCAGACAACAATGCAGTCTGCTTTAACGCTAGCAGCAAGTGACCTAAGCTGCTTTTACCTGCGCTGTTTCCTCCGAAAATTACAGTTAGTGGAGCTAAGCGGATATCGCCTGTGTCACGCCATGCTTTAAAGTTTTTGATTCGTGCGCGGGTCAACATCGTCAATTCTCCTGTCTATTACCTTGATTGTGCATTGTCAATGAATATGTTGTTCGTCAGAAGTGCGAAAAAATATTTTGAAACGACTTCCGCGAATTGATGGTCAAAAAGCATGCACCTTCAATGCTTGGAGGATGTTTCGGAAATTAGTTGATGATTATTTGGTATTGTTTTTGTCATCACCCAATTGCGGCAGTGCGGTGCTGGAACCCATGGTCAGCAGGCCGGATTTGACATAAATACTGAGCTTATCGCGGGTGTCCATGATGTCCAGGTTGCGCATGGTGAGCTGGCCGATGCGGTCCAGCGGAGAGAACGGCGCGTCTTCGACCTTTTCCATGGACAGGCGCTCGGGCTTGTAGGTCAGATTGGCGGACTCGGTGTTGAGCAGCGAGTAGTCGTTGCCACGGCGCAGTTCCAGCGTCACTTCGCCTGTGATGGCGCGTGCAATCCAGCGCTGGGCGGATTCGCGCAGCATGATGGCTTGCGAGTCAAACCAGCGGCCTTGGTAGAGCAAGCGCCCGAGTTTCAGCCCGTTCAAGCGGTATTGCTCGATCGTGTCTTCGTTGTGGATGCCGGTGAGCAGGCGCTCGTAGGCGATGAACAGCAAGGCCAGGCCGGGGGCTTCGTAGATGCCACGGCTTTTCGCTTCGATGATGCGGTTTTCAATCTGGTCGCTCATGCCCAGCCCGTGGCGACCACCGATGCGGTTGGCCTCCAGAATCAGTTCGACCAGATCGGGGTATTCAACGCCGTTCAACGCAACCGGGCGGCCTTCTTCAAAGCGCACGGACACGGTTTCGGCTTTGACGACAACGTCGTCCTTCCAGAAAGCCACGCCCATGATGGGTTTGACGATTGTGATGCCGCTGTTCAAAAACTCCAGGTCTTTGGCTTCATGCGTCGCGCCCAGCATGTTCGAGTCGGTGGAGTAGGCTTTTTCGGCCGACATCTTGTAGCCAAAACCGTGCTGCGTCATGAAGGCCGACATCTCAGAACGGCCACCGAGTTCGTCGATGAAGGCCTGGTCCAGCCAAGGTTTGTAGATTTTCAGCGATGGGTTGGTCAGCAGACCGTAGCGGTAAAAACGCTCGATGTCGTTGCCTTTGAAGGTGCTGCCGTCGCCCCAGATGTTGACGTCGTCCTCCTTCATCGCAGCCACCAGCATGGTGCCCGTGACGGCGCGGCCCAGCGGTGTGGTGTTGAAGTAGGTCACGCCAGCGGTGGAGATGTGGAAAGCACCGGCTTGCAGCGCGGCAATGCCTTCGTGGGCGAGCTGGCTGCGGCAGTCAATCAATCGCGCCGCCTCAGCCCCATATTCCATGGCTTTGCGGGGAATTTCTTCGTAATCTGGCTCGTCAGGCTGGCCCAGGTTGGCGGTGTAAGCGTAGGGCACCGCGCCTTTGAGCTTCATCCAGTGCAGAGCGGCGCTGGTGTCCAGGCCGCCGGAGAAGGCGATGCCGACTTTTTGGTAGACGGGCAGGTGTTGGAGGATGGTGGTGGTCATAAAAATCCGGGGAAATTCGACAAGGATCAGGAAAGTCAAAAAATGGCGCCAGTCAGGCTGGCAATCCACCATTTTAAAGGACTCTGTTGGTCGATGAGGCGCGTCCTGAACGACAAAGACCCCAAACACAGCCTAAACAAGGCGTATTTGGGGTCTCTGGACAGGCTCGGTCGTTTACGGCGGCCGAAGGGATCAAGGACTTGGCACCCTTTGGCTTAGCTTAGCGCCAGTCACGGTCACGATGGTGCCAATAGTTGGGGCCGTAGTAGGGGCGGGGGTAGGCCTCATACACAGGTGCCACAGTCACGGCAGGGCGTATGTAACTGGACTGATAGCCGGACTGGTAGGTCACCGTCTGTAAGGGTGGCGCATAGTAGGCAGGCTGTGTCAGCACTTGCACACCCATGGGTTGTGCATAGTAGCTTTGCCCCACGGTGGACACTTGCAACGCGATGCGGTTGCCCGGTTGCTGCGGCATTTGCACGGTGTAGCGCTGGCCTGCGTATTCATACAGCACGTTGTAGGCCACGGTGCGGCTTTCAACGGTGTTTTCGGTGTGGCATTGCTGCACATTTTGCGTCACGGGGTAGCCGCCGTAGTTTTGCGCTTCAATCTGGTCACCGACCAAACCGCCGCCTACAGCACCAATCAAGGTAGCCGCCGCACGGCCCCCTGAGCCATTACCACGGCCAAACTGGTTGCCCACAGCACCGCCAACCAATGCGCCTATCAACGCCCCGCCGCCGCCGCGGACCTGGCTTTGCACTTGCGTGGTGGTGCACACTTGGCGTGGCACGCTGATCTGTTGCACCACAGGGGTGCTAGAGATCACATAGCCAAATTCGGCCGCCTGTGCCACGCTTGCACCCATGCCTGCAGCGGCGAGGGTGGCTACCAAAATGGCACTTTTTGCAATATTCTTCTTCATGATGCGCTCCCAGTTTGATGAAGGCCTGTTGTGCTTTGAGCGGATGGCTCAGAATGTCACACCAGTGAACCTACAACGCCAGTCTAGGCCCGCCAGCCGACCGCAGATGTAAGCGCGAGGCAACGTTTGTGTAAAGGTACTGTAACTGTTTGTTTAAAAACAGCGTGTGGGTAGAATTAGGGAGATCTAAATACTATAAATTTAATAGCAACTCAGGCAATAAATACGCCGGCTAGAGCTTAATTTAAGCATTAATTTGGCATTTATACCGGTTTTGAACTGGTTATGGGTCCATTTCTGGCTATTTTTGCCGATTTGACCAGTCGGCAGCGTCAAACCCCACAGTCACATCCTGTTGGCCTGCCCATGCCATCACGGGGCGTTTGATGACGCTGGGCTGGCTTAGCATCAGCTGGCGGGCACTGGCGGCATCAACCACCGCTGCCTGGGTGGCCACATCCAGCTTGCGCCACGTCGTGCCTTTGCGGTTGAGCAGCTTTTCCCAGCCGACAGCGGCAATCCATGCCGTTAGAGGCTCAGGCGGGACGCCTTGTTTTTTGAAGTCGTGAAATTGGTAGTCCACACCGTGGTCTGTGAGCCAAACGCGGGCTTTTTTAACGGTGTCGCAGTTGGGAATGCCATATAAAGTGACCATGTGCCTATTGTGCACTGCCGCAATCGGCGAAAATAGCGGGATGACAACTTCACCCCCCGAAACACTGGCCGACTGGCTGGCCTACTGCGAGCAATTGCACAGCAAACCCATCGACATGGGGCTGGAACGCGTTCGCGCGGTGGCCGAACGTTTGGCGATTCGCTTTGAATGTCCCGTGATCACCGTTGCTGGCACCAATGGCAAAGGTTCCACCTGCGCGATGAGTGAATCGATTTTGAGCCAGGCTGGTTACCGCACGGGTGTGTTCACCTCGCCGCATCTGGTGCATTTTGAGGAGCGGCTGCGGATTGCGGAAATCCCCGTAACTGCTTCTGAATTAATAGCAAGCTTTGTAAGGGTTCAGGCGGCTAGAGCCAAAAATGAGGCTAAAAACGAGCTGGAAGTCTCGTTGACGTATTTTGAGTTCACGACCTTGGCGATTCTGGACGTGATGGTGCGCGCCAAGCTGGATGTGGCGATTTTGGAGGTCGGGCTGGGTGGCCGGCTGGATGCGGTCAACATCATCGATGCCGATTGCGCCATCATCACCAGCATCGATCTGGACCACATGGAGTTTTTGGGCGATACCCGTGAAAAAATCGGTTTTGAAAAGGCCGGCATTATGCGTGCCGGCAAATCAGCCGTGGTGAGCGACCCGATGCCGCCCGCCAGCGTGCAAGCGCATGCCCAGGCGATTGGGGCTGATTTGTGGCTGGTGGGGCGCGATTTCAACTTTTCGGGCGACAAACTGCAGTGGGGCTGGGCGGGGCGGGGGCGGCGCTATGCCGGTTTGGCCTATCCGGCCCTGCGCGGGGCAAACCAGCTTATCAATGCCTCGGGTGTGCTGGCGGCGTTGACGGCGCTGCGGGAGCGTTTGCCCATCACCGCGCAAGCGGTACGCAACGGGTTGGCGTTTGTGGAGCTGCCGGGGCGCTTCCAGATCATCCCCGGCGAGCCGACGTTGGTGTTGGACGTGGGGCACAACCCGCACGCCATCGCCGCGCTGGCAGTCAATTTGGACGCGATGGGGTTTTCGCCTTGTACCCACGCGGTTTTCGGTGCCATGGCCGACAAAGACCTGGCCTCCATGCTGGCGCGTATGGGTCCGCTGGTGGATAAATGGTATTTCACCGACCTGCCTACCCCACGCGCGGCCACGGCTGCTCAATTATTAAGCAAGTGGCAAGCTGTGGAAAAGCGCCAGGATGTGGAGGGCCATTGTTTTGTCGACCCCATGCAAGCCCTGCAAGCCGCCATCGCCGCCGCAGCCCCCACTGATAGAATCGTGGTATTCGGTTCTTTCTTAACTGTTGGCGGTGTTTTGCATGAGGGTGTGCCGCGTATGCCGGCTAAACACCTCAGCCACTAATGTTAGTCAATGTCAGTCGCTACAGCTTTTTGATGCCGCCTTTGAGCTTGTCGGCATTTTCTGAGTCAACTGCTTCATCAGCTTTTATCTAAAGATTCCATTACATGGCTATATTTCGCACCCGAACAGACAGCCAGCGCGGCCAGGATGCTGCACGCAAGAGCAATGTACCTGTTGACAGCGTAGAGACATTGCGCACCCGCGCCAGGCAGCGTTTGATTGGCGCGGTGGTGCTCGTGGTGCTAGGCGTCGTCGGTTTTTCATTGTTGTTTGATACACAGCCGCGCCCGATTCCGGTTGATATTGAAATCAGTATTCCCGACAAGGACAAAGCGGAACGTCTGGAGATGCCTGTCGCATCCACGCCAGCGGCTGCAGCTGTCAGGCCCGCCGCGCCACCGGCTTCTGTTGCTGCACCTGTGCTACCGGTGACACCTGTTGCGGCGGCTGTCGTTTCTGCCCCGGTTGTTGCCTCTGCGGGTGTGCAGGCTTCAGCCAGTTTGAGTCCCAAAGAGGAGTTGGTGTCGGCCAAGCCGGCGACCAAGCCTGAAGTGAAGGCCGTTGCCAAACCCGAGAAGAAAACGGAAACGAAGCCGGTAGACAAACCCGTTCAGAAAGCTGTCGAGAAAACTGTTGCCAAGCCGGCCGTGGTGGATGATGGTGCCAAAGCCAAAGCCATTCTTGAAGGCAAAGAGCCAGCTAAAGAATCAGTGAAAGAAGTTTCTAAAACGGCTGTTGAGCCGGCGGCTGATGGCGCTAGCCGATTTGTGGTGCAGGTGGGTGCGTTCGCAGATGGCACCAAAGCACATGAAGTGCGGGTGAAGCTGGAGCGGGTGGGCCTGAAAACCTACACCCATGTGGCGCAAACCAAAGAGGGTGCCCGTACGCGGGTACGCGTAGGGCCTTTTGCCAAGCGTGAAGACGCTGAAAAAGCAGCTGCCAAAATCAAAAAAATAGACCTGCCGGCGGCTATTTTGACGCTGTGACAGGCCTTGAGTTGATGTTTTTATATCCAGCAAACCCGGTAAACAGTACAGAATCTGCCGGGTCATGACACTTGTTGATTGGGGATTGCTGGGTGTTTTGACGTTGTCTTTGTTGATAGGCACTTGGCGCGGCTTGGTGTACGAGGTGTTGTCTGTTTTTGTCTGGATTGCTGCTTTTGTTTTGGCACAGTGGTTTGCGCCAGAGGTGGCCGCCAAGCTGCCCATGACGGGGTCGGCGCAGTCCTTGCGTTATGTGGTTGCTTTTGTGGTGGTGTTTGTGGTCACGGCTTTCGTGGCGGGTTTGGTGACGCAACTCATCAAAAAGCTCATCGCCGCCATTGGTTTGCGGCCGGTTGACCGCACCTTGGGTGCTGTATTTGGTTTATTTCGGGGCGTGATTTTGCTGTTGGCCATGGCCATTGTGGTCAACATGACGCAATTGCGCAGCCATGAGGATTGGAAAAGCTCACAAGGAGCAGGTGTGCTGACGGACGTTTTGATGCGTTTAAAGCCTTTGCTGCCTCAAGAATTTGGCAAGTATCTGCCGTAAAAGCTGTTGATTCAGTTGTTTTCGGTTGTTTTTTGGTTTTTTGAAGGTGATTAACTATGTGCGGAATCGTAGGCGTTGTCAGCAACACGCCAGTCAACCAGTTGATTTACGACGCTTTGTTGTTGTTGCAGCATCGCGGCCAGGATGCGGCCGGTATTGCCACGCAGCAAGAGCGTAAATTTTTCATGCACAAAGCCAAAGGCATGGTCAAAGACGTTTTTCGCACCCGCAATATGCGCTCCCTGCCGGGCAACTGCGGCCTGGGCCAGGTGCGCTACCCCACGGCGGGCAATGCCTATAGTGAGGAAGAAGCGCAGCCGTTCTACGTCAACGCACCATTCGGCATTGTCCTGGTCCACAACGGCAACCTGACCAATGCACATGCGCTGAAGTCTGAGCTTTTTGTCACCGACCACCGCCACATCAACACAGAAAGCGATTCGGAAGTCCTGCTCAACGTATTTGCCCATGAGCTGGACAAAGCCACGCGTGGCGTGACTTTGACACCAGCCGATGTGTTTACAGCCGTGGCCAAAGTGCATGAACGCGTTCGGGGCTCCTACGCTGTGGTGGCTTTGATTGCCGGCCATGGTTTGCTGGCATTTCGCGATCCGTTTGGCATCCGCCCCATGTGCTACGGGAAAACGGCCAAAGCAGGTGTAAATTCTATTATGTTTGCTAGTGAATCTGTAGCATTGGAAGGAACCGGACACCTGTTTGAACGCAACTTAAACCCCGGTGAAGCGGTGTTTGTCGATCTGGATGGTACCGTCCATGCCCAGCAATGTGCGAAAGCGCCGGTGCTCAACCCCTGTATTTTTGAATTTGTGTATTTGGCCCGACCCGATTCTGTGATGGATGGCATCTCCGTCTACCAGGCACGCTTGAATCTGGGTGAAACGCTCGCCAAGCGGGTGATCTCGACCGTGCCACCCAGCGACATTGATGTGGTGATTCCGATTCCGGAATCCAGCCGCCCCAGCGCCGCTCAGTTGGCGCATCTGCTGGGTTTGCCGTACCGCGAAGGATTTGTCAAAAACCGCTATGTCGGCCGCACCTTCATCATGCCCGGCCAGGCGGTGCGCAAGCAATCGGTGCGCCAAAAACTCAACGCCATCGCCAGCGAATTCAAAGGGCGCAATGTGCTCTTGGTGGACGATTCCATCGTGCGCGGTACGACCTCCAAAGAAATTGTGCAAATGGCGCGCGATGCAGGTGCGAACAAGGTCTACATGGCCAGTGCGGCGCCGCCCGTGCGCTTCCCCAATGTCTATGGCATCGACATGCCCACCAAGGATGAGCTGGTCGCCCACAACCGCACCAACGAGCAGATCCGCGAAATCATCGGCTGCGACGCCTTGATCTATCAGGACGTGGATGCGATGAAAGCGGCGATTTTCAAACTGGCACCCAAAGCAGATGCGTCCAACCCGACCGTTACAGGGTTTGATGCATCCTGTTTTGATGGTGTGTATGTGACCGGTGACATCACCGATGGCGACATCAGCCGTTTGCGTGACAGTCGCGTTGAAAGTTCAAAAACGGCAGAAGACCAGGAAGACAGTTCACGTCTTGCCCTGCCCAATCTGACGTGATCGTTTTGCCATAGATTTGAATTTTTTGACCTGCCATGACCCCAAAATCATCTTCAACCCACTTGCCTCCTGGGCTACATCTGGACACGCTGGCGCAGCACGTCGGTGTAGAGCGCAGCCAGTACGGTGAGAATTCAGAGGCGCTCTACCTCACCAGCGGTTTTGCCCAGCCCGACAGCGCGACCGCTGCGCGGCGTTTTGCCGGCGAGGAAGAAGGCTATTCCTACGGGCGCTACTCCAATCCAACCGTGACTGCATTTGAGCGCCGGTTGGCGGCATTGGAAGGCGCGGAAGCGTCCATTGCCAGCGCCTCTGGCATGGGTGCAACACTCATGATGTGCATGGGCTTGTTGAATGCAGGCGATCATGTGTTGTGTTCGCGTTCCATGTTTGGTTCAACCATCAAATTGATTGGTTCTGAATTTGCACGCTTTGGCGTTGAAAGCACCTTTGTCAGCCAGACCGATCTGGCCGAGTGGAAGGCCGCGCTGCGTCCCAACACGAAACTGCTGTTTGCCGAGACGCCCACCAACCCGCTCACCGAGGTGTGTGACATCCAGGCGCTGGCCGATATTGCGCACAACGCGGGTGCCTTGCTGGCCGTCGACAATTGCTTTGCCAGCCCGGCCCTGCAAAAACCGATCTCCATGGGTGCCGACCTGGTCATGCATTCAGGCACCAAATACCTGGATGGCCAAGGTCGCGTCGTGGCTGGTGCTTTGTGCGGCAGTCAAAAACTCATCACCGAAAAAATGCTGCCCATCTTGAAAAGTGGCGGTATGACTTTGTCCGCTTTCAACGCATGGATTGTGCTCAAGGGCATGGAAACACTGGGTATTCGCATGGAGGCGCAATCGGTCCGCGCATTGGCTTTGGGTCAATGGCTGGAGTCCCATCCCAGCGTGGAGCGCGTGTACTACCCCGGCCTGAAAAGCCACCCACAGCACGCTTTGGCGATGCGCCAGCAAAACGCAACGGGGCAAGGGCTGGGCGGGGCGGTGCTGTCGTTTGATGTGAAAAACAAGGGCACACCCGATCACGCGCGGCAACAAGCGTTCCATGTCCTGGACAGCGCACAGATTTTATGCCGCACGACCAATTTGGGCGACACCAAAACGCTGATCTGCCACCCGGCCAGTACCTCGCATGGCCGTATGACAGAGGCGCAACGCCAGGCTGCCGGTATCAAGCAGAGTCTGATCCGTGTGGCGGTTGGTTTGGAGGCGACTGTGGACGTGCAAAACGACTTGTTGCGCGGTCTCGATACCCTGTAATTTTTGAATTGAACCATGACTGAACCAAGCCAACGCACGCGGACCCGCTTCGCCCCTTCGCCCACCGGTTTTATCCATCTGGGCAACATCCGTTCGGCGCTTTATCCATGGGCTTTTGCACGCGCCACGGGTGGCGACTTTATTTTGCGCATTGAAGACACCGACCTGGAGCGTTCCAGCCAGGAAGCTGTGGATGTGATTTTACAAAGCATGGCCTGGTTGGGGCTGGACTACGACGAAGGTCCGTTCTACCAAATGCAGCGCATGGACCGCTACAAAGAAGTCCTGGCTGATTTGGTGGCTGCTGGCCACGTCTACCCCTGCTATATGGGCGTGGCTGAGCTGGATGCCTTGCGTGAAACACAAATGGCCGCCAAAGAGAAACCGCGTTACGACGGCACGTGGCGTCCAGAGCCGGGTAAAACCTTGCCGCCTGTGCCTGCCGGCGTGCAACCCGTGTTGCGCTTCAAAAACCCGCAAACGGGCGTGGTGGCATGGGAAGACAAGGTTAAAGGCCGCATTGAAATCAGCAACGACGAATTGGACGACCTGGTCATCGCCCGGCCCGCGCCCTTGGGCGACATCGGCACCCCTACCTACAATTTTTGCGTGGTGGTCGATGACCTGGACATGGCTATCACCCACGTCATTCGTGGCGATGACCACGTCAACAACACGCCGCGCCAGATCAACATCTTCAAAGCCTTGGGCAAAGAACCGCCAGTCTACGCCCATCTGCCCACCGTGCTCAATGAGCAGGGCGAAAAGATGAGCAAGCGTGCGGGTGCCAAACCTGTCACGCAATTTGCCGAAGATGGCTATTTGCCGGATGCAGTCGTCAACTACCTGGCGCGCCTCGGCTGGAGTCACGGTGACGATGAAATTTTTAGCCGTGAACAATTCATCCAGTGGTTCAACCTCGACCATTTGGGCAAGAGCGCGGCGCAGTTTGACGAAGCCAAGCTGCGCTGGGTCAATGGGCAGCACATCAAAGCGATGTCTGACGAGCAGCTCGTGCCCCTGGTGGCCGCGCAATTAGCCAAACGCGGTATTGCGGCAGACGCCCGTTTGCAAGCGATCTGCGCTTTGTTCAAAGACCGTTGTGACACCACCGTGGTGTTGGCGGATTGGGCTGCTGTTTTTTACGCCGATGTTCAGATCAAACCTGAAGACTTGACACAGCATGTGACTGACGCCATCAAACCCGCCTTGCAAACACTGACGGACAAGCTGACCAATTGCGATTGGGACAAAGCCGCTATTGCCACTGTCATTAAAGAAGTGTTGACCGCACACAGCCTCAAAATGCCGCAATTGGCCATGCCCGTGCGCGTTTTGCTGGTGGGAACACCGCAGACACCATCGCTGGATGCCGTTATTTCGCTGTTTTCCAGAGACGAAATGAAAAAACGTTTGAGGAGCATTTGAAAAGCACCTTATTTTCGGGCTATAATTCAAGGCTCGGAAGCAAGCATAGTTTGTTAATCATTCTGTACTGAATCTGGTGAAGAGTATGCATAGGTAATTGGGGGTATAGCTCAGTTGGTAGAGCGCTTGCATGGCATGCAAGAGGTCATCGGTTCGATCCCGGTTACCTCCACCAGATACTTTTGAAGATGTTGATAGTGTGTTTGTGAAAATGCAAGTTGGCAGGTTTGTAAAAATCTGCACCGGAAGTTCCAAGGTTTTGACCCCATCGTCTAGAGGCCTAGGACATCACCCTTTCACGGTGAGTACCGGGGTTCGAATCCCCGTGGGGTCGCCAAGTTTTGTTG
>JAYVJL010000055.1:0-2768 GCA_043769295.1 Polaromonas sp. | reverse complement strand
TCCGCCGCGTTGCCGCCTTCCTGGTGGTGGTAGGCGAGTAACTCGTGATTGGGCGCGCTGCCTGCGACCTCTTGCTCGAGGGCGACGGCAATCTGTCGGTGCCGAATCACGCGCTGGCTCTTCAGCATGCTGTTGTATGCCGTGTCGCGCACCAGTGCATGCTTGAAGCTGTAGATCGCATCGGGTGCCGTGCCACGCCTAAATACGAGTTCGGAGCTCACCAGATCGGCCAGCGCGTCATCGAGCTTGGATGGCGGCATGGCATCGAGTATCTGGACTATCAGTCGATGACCGAACTCGCGCCCGATCACTGCGCCGACCTGCGCAACTTCCTTCGCTGGGGCAAGCCGATCCAGGCGCGCCATCAACGAGTCTTGTAACGTGGTCGGAATCGCCAACTGCGGCAGCGGACCACACAGCCGGTAACCCGACGGCGTATCTTCCATAAAGCCCGACTGCACGACGGTCTTCGTCAACTCCTCGACGAACAGCGGGATGCCGTCGGTCTTGCGGATGATTTCGGCGAGCACTTCCGCGGGCAGCGGCTTGCCGGCCACCGCGCCGACAAGCGCAGTGCATTGGCGCTGCGACAATCGGCTCAAGCTATGGCGCGTGAGTGGGGCAGCGCCGCCCCACGCAGGCGTGTATTGGGGCCGGCACGTCACCAGCATCAGCACGCGCTGCTCGCGCAACTGTTGGACCAGCTGCCCGAGCAGTTCATCGGTGGTCGGATCGATCCAGTGTGCGTCCTCCACCAAGAGCAGCACTGGTTGCTGCTCCGCAAGCCGGTGCAGCAGCTCGACCAGTGCCTCCAGCGTGTGAGCCCTTTCCTCTTGCGGCGAGGTGCCGTTCGGCAAAGATCGACCGTCGTCGGGCAAACCCATCAGGCGCAGCAGGCAACCTAGCGAAGCCGAAGGTAAGGCCCTCGCCAGTTGCCCGAGCCTGTTCACCCGAACCTCGGGCGCGTCAGCCGCCGCCATGCCGGCGGTGCGTTCGAGGTGCTGGACCACCGGATACAGCGCGCTGCCGCTGAAGTACGGCGAGCACTGCAGCAGCACCGTCGTCACCGACTCTTCGGCCAGTCGCTCGCGCAGGCTCTGGCAGATGCGCGACTTGCCAAGACCGGCCTCGCCCGAGAGCAGCACGGCCTGACCCTCGCCCTCGCGCGCGAGCGCCCAGCGTTCGAGCAGCAACGCGATCTCGCTGTCGCGACCGATGAAGGCGCCCAGGCCCTGCATGTGCTGCGCCTCGAAGCGGGTCGCGACCTGGTGTTCGCCGGCGACGCGCCAGGCTTCGATGGGTGCGACAAACCCCTTCAGGTCAAGCCGGCCCAGCGACTCGAGCGCAAACGCCTGGCCGAGCAACTCACGCGTCTCTGCCGACAGCACGATCTCGCCCGGCTGTGCCCGGGCCTGCAAGCGCGCCGCGAGGTTCGGCGTCTCGCCGCTTGCGGCGTGTTCGGCCCCGGCGGTGCCGGCGCCGACCTCGCCGACCACGACCAGGCCGGTGGCGATGCCGATGCGCGCCTGCAGCACTCTGTCGCCCGAGCGCTGACGCAGCCCCACAAGGACGCTCAGGGCCGCGCGCACCGCGCGCGTCGCATCGTCCTCATGGGCCTGCGGGAAGCCGAAGTACACGAGCACACCGTCGCCGAGAAAGCGCGCCACGTGGCCCGCGTACGGCGCGACTGCGGCGGCCACGCTCGCGTGGTAGTCAAGCAGGAGCCGTTGCAGATCCTCGGGGTCGAGTTCGCGTGACAGAACGGTCGAGCCGACCAGGTCGCAGAACATCACGGTCAGCTGTCGGCGCTCGGCGTCTCGCGCGACCGGGGAAGCGGCTGTTGGTCGGATCGCAGGGGCGGCCAACACAGGGGCTCCACCGCCTGGGAGTGCGGCGATGGCACGCAGCAGCCGCTTGCGATGGCCGAGGGCCTCGACCCCGAGTTGCTTCAGGTCGTCGTCTCTCAGGTCTGCGACCAGATCGAATTCAATGTGCTGCGCCGCGAAGGCGGGCGCATAGGCCGACATGCCGAGCCCTTCCAGCCATCGTTCGATCTCGCTCATCGCGTCCCCTCCGACCGGCGGCCCGACCCTTCCTGACGATGCAGATCGTAGCGGGGCCTGCGACAGTCATTCAAACGAAGGATGAATCCTGCAGACGCACCTTCCAGAATCGCACCCACGCGCGCATGATCGCGGAAGGAGGTCATCATGACGATTCCACGTTGCATTGCAAGCATCTGCACGATCCTCGGTCTGACGCTCGCAGCGAGCGCTGCGTTTGCCCAGAAAAAATACGACCCCGGCGCATCCGACACTGAGATCAAGATCGGCCAGACGATGCCCTACAGCGGCTCGGCTTCGGCCTACGGCACGATCGGCAAGGTCGAGGCCGCGTACTTCAAGAAGATCAATGACGAGGGCGGCATCAACGGGCGCAAGATCGTATTCATCAGCCTGGACGACGGCTACAGCCCCCCTAAGACCGTTGAGATGACGCGCCGGCTGGTGGAGCAGGATCAGGTGCTATTGATGTTCGGTTCGCTCGGCACGGCAATGAACACCGCGGTTCACGGCTACCTGAATACGCGCAAGGTTCCTCAACTCTTCGTGTCGACCGGTGCCAGCAAGTGGAACGATCCGCAGAACCATCCGTGGACGATGGGCTGGTTGCCCAACTACCAAACGGAGACGCAGATCTACGCCAGGCACATCCTGCAGACGCACCTTCCAGAATCGCACCCACGCGCGCATGATCGCGGAAGGAGG
>JAYVJL010000054.1:0-27688 GCA_043769295.1 Polaromonas sp. | reverse complement strand
AACGGGTTTATCCGTTGGAAACCATGGTGTTTAATTTTCAATATTTTACTATATTTTTAATAGCAACTTAGGCAATAAATACGCCGGCTATCGGATTATTAGCACCTTAATTTTAGTTGCTTCTGCAATGTCTAGCCAAGCGCGATCAGAGGTGACAACGCAGCCTTGCATCAGCTGCGCGAGTGCGATGCAAGCGCGGTCACCCAGTGACAAGCCAGCTGATTTGGTTAGTGGGCGCAAGGCTGCGCTTGCCAGTGCTTGTTCTTGGTTGAAGTCAACAATATCCACGCTAAATTGTGCCATGCCACGGCCAAGTTCATGGATGGGTAGCCCTAAATCTAGAAAGCGTGCGCCCACTTCAGCCATGTTGACGCTGCTAATCACGCAGTCTTTCGTATTAATGAGATCCATCACAAATTCTGCGCCGCGTTCACCTTTGCTGACAGCGAGCAGGGCGGAGGCATCTAGCACATGAATCATTCGGCATCCTCACGCGCGGCTTCAGCACGCCGTTCAGCGATAAATTCGTCCACGCTATCTTGCCCTGCTATTTTTGGCACAAAAGGAGTCAGATGTTGGTCGAAATAAGCTCTCAGCTGTGCGTAACGTTGTGTTGCCGGCGTCAACACCAAGCTGCCATCTTTAATTTCGACGAAAATCTTACCATTGGGTTTGAAACCAAGTTCTTCGCGTATGGCGGCAGGTATCAACACTCGTCCGTTTTCTGACATAGCTAAGGAAGTCATCATGTCACTCCTTTTAAATAGACAATTTCTGTAATTCTGTCATAATTTATAAAAATGTCAAATTCAATAATAAAGTCAAACTATGCTCGCTAAACGCATCATTCCCTGCCTAGACGTCACCGGTGGCCGCGTCGTCAAAGGCGTTAATTTCCTCGAATTGCGCGATGCAGGCGATCCAATCGAAATCGCCGCCCGCTACAACGAACAGGGCGCGGACGAGCTGACTTTTCTTGACATCACCGCCACCAGCGACGCGCGGGACATGATTTTTCACATCATCGAAGCCGTGGCTTCGCAGGTGTTCATCCCCTTGACCGTCGGTGGTGGCGTGCGCACGGTGGACGATGTGCGGCGCTTGCTCAATGCTGGCGCAGACAAAACCAGCTTCAATTCAGCCGCCATTGCCAACCCCGACGTGATTGCCGATGCTTCGGCCAAATACGGTGCCCAGTGCATTGTGGTGGCGATTGACGCGAAACGGCGTTCTGCCGAAGATGCCAAACGTGTGGTCAACGGTGTTGAAATCGGTGCAGGTTGGGATGTTTACAGCCACGGTGGCCGTCAAAACACCGGTTTGGACGTGGTGACCTGGGCCAAAGCCATGGCCGAACGCGGCGCAGGCGAGATTTTGCTCACCAGCATGGACCGTGATGGCACGAAATCAGGTTTTGACCTGGAACTGACCCGCGCTGTCAGCGACGCCATCAGCGTGCCGGTGATTGCCTCTGGCGGTGTCGGAAATTTGGATGATTTGGCCAATGGCATTCTTTTAGGTGGCGCAGATGCGGTCTTGGCTGCCAGTATTTTTCACTATGGTGAATACACGGTCGGCCAAGCCAAGCAGCGTATGCATGAGCGCGGGATTCCCGTTCGCCTGTGATCTGGCCCTGATCGGATCTTGATTTAACTTCTCGCCTTCATGTGGCGGAGCATCTCAATTGCCTACAATCACCTCATGCAAGAAACTAAACATTGGATTGACGAGGTCAAATGGGACGCCCAAGGGCTGGTTCCCGTAATCGCGCAAGAAATGGGCAGCAACGATGTGCTGATGTTCGCCTGGATGAACCGCGAAGCTCTGCAAAAGACGGCGGAGCTGGGTCGGGCGGTGTATTTCAGCCGTTCGCGCAACAAATTGTGGTTCAAAGGTGAAGAATCCGGCCACATCCAGACCGTGCATGAGTTGCGACTGGATTGTGACAACGATGTGCTGCTGATGAAAGTCACCCAAACCGGCCACACGCCGGGTTTGGCCTGTCATACCGGTCGGCATAGTTGTTTTTTCAGTCTTTACAAGGATGGGGCGTGGATAATCACCGAGCCGGTCTTGAAAGACCCTACAACCATCTATAAATAAACCATCTGCAACAAGCTTCCCAAATTAATAAGCGCATGACTTCAAACGATTCCCTTGACCAACTCGCCCGTGTGCTTGAATCGCGCAAAGGCGGTGACCCAGACAGCAGCTATACCGCGCGTTTGTTGCACAAGGGTCCGGATGCGTTTTTGAAAAAAATTGGCGAAGAAGCGACAGAGCTGGTCATGGCCTGCAAAGACGCAGACCACGGCGGCGACAAAGCGAAAATTGTCAGTGAAACCGCTGATTTGTGGTTTCACAGCATGGTGGCGCTGGCGCATTACGGTTTATCGCCGCAAGATGTCATCGCCGAGCTGGACAAGCGCGTTGGTACCAGCGGGCTGGAGGAAAAAGCCTCGCGCAAGGCTCAGAACCGAGAGTTGGATGAATCAAAAGGGGCAAAACCATGAATGAAGTGAGCGATGTAATTGATGTCAAAGCCAAAAGCGTTGGCATGGACAATGAGAAAGCCGAGCAGCTGAAATCCATCGGCTGGGTCAGCTATGTGCTGCATTTGATCGTGGCCGTGGCCGCCGTGGTGCCGGGTGCCAACGTGGGTATCGCTTTGTTGATCGTCGCTTTGGTGATCGATCTGGTTAAAAAGAGCGAAGCGACCGGCACCTGGCAAGAAAGTCATTTTTCATGGCGTATTCGTTCGGTCATCTGGGCCGGGGTGCTGTATGTGGTGACATTTCCCTTGTTTTTATTGCTCTGGGTGCCGGGGGCCATTGCCTGGGTCATCATTTCTATCTGGTTTTTGTACCGCATCGTGCGTGGCATGGTGGCGATGAACAACAGCCAGCCGGTTGGTCAGTAATTTTTTAAAACCACATGTCGCACGATCCAAATTGTATTTTTTGCAAAATCATCGAAGGTAAAATTCCTTCGCGCAAGGTGTATGAAGACGACGATATCTTCGCCTTCCATGACATTGCGCCTTGGGCGCCGGTGCATTTTCTGTTGATTCCCAAGCAGCACATCACCTCGCTGGCGCATGTGGATGCGTCACATGCTGATTTGTTGGGTCGCATCATGCTTCTGGCCCCCAAGTTGGCCTTGCAAGAAGGTTGCAGACCGTATCCTGAGGGCGGTTTCCGCATTGTTGCGAATACAGGTGCTGAGGGCGGCCAAGAGGTGCACCATATGCACTGGCATGTCATGGGCGGGCCAAGGCCATGGTTGCGTGGTTAGATGCCAAGGCGATAGCCGTTTAAAATCAGATGAATCGCATATTTCAATTTAAATAATTTTCATTCATTCTTGCAATTCTTCGTCAATCTTAGGAGTACGTCATGGGTTCTTTTTCAATTTGGCACTGGTTGATCGTGCTGCTCATTGTGGTGATGGTGTTTGGTACCAAAAAACTCAAAAACATGGGTTCAGATTTGGGCGGCGCTGTCAAAGGCTTCAAAGATGGCATGAAAGACGGCACCGCAGCCCCTGAAGACAAAGCCGCTGCGCAAGTGACCAGCGCCGCAGCAACTGACGCTGCTAAAAACACCATTGATGTTGAAGCCAAACAAAAGTCTTGATGTGGCATGCTGCAGGTAATACACATTGATTGATCTCGGTATATCCAAAATCGCCCTGATTGGTGCCGTGGCGTTGATCGTCATCGGCCCTGAAAAACTGCCGCGCGTGGCGCGTACTGTGGGTACGTTGCTGGGCAAGGCGCAGCGCTATATTGCGGATGTCAAAGCCGAGGTGAGCAAATCGATTGAGTTGGATGAGCTCAAAAAGATGAAAGACACCATGCAAGAGGCTGCACAGGATGTGGGAAACTCCATTCAAAGTGGCGTCCATGATTTTGAAAAAGACTGGGCCGATGCCACCAGCACAGCCAGCTCTTCAAACTATGGTTCGGCTGAATTCCCATCGTACAAGCACCCCAAGAAAAAGTGGCGTGTGAAGCAGGGTGCCATGCCCAATTGGTACAAAGCCCGTACCGGCGTGCGTACCAAAGCCTTGTCTGGTGCGGCACGTGTTGTCAAATTTCGCCCCCATTCATCAACCTGAATTCATGCGCATGGATTTGTGGTCTCTACAAATCCAGCAAGAATAGCTCCCTACCCCCATGGCAGACGCAAAATCAAAAGACGACGAACTCGCAGGAACTGAACAGCCATTTGTACAGCATTTGATGGAGTTGCGTGATCGTTTGTTAAAAATCGTGCTGGCCATCGGGATTGCAGCAGGTATTTTGGCGTTTTTTCCAGGTCCCAGCGCCCTCTATGACTTGATGGCCGCGCCTTTGGTGGCGCATTTGCCCAAAGGTGCAACGCTGATCGCCACCTCTGTGATTTCTCCCTTCCTGGTGCCTTTGAAAATCATGATGATGGCGGCGTTTTTAATCGCCTTGCCCGTGGTTCTCTGGCAGGTCTGGTCTTTTGTAGCACCTGGTTTGTACATGCACGAGAAAAAGCTGGTGTTGCCTTTGGTCATTTCAAGCACGGTCTTGTTTTTTATCGGTGTTTTGTTTTGTTACTACTTCGTTTTCGGTCAGGTTTTTAAATTCATCCAGAGCTTTGCGCCTAAAAGCATCACCGCTGCACCTGATATTGAAGCCTATCTGAGCTTTGTGCTCAGCATGTTTTTGGCCTTTGGTATGGCTTTTGAGGTGCCGATTGTGGTGGTGGTGTTGGCGCGTATCGGCATTGTGACCATTCAGCAGCTCAAAGATTTTCGGGGATACTTCGTGGTGTTGGCGTTCATCATCGCCGCCATCGTCACACCGCCCGATGTGGTGTCGCAACTGGCTTTGGCCATCCCCATGTGTCTTTTGTATGAAGTGGGTATTTGGGCCGCCCAGGTGTTCATCAAGCACACACAAGCGCCGGTAGATCCCATCGAGCCGACTTAAAAAAACGGTGAATCTCTGCACGCTCCCAAAAGAGCGGCAACAAATTTTTTCAGGTTTTGATATTGTTCTGGCTACAATACGTGTATTGATTGACGTTTACGTAAACGTCAATCATGACCACAACTACAATTCATTCTGATGATTTATTGCATCAGCCTATCGGAGACACGCCATGAACCTGCCAGGACTCAATTTTCAACTCGGTGAAGATATCGACGCATTGCGCGATACGGTGCGAGATTTTGCACAAGCCGAAATTGCTCCCCGTGCTGCTGAAATCGACAGCAGCGACCAATTCCCCATGGATTTATGGCGAAAAATGGGTGATTTGGGTGTGTTGGGCATCACCGTGTCGGAAGAATACGGCGGTGCAGGCATGGGTTATCTGGCGCACATGATCGCCATGGAAGAAATCTGCCGCGCTTCTGCTTCGGTGGGTTTGAGCTACGGCGCACACAGCAACCTTTGTGTGAATCAGATCAAGCGCAACGGCACCTCAGAGCAGCGTCAAAAATACCTTCCCAAACTCATCAGTGGTGAACACGTCGGTGCTTTAGCCATGAGCGAGCCTGGCGCAGGTAGCGATGTCATCAGCATGAAGCTGAAAGCAGAAGATAAGGGCGGTTATTACCTCCTCAACGGTAGCAAGATGTGGATCACCAACGGCCCCGATGCCGATACGCTGGTGGTCTACGCCAAAACCGAACCAGAGCTGGGTGCGCGAGGTGTGACGGCTTTTTTGATTGAAAAAGGCATGCCTGGGTTTTCAGTCGCTCAGAAATTGAACAAACTCGGCATGCGGGGTAGCCATACAGGTGAATTGGTGTTTCAGAACGTCGAAGTGCCAGAAAGCCACATTTTGGGTGGTTTGAACGGCGGCGCAAAAGTGTTGATGAGCGGTTTGGACTATGAGCGTGCTGTGTTGACCGGTGGGCCGTTGGGCATCATGCAATCGGTGATGGACAACGTGATCCCGTATATCCATGATCGCAAGCAGTTTGGTCAAAGTATTGGCGAGTTTCAGCTCATTCAAGGCAAAGTAGCCGACATGTACACCGTGTTGCAAGCAGGGCGTTCGTTTGCCTACACTGTGGCTAAAAATCTGGACATGCTGGGCACAGAGCATGTGCGCCAGGTGCGTAAAGATTGCGCCTCGGTCATTTTGTGGTGTGCCGAAAAAGCCACCTGGATGGCCGGCGAAGGTGTGCAAATTTTTGGTGGAAATGGCTACATCAACGATTACCCGTTGGGCCGTTTATGGCGTGACGCTAAACTGTACGAAATCGGCGCGGGTACAAGCGAAATTCGCCGCATGCTGATTGGACGGGAATTGTTTGCTGAGACAATGTAAATACATCACAACTATTTTTTAAACACCAAGCATGCCAACTTCAATTTCAGATCTGTTCGCCCACAACCGTGCATGGGCTGCCGAAATGGAGCGCGAGCGACCTGGATTTTTTACGAATCTCAAAAGTCAGCAAAAACCCAAATACATGTGGATCGGTTGTTCCGACAGCCGTGTACCTGCGAATCAAATCACGGGCTTGGAGCCGGGCGAGGTCTTTGTGCATCGCAACGTCGCCAATGTCGTGGTGCATTCCGACTTGAACGCGCTGTCAACGATACAGTTTGCCGTAGAAATGCTGAAAGTCGAACACGTCATGGTGGTTGGGCATTACGGCTGCGGTGGCGTGAAAGCGGCGCTGGACAATGTTCGGATTGGGTTGGCCGACAACTGGATTCGGCATATCCAGGACGTACGAGATCGTCATCGTCATTTGCTGAATTCATTGCCTGAATCCAAGCGCTTGGACGCGCTGGTCGAACTCAACGCTATTGAACAAGTGGTGAATGTGTGCCAAAGCACGGTACTGCAGGATGCCTGGGGACGCGGTCAGCAAATCAGTGTGCATGGCTGGGTTTATGGCGTGCATGATGGCTTGTTGCAGGATTTGCGCATCACCGTGTCGGGTCTGGATGGTCTGGAATCGCTCTATCTGGCTGCGATAGAGGGTGTTTTAAGCGCTGGCCGTCGATAAATAAGCTTCACTAGCTATCAAAAACATAGTAAATAGAAGATGAATCGCCAGCACAGAACTGAATCATGTTTCCGCAACGCCTAGATTCCCCGCTTGCCTACGACATCGCCAAAGCCATGATGGACGGTTTCAACCGCCATTACCGTTTGTTTCGTACTGAATCAGCCCGTGCAAAACACCGGTTTGAAGTGGCGGATTGGCATGGGCAGCAGCGGGCGCAGCGTGAACGGATTGAATTTTATGACTTGCGTGTCAAGGAGTGTTCCACCCGTTTGGAACGCGAGTTCAAAGCGGGCGAGCAGGCCATGGATGTATGGCAGCAGGTCAAGCTGCACTATATTGGTTTGCTGGTGGACCACCATCAGCCGGAACTGGCAGAAACCTTCTTCAATTCGGTGACAACCAAGATTTTGCACCGCAGTTACTTTCAAAACGATTTTATTTTTGTCCGCCCCGCCGTCAGCACCGAGTACATTGAAAACGACGAGCCCGCTGCGCGTCCCACTTACCGGTCGTACTATCCCACAGCGGCCAGCCTGGACGAAGCCGTTGAAGCGATGGTCAGCGATTTTGATTTGCGCAGTCCCTTTCAAAACTTAAACCGGGATGTGGGCTACGTTGTGCAGGCCATGAGCGGGCGGATGAAAGATGTCAAGCTGCGAGCTAACTTTCAAATCCAGGTACTGTCAAGTTTGTTTTTCCGCAATAAAGGCGCTTACATCGTTGGCAAAATCATCAACGGCTTCAATGAAGTGCCGTTCGCTCTGCCCTTGTTGCACCTGGATAAAGACCAGTTGGCCAATCCAGATATCTCCCAGCTGGTGATTGATGCCGCCTTGTTTGGTGAAGATGACCTGCTCGCGCTGTTCAGTTTTGCGCGCGCTTACTTCATGGTCGACATGGAGGTGCCGTCAGCCTACGTGCAGTTTTTGCGCAGCATGATGCCACGCAAACCGCGCAATGAGGTGTACAGCGCACTGGGCTTGCAAAAGCAGGGCAAGACATTGTTCTACCGTGATTTTTTGCACCATCTGCGCCACTCGACAGACAAGTTCCGCATCGCGCCGGGTATCAAAGGCATGGTGATGCTGGTGTTTGATCTGCCCTCTTTTCCCTACGTGTTCAAAGTCATCAAAGACTACTATCCCCCACAAAAAGACACGACCCGCGAGAAAATCAAAAGCAAATATCTGCTGGTGAAGCAGCATGACCGGGTTGGCCGTATGGCGGATACCCTGGAATACAGCGAAGTGGCATTCCCGCGAGATCGTTTTGATGATGAATTGATTGCGGAGATTGAAAAATTTGCCCCCAGCCAGCTGGAAATCAGTGACCGCGATGGTGATGGGCGGTTGGAAGTTGTCATCAAGCACATCTACATCGAGCGGCGCATGATTCCGCTCAACATCTATTTGCAGGAAGCGTTTGATGTTGGGCTGGGTGATCAAATAGGCAGGCCTCAGCCGGGTTCTGAATCGGCGCGAGCACTGGCGCAAGTGGAGCGTGGCGTGGTGGAATATGGCAACGCCATCAAAGACTTGGTCGCCGCCAACATCTTCCCGGGCGACATGCTCTGGAAGAACTTTGGCATCACCCGGCACGGCAAGGTCGTGTTTTATGACTACGACGAGATTGAATACGTCACCGATTGCAACTTCCGCAAAGTGCCTGCGCCACGTAATGAAGAAGACGAGATGAGCGGTGAGGTCTGGTACAGCGTGGGCCCCAAAGACGTGTTTCCTGAAACCTTTGGCCCTTTTTTGCTGGGCAACCCTGCCGTGCGCGCAGTTTTTATGAAGCACCATGCGGATTTGTTGGAAGCTACTTTCTGGCAAGCCCACAAAGAACGGATCGCCCAAGGCCATGTGTTTGATGTCTTTCCTTATGAGCGTGAGCGTCGTTTTGTTCATGCCCAATCAGCCGCACCCACACCGTCAGGTACGTCGTAAATGTTTAAACCTTTTTATTGAAATTTTGGAGAACCCTCATGTCTGAATCCATCGTTATCGTCTCAGCTGCCCGCACCCCCATGGGTGGTTTCCAGGGCGATTTTTCTAGTTTGGCCGCGCATGACTTGGGTGGCGCAGCCATCAAAGCCGCTGTGCAGCGTGCAGGTATTACTGCCGATATGGTCAATGAAGTGCTGTTTGGCAACTGCCTGATGGCCGGGCAAGGCCAAGCGCCCGCCCGCCAAGCCGCGTTCAAGGGTGGTTTACCCATCAGCGCAGGCGCGGTGACGCTGTCCAAAATGTGCGGTTCTGGCATGAAAGCCACCATGCTCGCACATGACATGCTGGTAGCTGGCAGTGCGGATGTGATGGTCGCCGGCGGTATGGAAAGCATGACCAATGCACCGCATTTGTTGCCCAAAGGCCGCAGTGGTATCCGTATCGGGCACGGCCAGATTTTTGACCACATGATGCTGGACGGCTTGGAAGACGCTTACGAGGCCGGTCGCTCCATGGGCACATTTGGTGAAGATTGCGCCGCCAAATACAACTTCACCCGCGAAGCACAGGATAAATTCGCCATAGCCAGCGTAGAGCGTGCTCAGGCAGCTATCAAATCAGGCGCATTTGCAACTGAGATTACACCGGTCATGGTCAAAGGCCGCGCGGGCGATACCATCATCAGCATTGACGAGGGCCCTGGGAAAATCAAGCTCGACAAAATCACCAGTCTGCGTGCGGCCTTCAAAAAAGACGGCACCATCACGGCCGCGTCCAGTTCATCCATCAACGACGGTGCAGCGGCACTTGTTTTGATGCGTCAAAGTGCGGCTGACAAAGGCGGTGTGAAGCCGCTGGCACGCATTGTCAGCCACGCCACCCATGCGCAGGAGCCCAACTGGTTTGCAACCGCACCGCTGGGTGCTACCCAAAAAGCTTTGGCCAAAGCGGGCTGGACGGCCAAGGACGTACAGCTGTGGGAAATCAACGAGGCTTTTGCCGTTGTGCCGATGGCGCTGATGGCGGATTTGTCTTTGTCGCATGAGATTGTCAACGTCAACGGCGGCGCTTGCGCGCTGGGTCACCCGATTGGTGCGAGTGGTGCGCGCATCGTGGTGACATTGATTCATGCCTTGCAAGCGCGCGGGCTGAAGCGTGGCTTGGCGACCTTGTGTATTGGCGGCGGCGAGGCGACAGCCATGGCCATTGAGCTGATTTGATTTCTGTTCACTAACTCTGGTAACCAAGCCATGCTGCTGACCCAAGACCAAGAAATGATCCGCGACGCGGTTCGCACTTTCGCGCAAGAACAGTTGTGGCCCCAAGCCGCCAAGTGGGACAAAGAACACCATTTCCCCAAAGAAGTACACAAAGGTTTGGCTGAATTGGGTGCCTACGGCATCTGTGTGCCTGAAGAATTTGGCGGTGCCAATCTGGATTACCTCACTTTGGCTGTGGTGCTGGAAGAAATCGCGGCAGGCGATGGTGGCACCAGCACGGCTATCAGCGTGACCAACTGCCCGGTCAATGCTATTTTGATGCGCTACGGCAACGCCGCGCAAAAGAAACAATGGTTGATGCCCTTGGCGCAGGGGCAGATGCTGGGTGCATTTTGTTTGACCGAACCGCACGTTGGCAGCGATGCCTCTGGTTTGCGAACCACGGCGGTCAAAGATGCGGACGGCTATGTCATCAACGGCGTCAAGCAGTTCATCACCAGCGGCAAGCATGGGCAGGTGGCGATTGTGATTGCCATGACCGACAAAGGTGCTGGCAAAAAAGGCATGAGCGCCTTCATCGTCCCCACCGATGCACCCGGTTACGTGGTGGCGCGGCTGGAGGACAAGCTGGGGCAGCATAGCAGCGACACCGCGCAAATCAACTTCGACAACTGCCGCATTCCGGCAGAGAACCTGATCGGGCAAGAGGGCGAGGGCTACAAAATTGCGCTGGGTGCTTTGGAAGGCGGTCGTATCGGCATCGCCGCCCAAAGCGTGGGCATGGCGCGCAGCGCATTTGAATGCGCTTTGGATTACGCCAAGCAGCGCGAGAGTTTTGGCCAAGCCATCTTCAACCACCAAGCCGTTGGCTTCAGGTTGGCCGATTGCGCGACGCAGATTGAAGCGGCGCGGCAGTTGATCTGGCATGCAGCGGCTTTGCGTGATGCAGGCCGACCCTGCCTGAAAGAAGCCGCCATGGCCAAGCTGTTTGCGAGTGAGATGGCTGAGAAGGTATGCAGCGCGGCCATTCAAACACTGGGTGGTTATGGCTATGTGAGCGATTTCCCGGTTGAGCGCATTTACCGTGATGTGCGGGTGTGCCAGATTTACGAAGGCACCAGCGATGTGCAAAAAATCATCATCACGCGTGCATTGGCTTGATGTCCAGACGGTTTAAAAAACGAAGAGGAGGTGCAAGATGCCAATTACCAAGGGATTTCGGGTTTTAGTCGACCAAGCCATGGCAGAGGTGAAAACTTATACCGTGGCTGAAGTGCTTGCCAAAAGCGCTGATGCAAACATGCAAATCGTTGATATCCGCGATGTGCGCGAGTTGAAAGCGGGCACAGTCGTCGGCAGCTACCACGCGCCGCGCTGCATGCTGGAGTTTTGGGTGGACCCTGAATCGCCCTACCACAAAAAGATATGGGCGGACGACAGCAAAGAGTTCATCTTGTTTTGCGGTGCGGGCTGGCGCAGTGCTTTGGCTGCCAAAACCCTGCAAGACATGGGCATGACCAATGTGGCGCATATTGAGGGTGGCTATGAAGCATGGGTCAACGCGGGCGGCCCGGTTGAGACTTTGGAAGAGCGCAAAGCCAAAGCATGATTGCGCTATGAGTAAGCCATGCTATTACGCTGTAATTCACGTGAAAATACCTATAAATATGCCCGTTAATTTGCTTGTAGCCGGCGTATTTATTGCCTAAGCAGCTATTAAATGTATAGTAAATTTGACGCGGTGTTGTTTGACTGTGACGGCGTATTGGTCGACAGTGAACCCATCACCAACGGCTTGCTGCGTGACATGTTGGAAGAGCAGGGTTGGAAACTGACGCCTGAAGCCTGTTTTCAGCATTTTGTCGGCAAAGCCGTGATGGACGAAAAGCTGGCAATTGAGGCCAACACCGGCAAACTGCTGACCGAAGCGTGGATGGAGAGTTTCAGAGCACGGCGCAACGTGGCCTTGGAGGCGCATCTGCAGGCAATTCCCAATATCCATGCCGCAATTGAACAAATCCACCTGAGTTTTGACGGTCGCATCGCCTGTGCGTCGGGGGCGGACAGGCTGAAGGTTGAACTGCAGCTCGCCAAAGTCGACTTGATGCCCTATTTTGAAGACCGCATCTTCAGCGGGCATGACATGCCGCGCTCCAAACCCGCGCCAGACGTGTACTTGGCAGCAGCAAAAGCCGTCGGCGTCCACCCCAGCCGCTGTGCGGTGGTGGAGGACACGGTGACGGGGGTCATGGCAGGCGTGGCGGCGGGTTGCGTGGTGTTTGGCTATGCGCCGCCACATCTCCAAACCACCGAACATGCGGCTTTATTGGCTGCCGGTGCCAGCCACACGTTTGCAGATATGCTGCATTTACCTAGCCTGTTGAACCAAAAGATGGCACAATCCACGTTTAGTTGACGTTTACGTAAACGTCAATCAACCCTAACAGCTCGAACCTATCATGCCCGTCCTGGAAACCAAACTCAACGCCCGCTCTGCCGATTTTGTAGCCAATGCCGCCGCGATGCGGGCTTTGGTTGATGATTTGAACCTCAAAGTCAACAAAGCTGCCTTGGGCGGCGGCGATGTGGCGCGCGCCAGGCACACGGCGCGCGGCAAGTTGTTGCCACGGGACAGGGTGCAGATGGTGTTGGACCCCGGCACGCCGTTTTTAGAACTCAGCCCGCTGGCCGCCTATGGCATGTACCCCGACAAAGACGGCACCGACAGCGCCCCTTGCGCTGGCGTGATTGCCGGTATCGGTCGCGTCAGCGGGGTCGATTGCATGATCGTCTGCAACGATGCCACTGTCAAAGGCGGCACCTACTACCCGCTTACCGTCAAAAAGCACCTGCGCGCGCAGGAGATAGCGCAGCAAAACAAGTTGCCGTGCATCTATCTGGTCGATTCAGGCGGGGCGAACTTGCCGAATCAGGACGAAGTCTTTCCAGACCGCGACCATTTTGGCCGCATCTTCTTCAACCAGGCCAATATGAGCGCCGAGGGCATCGCCCAAATCGCTGTGGTCATGGGCAGTTGCACGGCGGGCGGTGCGTATGTACCGGCCATGAGCGACGAGGCCATCATCGTCAAAAACCAGGGCACCATCTTTTTGGGCGGTCCGCCCCTGGTCAAAGCGGCCACCGGCGAGGTGGTCAGCGCGGAAGATCTGGGTGGCGGCGATGTGCACACCCGTTTGTCTGGCGTAGCCGACCATCTGGCGCAGAACGACATGCACGCTTTGGCAATTGTTCGCCAATCCATCAAGAATTTGAATAAAAAGAAGCATCTAGCCGGCGATTTAATTGCCTCAGCAGCTCCTAAATATGTAGCTTCTGAGCTGTATGGTGTGATACCGTCAGATACCCGAAAACCTTTTGATGTGCGAGAAATCATCTCCCGCGTTGTCGATGGCAGCGAGTTTGATGAATTCAAAGCACGTTTTGGCGCGACCTTGATCTGCGGCTTCGCCCGCATTGAGGGCATGCCCGTCGGCATCATCGCCAACAACGGTATTTTGTTCAGCGAGTCAGCGCTCAAAGGCGCGCATTTCATTGAATTGTGCTGCCAACGCAAAATCCCCCTGGTGTTTTTGCAGAACATCACCGGCTTCATGGTGGGCCGCAAGTACGAGAACGAAGGCATTGCCCGCAACGGGGCCAAGATGGTCACCGCTGTGGCTACGGCAGCCGTACCCAAGTTCACCA
Organism: Polaromonas sp.; assembly: GCA_043769295.1. Classification (GTDB taxonomy): domain Bacteria; phylum Pseudomonadota; class Gammaproteobacteria; order Burkholderiales; family Burkholderiaceae_C; genus Aalborgiella. Next base: position 13,809 of record JAYVJL010000054.1, on the reverse strand, counting down.
TCATCATCGGCGGCAGCTTTGGCGCAGGCAACTACGGCATGTGTGGTCGAGCCTACTCACCCCGTTTTCTGTGGATGTGGCCCAACGCGCGTATCAGCGTCATGGGTGGCGAGCAAGCGGCTAGTGTGTTGGCGACCGTCAAGCGCGATGGCATAGAAGGCAAAGGCGGTAGCTGGAGTCCTGAAGAAGAGGACGCCTTCAAAGCGCCCATCAAAGCGCAATACGAGGTGCAAGGTCATCCTTATTTTGCCACCGCACGTTTATGGGACGACGGCGTGATTGACCCGGCTGATACGCGTCGAGTTTTGGCGCTGGGATTGAGTGCTGCGATGAACGCCCCGATACCGGATACGCGGTTTGGTGTGTTCAGGATGTAAAGCCGGTAGAGAAATCATTCAAAGGTATATATGGATACTTTGATCGGCATTTGGAACAGCTTGCTGGGCATGACAGGTACAGTCGGCAATTTTGGTACGGCGGCAGGTGGCGTGTTGGCATCGAACACCAAAACGATGGACATGGCACAGTTGATGGCACTTGCGGCTGCCTTGGGTTGGGCCAGCGGTATCCGCTTGTATCTGGTGGTGTTCATCACGGGTTTGGCAGGTATTCTGGGCTGGATTCCACTGCCTCCAGGTTTGCACATACTGCAGCACCCTGCCATGTTGGCTGGCAGCGGGTTCATGCTGTTCGTCGAGTTTTTTGCCGACAAAATTCCGGGTGTGGATTCTTTGTGGGATATGGTGCATTCAGTCATTCGCGTGCCGGCGGGAGCAGCCTTGGCGGCGGGTGTGTTTGGGGCTGACAGTGCCACGATGGGATCTGTCGCGGGTTTGCTGGGTGGTGCTTTGGCTGCGACGTCATTTGCGACCAAAGCCAGCACGCGAGCTGCGGTGAACACGTCCCCCGAGCCGTTTAGTAATATCGCCGTGAGCTTGGTTGAAGATGGCGCGGTGATGGGCATGATGTGGTTGGCGACGAATCACCCCATAGCATTTGGTATCACCTTGGCTATCGTATTGGTTTTGAGTATTTGGTTATTGGTGGTTTTGGTGAAATACCTGAAAGCTATAGGGCGCAAACTTGTTAATTGGTTCGGTAGTGGCTCTGATTTGGCATTGACACCGTAAGTATTTTCCCGTAAAAATTTCGTTGAGAGGATTGAATAAACATGTTTAAAAAAATTCTAATCGCCAACCGTGGCGAAATCGCCTGCCGCGTCGACGCCACTTGTTCCAGACTGGGCATCAAAACGGTCGCTGTTTACTCGGATGCGGACGCGCACGCCAAACATGTCGCGAGCTGCGATGAGGCTGTTTACATCGGTGCCAGTTCGCCCAAAGAAAGTTATCTGCGCTGGGAAAAAATCATTGAAACCGCGCTGACAACGGGCGCGCAGGCGATTCACCCTGGCTACGGGTTTTTGAGCGAAAACGATGCGTTTGCAACAGCTTGCCAAGCTGCTGGATTGGTCTTTATTGGGCCGCCTGCAAGCGCGATCCAAGCAATGGGGCTGAAGGCTGAATCCAAGCAGTTGATGGAAAAAGCTGGCGTGCCTTTGGTGCCGGGCTATCACGGGGCTAACCAAGACCCTGCTTTTCTGCAGGGGCAGGCCGATAGCATGGGCTATCCCGTCCTCATCAAAGCCAGCGCGGGTGGGGGTGGTAAAGGCATGCGGATTGTTGACAAGTCGACAGATTTTGAAGCGGCTTTGGCTTCATGCAAGCGTGAAGCCATCAACAGTTTTGGCGACGATGCCGTGCTGATTGAAAAGTACGTGCAACGCCCGCGGCATATTGAAATTCAGGTGTTTGGCGATACGCAAGGTAACTATGTGTATTTGTTTGAGCGCGATTGCTCCGTGCAGCGCCGGCATCAAAAAGTCCTGGAAGAAGCGCCTGCGCCGGGCTTGTCAGAAACAATGCGCCAGCAAATGGGTGCGACAGCGGTGGCGGCAGCACGAGCCGTGAACTATGTGGGTGCGGGTACGGTGGAATTCATCGTTGAACAACAGCCCAACGGTGACATGAATTTCTTTTTCATGGAGATGAATACAAGGCTGCAAGTGGAACATCCGGTGACTGAGGCGATCACGGGTTTGGATTTGGTGGAGTGGCAACTTCTGGTAGCCAGTGGTGAACCCTTGCCGCTCCAACAAGAGCAACTGCGCATCACCGGTCATGCGATTGAAGCGCGGATTTGTGCGGAAAACCCAGACAACCAGTTTTTACCTGCCACTGGGCAGTTGAAGGTTTATGGCTTGCCTGAACATGTTACTTTTGAACGCACCGCTGGGGGCAACTCCTCCGTCAATGTGCGCGTTGACTCAGGCGTAAGCGAAGGCGATACGATTTCTCCTTATTACGACTCTATGATCGCCAAGCTGATCGTGCACGGTGCGACCCGCGAACAGGCTTTGGCACGGATGGATGATGCGCTGGCGAAGACGCATATTGTGGGTTTGAACACCAATGTGCAGTTTTTACGCTACGTCGTGCGGAGCGACTCTTTTGCGCAGGCGAATTTGGATACGGGCTTGATACCTCGCGAGCAAGCTGTGCTATTTGACCAAGAGCCTGTGGGGGTTGAGTTGGCGGTCGCTGCTGCAGTCGTGCATACGTTGCATGCCGAAAATGCCCAAACGATTGAAAAATCCAAAGCGCACATTGATTCAGGTCAATCTGTATGGTTTGACCCATGGGCGAGCCGTGATGGCTGGCAGTCACATGGTATCCATGCAAGAGCGTTTGAATTTGAGTTTCACGGCGGACAAGTCGCAGCACAATTGCGCTATCTGCATGACGGTGCTTTGCATTTATCGGTGGGCGATATTGTGAATAATGTCGTGAACGATGCATCTGGCGCTTTGAGCTATTCACACACCGACGCTGGTTTTGACATCAGCTTCGCAAAGCATCGCGTCATTGCTAAAACATACAAAAATAGCGATGTAGTCGGCATATTTACTGCCAAAGGCGCTACGCAAATCATAGCAATTGATTTGCTGGAACATGCGGGAGAAACGCATGAAGAGGGCGGACGATTGACCGCGCCCATGCCGGGCAAAGTGGTGTCGTTCGCTGTGAAAGCGGGCGATAAGGTCGTGAAAGGGCAGGCGCTGGCGGTCATGGATGCCATGAAGATGGAGCATACGATTGCATCCCCGGCAGACGGTGTGGTGCAAGAATTGCTGTACCAACCGGGTGATCAAGTGGTTGAGGGTGCGGAATTGTTGAAGTTGGTAAAAATGGGTGTTGTATGACATTGCCTTCAAAAGTAAAACTGGTCGAAGTCGGGCCGCGTGACGGATTACAGAATGAAAAGCAGCAAGTACCGGCTTCTGTGAAGATTGAGCTGGTGCATCGCCTGCAAGACGCAGGTTTGACCGAGATTGAAGTCACCAGTTTTGTTTCACCTAAATGGGTGCCACAAATGGCCGACAACGCCGAGGTGATGGCGGGTGTCAAGCGCAAAAGCGGGGTGCGCTATTCGGTGCTCACCCCCAATATGCAGGGTTTTGAGGTCGCCATCGCCGCACCTGAAGCGCAGTGGCCAGACGAGATCGTGGTGTTCGGCGCTGCCAGTGAGGCTTTTAGCCAGCGCAATATCAACTGTTCAATCGCAGAAAGTATTGAGCGGTTCAGGCCCGTTGTTGCCGCTGCACTGGCAAAAAAAATTCATGTTCGAGGTGCTATTTCTTGCACGGTCGGTTGTCCTTATGAAGGTGATATCGCACCAGAGCGCGTGGCGCTGGTGGCGCGCCTGATGAAAGATATCGGCGTGCAACACATTGGCGTGGCCGACACCATTGGGGTCGGTACACCCCTTAAAGTGCAGCGTGCGATGGAAGCGGCCTTGTCGGTGTACAACATCAACGACATATCCGGGCATTTTCATGACACTTATGGCCAGGCGTTGGGCAACACCTTGCGCAGCCTGGAAATGGGTGTTTGGCAGTTTGATACTTCCGTTGCGGGTTTGGGCGGTTGTCCTTACGCCAAAGGTGCGACAGGCAATGTAGCGTCTGAAGATGTGGTTTACCTGCTGCATGGCATGGGGATTGATACCGGGGTTGATCTGGACAAGTTGATTGATGCGGGCCAGTTCATCAGCGATTTTTTGCAACGACCCACGAATTCACGCGCGGCAAAGGCGTTGATGAACAAGAGATCGCAATGATGTGTGGTGCTGAATTGCTATCTTTACCCGAAGGCGTACAGCGTGTTGCACGTGCATTGCAGGCCAAAAATCATCCTCACAAGCCAGTGATGCTGGCCGATGCCGCCCGCACGGCTCAGCAAGCGGCTGATGCCTTGGGGGTTGAGCTGGGCCAGATCGCCAAAAGCATTGTCTTCAAACGTAAAACGGATGATGTGGCCGTGTTGGTCATCACTTCCGGTGATAAACGCGTCGACCAGATCAAAGTGGAAGCCTTGGTTTGCGACGGTGCCCGTTTGGGACGTGCAGATGCGGATTTTGTCAAAACTAAAACGGGATTTTCTATCGGTGGTGTGTCTCCATTGGCTCATGCGACCCCTTGCGTGGTGCTGATTGACGCTGAGCTCTGGCGTTATGAAACATTGTGGGCGGCTGCGGGTCATCCCCATGCGGTTTTTCAGCTCAAACCGCAAGACTTGGAAGCCTTGACCCACGCACCCGTGGCTGATATTGCACAAAGCAGTCAGCGGGAAGCGGTGGATCGCTTGTTGAATTCTGCACGTGCCGTTCTTGCCAGTCAGAACGCTGCTCCCTCACCCTGTACGTCTGTCTGCCGCATGAGCGGTGATACAGGTTTGTGTGAGGGGTGTTTTCGCACCCTGGACGAAATCGTGGCCTGGTCGCGGATCGGCGATGAAGGTAAAGACGGTAAGCGAGGCATCTGGTCCAAGATTCAGCAGCGCGCAAACTTAGCGCTGGCCTGACGCTTTATGAAACACATTACTTTTTACTTTGATGTCATTTCTCCTTATGCCTACTTGGCGTTTGAGCGTTTGCCTGAAGCTTTGACAGGCTTGAATTACCGCGTGACGTATCAACCCGTGCTTTTTGCAGGTTTGTTGAAGCATCATGGGCAACTTGGGCCGGCGGAAATTGAACCGAAACGGAGTTGGACATATCGACAAGTTCAGTGGTTGGCGTATGAGCTGGGTATTGAGATGCAGTTGCCAGCCGCACACCCCTTCAATCCCCTGGCTTTATTGCGATTGGCCGTCGCTAGTCAACCACAAGGGTTACCCAATCGTTGCACCACCGAGAAGTTGTTTCACCATGTGTGGCGTGGTGGTCAGGATGCAGAGGATCCGCAGCGTCTGCAAATATTGAGTGACTTGCTCAAACCGGCCTTAGATCCAAACACGGTGGCCGTAAAGGATTTACTAAAAGCGCACACAGAATTGGCCATCAGCAAGGGCATTTTTGGGGTGCCGACTTTTGAGGTTGATGGCAAACTGTTTTTTGGATTGGATGCATTGCCCATGTTGGCCGCTTATTTAGCGGGCGATGCATGGTTTCAAAGCCCACGTTGGCATACATCTGAATCCTTGCCCAAAGGCAGTACACGCATGCATAAGTAGATAAATAAATCATAAAATTTTTGCAAAAATCACATCACGAAATAAAACTTAAGGGATAACCCTTTAGTTGTCAGAATTGTTTCAGTTTGCTGTCAGGGTCAGGTCAGTCCATCCATTGATAGTCACTCATCACCTCATCGGGGGGTGAGTTAATTTATTCATCGAAGGAGACACATCAATGGCTACAGCAGCAGCAAATCGGCCCATGAGCGCCGAGGAAAAGAAGGTTATCTTCGCCTCGTCACTCGGAACAGTTTTTGAGTGGTATGACTTTTACCTATACGGCACATTGGCCGTGATTATTGGTAATCAATTTTTCTCTGCTTTGGATCCTGCATCACGCACGATTTTCTCGCTGTTGGCTTTTGCTGCTGGTTTCATTGTGCGTCCTTTTGGCGCCTTGATTTTCGGTCGTCTAGGCGACATGATTGGTCGTAAATACACCTTCTTGGTGACGATTTTGATCATGGGTGTGTCAACATTTATTGTCGGTTTGCTGCCCAATTACGCCAGCATCGGCGTTGCAGCACCAGTCATTTTGATCGCTTTGCGCATGTTGCAGGGTTTGGCTTTAGGCGGTGAGTACGGTGGTGCTGCTACTTATGTGGCTGAGCATGCGCCACACGGCAAACGTGGTGCCTACACTGCTTGGATTCAAACCACGGCTACTTTGGGTTTGTTTTTGAGCTTGATGGTGATCTTGGGTGTGCGTACAACCATCGGTGAAGCGGCTTTTGCCGACTGGGGCTGGCGCATTCCATTTATTGTTTCGATCTTGTTGCTGGCTGTGTCTGTCTACATTCGTTTGAGTATGAATGAGTCACCTGCTTTCCAAAAAATGAAATCAGAAGGTAAAACTTCAAAAGCGCCTTTGTCTGAGTCATTCGGTCAATGGAAAAACTTGAAAATCGTTATCCTGGCGCTGTTCGGTCTTGTCGCCGGTCAGGCTGTGGTCTGGTACTCAGGCCAGTTCTATGCCTTGTTCTTCTTGACGCAAGCGCTCAAAGTTGACGGTGCAACCGCCAACATTTTGGTGGCTATTTCTTTGATTATCGGCACACCTTTCTTTGTTGTCTTTGGTGCATGGTCTGACAAAATTGGTCGCAAGCCCATCATCATGGCGGGTTGCTTGTTGGCTGTGGTGACTTACTTCCCTGTGTTTACTGCATTGACCAAAGCGGCCAACCCGGACTTGTATGCTGCACAGCTTGCAAACAAGGTGATTGTTACTGCGGATCCTAAAGAGTGTTCTTTCCAGTTCAACCCAACAGGTACAGTTAAGTTCACCAGCTCTTGCGATGTGGCCAAACAAAAACTGTCTGCAGGTTCTGTGAGCTATGACAACGTTGAAGCACCTGCCGGCACGCCAGCCACGATCAAAGTGGGTGATACAGTCATTGCAAGCTACGACTCTACCAAAACCAGTGAAGCTGATGTTGTTGCCGCTAAAGAGGCTGCGACCAAGAAAGTGGCAGACCTGACAGCTGCAGCAGCCAAGCCAGAAGACATCAAGAAGGCAGTTGATGCTTTAGCTGGTTTCGACAAAGACGCCAAGGGTGCTACGGCAAAAGCCAAAGAAGCAGCCATGTCTGGTGCTTTATCAGCAGCCCTCAAAACAGCAGGCTACCCAGCCAAAGCAGATCCGGCAAAGTTGAACAAACCAATGATCGTTGCCATCTTGACCTACTTGGTGCTTTTGGTGACCATGGTGTACGGCCCAATTGCTGCCATGTTGGTTGAATTGTTTCCAACTCGAATCCGTTACACATCAATGAGCTTGCCTTACCACATCGGTAACGGCTGGTTTGGCGGTTTGTTGCCTACGACTGCATTCGCCATCGTTGCGCAAACAGGTAATATGTACAACGGTTTGTGGTACCCGATCATCATCGCAGGCATCACCTTCGTTATCGGTATGCTCTTCGTTAAAGAAACAAAAGACGTGGACATCTACGCCAACGATTGATTCTCAGACGTAAGTCACGTATAAGAAGTTATGGTTATGCTATAGCTTCGCTCCAAGCCCTCTTCGGAGGGCTTTTTTATTGTGTATGCGTGTTGGTCACTTGCTTGAGAGCAGTGTTTGTCAAAAGGAAAAAATCATGTGGAAAATAGCTGTTGCGTTTATTATTTTTGCTGCTTTAGCTGTGTATTTGCTGAGCAAGGGTGGGGACATTGATATGAGTGGCGAGAAACATGGCGCAGTTCCTGCATCTGTTTCATTAGCGGATGCTTGATCTTTATTGCGTTTTGCACAGTAGCATTTAGTGCTACTTGTCATTTGTATTTTTTGGGTGTTAAATATGTCACATTCGCTCACATATAAAAGACAAAATGCATCTAGTAAAAACCGAAATTGGTCAGAAAGTATTTAAGGATCGTTCTGTTTCGTTGAGTCCAAGGCAGCGATCAGCGTTTATCATTTTTGATGGCAAAAGAACGGTTGATGACGTGCTTACAGCAACAACGGGGTTAGGGCTGACTCGGGCCGATGTAGACCAGATGGTTGAACTCGGTCTGCTGGTCGAATTGGCCGGTTCTGTTGAACCTGTTGCAAAAGCACCAGAAAAAACCTTGGAACCCATAGGCGGCATGGTGGAAATAGGCGAGGCGCAATTACGTTATTCGCGTGCGTACCCTCTAGCGACGCAATTGACTGCTGGCATGGGGCTACGTGGTTTTCGGCTTAATTTAGCTGTTGAGGCTGCGGGCAGTTACTCACAACTGGTGGCGCTGTTTCCAAAAATCCGGGAAGCTGCGGGTAGTGATAAATCAAGCCAGCTAGAGCGCGTATTGGTTGGTGGGATTTAACTTATTCAGCCAAATATGCGATATTGAGGGATATTTCACCACTGTTTGATGATGTCGCAACCCTTCTTGCCTAGAATCGTAACTCGATCTAGGAAAGAACACATTCATGGCACAGGGAACCATCCGCATTCGCGGTGCGCGTCAGCACAATCTCAAGAATCTTGATCTCGACATCCGCACTGGTGAATTAACCGTTGTGACGGGGCCGAGCGGTTCTGGTAAATCTAGTTTGGTGTTCGATACCCTGTTCGCCGAGGGACAACGTCGTTATGTTGAAACCTTTTCGGCCTACGCCAGACAGTTCCTGGACCGCATGGACAAGCCCGCGGTAGACCGTGTTGATGGCGTTCCGCCGGCCATTGCCATCGACCAGACCAATCCTGTCCGCAGCTCGCGCTCTACTGTGGGCACCATGACAGAGCTGAACGATCACCTGAAGCTCTATTTCGCGCGCGCGGCCCAGCTGTTTGACCGCGATACGGCACTGCTCGTTCGGCATGATTCCTCGGAATCGATTTATAAACAAATGCTGGCGCGTGCTACCGCCATGGGAGACGACCCCCGGCTGGCCGTGACCTTTCCGGTTGAGCTGCCTGCGCAAACCACGGCTGAAGAAGTCACCCAGTGGTTGTCAGCGAGTGGTTTTACCAAAGTGCAGGCAGAACGCGAGGTTGCAACAGTCACCGGGCCGCGCAAATTGCTGGATGTGGTGGCTGATAGGTTCCGTATAGGAGCTACAGAAAAATCCCGCGTCGTTGAGGCCATCGAAGTAGCGCTCAAACGCGGCAGTGGTCGCGTCAATGTCTATGCCGGTGATGAGAGCACGATGTGGAAGTTCTCCACCGGCTTGCATTGCCCAGAGAGCGACCATCGTTATACAGACCCCATCCCTTCGGCTTTTTCATTCAATTCCCCCGTCGGTGCGTGCGAAAAATGCAAAGGCTTCGGCCGTGTCATTGGCGTGGACTACGGCTTGGTCATCCCCAACGACAAATTGACCCTGCGTGCCGGTGCGATCAAACCGATGCAGACACCCGCCTGGAAAGAATGCCAGGACGACCTGATGCGCCATGCCGAAGCCGCCGGCATCCCGCGCGACACGCCCTATTCCAAACTGACCGCAGAACACAAACACTGGGTCATCAACGGATCGCCGAACTGGAATGGCAAGTGGAACCAGCACTGGTTTGGCGTCAAACGCTTCTTTGAATACCTGGAGACCAAGTCCTACAAAATGCATATTCGGGTGCTGCTGTCCAAATACCGCAGTTACACCACCTGCGAGACTTGCAATGGTGCGCGCTTGAAAACCGAGAGCCTGATCTGGCGCATCGGTACCAAAGCCGATGCGGATGCTGTACTCGCGTCGGCCAAGCGCTTCCTGCCCAGTGGCACAGCTTGGTCGCGTGATCAACTCGAAGCCCTGCCGGGTTTGTGTCTGCATGATTTGATGCTGCTGTCGATTGACAAACTGCGGTTGTTCTTTGGCCGTCAAGTTGTTGAGCAAGCGGTCGGTGCGGATACCTCGCGCAGTGCCACGTCGGGCGATCAGCAAGCGTTGGCGATGTTGCATGAAGAAATCAACACCCGCCTCAAATATCTGTGCGACGTCGGTATTGGCTACCTCAGTCTGGACCGCCAAAGCCGCACCCTGAGCGGTGGCGAAGTGCAGCGCATCAACCTCACCACCGCTTTGGGCACCTCCTTGGTGAACACCTTGTTTGTGCTCGACGAGCCCAGCATCGGCCTGCACCCGCGCGACATGGGGCGTATCACCCAAGCCATGCTGCGGCTGCGCGATGCGGGCAACACCCTGGTGGTGGTCGAGCATGACCCTGCCGTGATGCTGGCTGCCGACCGCATGATCGACATGGGCCCTGGCCCGGGTGAGCGGGGTGGACAAATCGTTTTTGACGGCACCACTGAGGAGTTGCGTCATGCCGACACCTTGACCGGTGCCTATCTGAGTGGCCGCAAACAAATCGGCATGGGTTTTCAGCGTTTGGTCAGTGACAGCACACCACGTTTGATTTTGGAAGGCGCGCGCGAGCACAACCTTAAAAACGTCACGGTTGACCTGCCGCTGCAACGCCTCGTGACCATCACGGGCGTCAGCGGTTCCGGCAAGTCGAGCTTGGTGCAGGACATTTTGGCTCCGGCCTTGTTGCGCTATTTCGGCAAAGCGACCGATACGCCGGGTGTGCATGACCGTTTGTTGGGCGCAGATCACCTCAGCGATGTGGTGTTTGTCGACCAGTCGCCGATTGGTAAAACCGCCCGTTCCAACCCCGCCAGCTATGTGGGTGCGTGGGACGCCGTGCGCGAGCTGTTTGCGCAGGCACCTTTGGCCAAGCAGCGTGGCTACACCACATCCAAATTCAGCTTCAACAGCGGCGATGGCCGCTGTGCCTTGTGTGGCGGCTCAGGTTTTGAACATATTGAAATGCAATTCTTGAGCGATGTGTACCTGCGCTGCCAGGACTGCAACGGCCTGCGCTACCGCCCCGAGGTACTTGAAGTACGCATTGAACGACAAAATAAAAGTCTGAACGTAGCCGATGTTTTAAATTTAACAGTGAGCGAAGCCTCTGCCATCTTTGCTGCCGACCGCGACGTCATCCGCGCTCTGCAGCCCATCGTCGATGTGGGTCTGGAATACGTCAAACTCGGGCAACCTGTACCCACGCTGTCGGGCGGTGAAGCCCAGCGTCTCAAACTGGCTGGCTTCTTGGCTGAAGCCGCCAAAAGTGGCAGCTCCAGTCGACAGCCCGTGGCCAAAAAAGGCACGCTGTTCCTTTTCGACGAACCGACCACGGGTTTGCATTTTGACGACATCGCCAAGCTCATGCGCGCTCTGCGCAAGCTGCAGGACGCGGGGCACTCCCTCATCATCATCGAGCACAACCTGGATGTGATCCGCTCCAGCGACTGGCTGGTTGACCTGGGCCCGGAAGGCGGCGAGGCGGGCGGCGAGATTGTCGCCGTCGGCACACCGGACGACCTGCGCCGGCATCCAACGTCGCACACAGGCCAAGCGCTGCGTGATTACGACAGCGCCCTGGGATTGGGCAAGAACATCGTATCGGAGAAGGGCGTGGCAGAAAAGGGCGGCTGGGTCATGCCCGCGCAGGTCTTGACACCGCCAGTCCATGCAGAAAACACACACATCCAGATCGTCAACGCCAAAGAGCACAACCTCAAATCGCTCAGTGTCAACATTCCCCACGGCAAGTTCACGGTTGTCACCGGTGTCAGTGGTTCGGGCAAGTCCACGCTGGCCTTCGATATTCTGTTCAACGAAGGCCAGCGCCGCTACCTCGAAAGCCTGAACGCCTACGCCCGCAGCATCGTGCAGCCGGCAGGGCGGCCTGAGGTCGATGCGGTTTACGGCATTCCACCGACGGTGGCGATCGAGCAGCGCCTGAGCCGGGGTGGCCGTAAATCCACCGTCGGTACCACCACCGAAGTATGGCATTTTCTCCGTCTGCTCTACGTCAAACTCGGTATTCAGCATTGCATCCACGACGGTGCCGCCGTGCAACCACAAACGCCCGACAGCATTGTCTCGCAGCTCCTGAAAAACTTCAAAGGCCAGCACATCGGCTTGCTGGCACCGCTGGTCATCAACCGCAAAGGCGTCTACACCGAACTGGCCGACTGGGCGCGGCCGCGAGGTTACACGCATCTGAGGGTTGACGGTAACTTTCTGCCCACCACCGGCTTCCCGCGCATTGACCGCTTTAAAGAGCACAGCATCGAGCTGCCGGTGGCGAGCCTGGACATCACGCCCGACAACGAAGCCGCCCTGCGATTAGCCTTAAGCGTGGCCTTGGAACACGGCAAAGGCGTGGTCTATGTGCTGAGCGATTTGACCGGTCTGCGCAGCGCGATGGAAGACGGCGCTGAAACCTCAAACATTGGCAAACTGAGCGTGTTCTCCACCAAGCGTGCCTGCCCCGTCTGCAGCACCAGCTATGCCGAGCTGGATCCGCGCCTCTTCAGCTACAACAGCAAACACGGCTGGTGCCCCGATTGCGTCGGCACCGGCGTGCAACTGACCAAAGACCAGCGCAAAGTGTTTGACGACTCGGTCAAAGAAGACAACGGTGGCCGCGAGCAAACCTTTGCCGAGCCCGACGCCGACGATGTGACCGCCCATGTTTGCGCCAGTTGCAACGGCACACGTCTCAACCCAACAGCTCGCGCGGTGAAGTTTGGCGCTTCAGTGGCTCACCCCGAAGGCATCAGCATCACCGACATCGCTGCACTCAGCGTGACCGACATCCACCAGTGGATCGCCACTCTGCAAGAACCAGGTCGTTTGAGCCAGCGTGAAATGGACATCGCCCGCGATTTGCTGCCCGAAATCAAGGGCCGGCTGGAGTTTCTGGAAGAAGTCGGGCTGGGCTACCTCACCTTGGACCGGGGCGCGCCCACCCTCAGCGGTGGCGAGGCGCAGCGCATCCGGCTGGCCGCGCAACTCGGCAGCAACCTGCAGGGCGTTTGCTATGTGCTGGACGAGCCAACCATCGGCCTGCACGCCCGTGACAACCAGATATTGCTGCGCGCCCTGCACAAGCTGGGCGACAAAGGCAACACGCTGGTGGTGGTGGAGCACGACGTCGACACCATCCGCGCCGCTTCCCACATCATCGACATCGGCCCCAGCGCCGGCAAGCGCGGTGGCCGGCTGGTAGCCGAGGGCACGGTGGCCGATGTAATGAAGGCGCCGGACTCGCAAACCGGCCGCTACCTGATGCACGCCATCAAGCACCCGCTGCAGACCCGTCGCGTCGTCGAGCACGTTGAAACCCAGGCCTGGATTGATGTGCAGGGTGCGAATATGCACAACCTGCAAAACGTCAACGTGCAGATTCCGCTGCAACGCCTGGTCGCCATCACCGGCGTGTCCGGCTCCGGCAAATCCACTCTGGCGCGCGAAGTGATGTTGACCAATGTCCACGCCGCCGTGGCGCAGAAATCTACCAAAGCAGGGCGTGATGCCGCCGCCGCTGGCAAGCATCCCGTCTGGGTCGGTTGTGCCGACGTGTCGGGCTACGCCACCGTCGATCGCGTGCTGGAAGTCGACCAAACCCCCATCGGTAAAACGCCGCGCAGCTGCCCCGCCACCTACATCGGTTTTTGGGACACCATTCGCAAACTGTTTGCCGAAACGCTGGAAGCCAAGGCGCGGGGCTACGCCGCTGGGCGCTTCAGCTTCAACGCCGGCGACGGTCGCTGCTCGGGCTGCGACGGCCAGGGCATCCGCACCATCGCCATGAGCTTTTTGCCCGATGTGAAGGTCAAATGCGAAGTCTGCCACGGCGCCCGCTTCAACCCCGAAACATTGGCCGTCACCTGGCGCGGCAAAAGCATTGGCGACGTGCTGCAGATGGAAGTGGACGAAGCGGTGGAATTTTTCGCG
>JAYVJL010000053.1:0-6375 GCA_043769295.1 Polaromonas sp. | reverse complement strand
TCCAGCCACAGCACCGCCAAAGAGATGGGGATGCCGCGACGGGTGCGCAGCACCGCGCTGATGAAGCTGTTGTCAGGGTCGTAGAAATTGTTGACGTTGCCGCCAAAGCCCATGTCGCGGAAGAAAAACTGGTTCAATATCCGCAGGCGCTGCAATTGCGCGCTGTCTGCAGGGATGCGGCGTTTGATGCGCGCCAGCAGCTGGTCCACATCGCCCAACACCTCTTGCACGTCCAGTTCGGGGTATTCGTCCTGTGCGATGGCGACAGCCGCCTCCAACAACGGGAACTGGGCGTCGCTCCTGCCATCGTCATTGACCAGCAGGTTGAAATACGCCAAAGAGGTAAGAGCTTGAAAACCGAGTTGCATAGCTGGATTATTGCTCAATTATGGGTTTATTGCCGACTCAGGAGCTGCTTCATCTTCAAACCAGACGCCAATATTGCTATAAAATATATAGCAGTAGAGGCAATTAATACGCCGGCTAACAACATAATTCTCCTCCAAATATCGGTTTTGAAACCGGTCCAGTCCACATAATGATCAGCAGACCACAAAAACGCCCCCAGCAAAGCGCTGGCAAATAGCACCTGCAACACAAAGCGTGTCCAGCCGGGCAAAGGCTGGTAGCTGCCGCGGCGCATCAGCCCAATCAGCAGCCACAGCGCGTTGATCAGCGCCCCCAAACCAATAGCCAAAGCCAAGCCCGCATGGGCAAACAGCGGCACCAAAACCAGGTTGAGCAGCTGCGTGATGATGAGCACCGCCACCGCAATTTTGACCGGTGTTTTGATATCCTGGCTGGCGTAAAACCCTGGTGCCAAAATTTTGATGGCAATCAAACCCACCAAACCCGCGCCGTAGCCCATGAGCGGGGTGGTGACCTGGTTCACGTCATTCACCGTGAACACCCCGTAATGAAACAACGTGGCCACCAGCGGCTTGGCAAACAACAGCAAGGCCACGGTGCAAGGCACCGCGAACAAGATCACCAGCCGCAGCCCCCAGTCGATCATCTCGGAATAGGTGGCATCGTCGCCGCTGGCCTTGGCTGCCACCAGCCGTGGCGTCAACACAACACCCAACGCCACGCCGAGCAGCGCGGTCGGGAATTCCATCAACCGCTCGGCGTAGCCCATCCAGCTCACACTGCCGGGCTGCAAGTGCGAGGCGATCTGCAGGTTGATGATGGCCGAAATATGCGCCACCCCGACGCCCAAGAGCGCCGGCAGCATCAGCGTGGCGACGTTTTTCACCCCCGCGTCCGCCCAGGCCTCGCGAATACCCGCCCAGCTGAAACGCATGTGCGGCATCATGTCGATCTTGTAAAGCGCCCAAACTTGAATCGTCAGCTGCAGCACCCCGCCCGCCATCACGCCCATGGTCATAGCGTAGATCGGCTCAATCCCCATGGTTTTAAACCATGGCGCGCCCAGCCAGGCAGCGGAAATCATCGCCACATTCAGCAAAACCGGCGTAAATGCAGGAATGACAAATTTTCTATAGGTGTTCAACACTCCCGCGCCCAGCGCCACCAGTGACATGAAGCCGATATACGGAAACATCCAGCGCGCCATAAACACCGCCGCCTCAAACCCACGCGGGTCCTGCTTCAGCCCGCTGGCCATGATCCACACCAACACAGGCGCACCGGCCACGCCCAGCACGCAGGTCAGCACCAGCACCCAAAACAACGCCGTCGCCACCTTATCGACCAGTAATTTGGTCGCTTCATCGCCATTTTTAACCTTGCTCGCCCCCAAAACCGGTACAAAGGCTTGGCTGAACGCTCCTTCCGCAAACAGCCGGCGAAACATGTTGGGCAGCCGAAACGCCACATTGAACGCATCCGTCATGGCACTGGCACCAAACATGGACGCCATCAACTGCTCCCGCACCACACCGGTGATGCGCGACAGCAGGGTAAACAGGGAAATGGTGGAGGCGGATTTTAAGAGTGACACGACGAAGAGTTTAGCGGGGATTCATTTTTGTCACGACGGTCTGCCCTACGCCGCGTGCAGATTCCGCACAAAACACCGACATCTTGTCCAACACCGACTGGACCACACGGTTGGCGGCTACCACGCCACCGTAGGGGTCTTCACTCGCGGCTGGGGCATAGTCATCAAACTCGCGCCAAGCGACGACGCGGCGTGTTTTGCTGTCGATGAGATAGGCCCGCAGCGTGAAACGCACGCGGCTGGGCTGGGTTTGAAACTCATGCTGCAACCGGATGATCTCGGTATCCAGCCGCCAATCGCCCACAGCAGCGCCTGGCGCGGGAACGACGGCGCTGAAGGCCCCGCTGCTCTGTACGGCGGCCACCAGCAAGGGTCCGAGCATCAGCGCTGGCGGATCCACCCACTCGCTGTGCGCAAAGTACTCGAGTTTGTGGGGTTCGCGCACATAGATGATGCGCTGGCTGTCAAAACCGGCCGCCGCGCGCGGTGGGTTGACGATCAGCGTGAGCCTGGGGTTTTGTGGGGCGGACGGCATGGCAGCCTGCGCTGGCAGGGCGGGGCGCGCGTTGTCGAGCGAATAAAAAGTCGGCTGCGACGTCGTGCTGGGCTGCAGGGCGCTGCAGGCAGACAACGTGATCAGGGCCAGACCCGTGACCGAAAGGCGACGCAGGTTGAAGGCGGTGTGTTTGTTCATCATGTTCATGGCGCTCATTTTGTTGCGGCTGTTCCGGTTGTTCCTGTTGATGGCCCCGTTTCTCCTGGGCCCAGTGGCAAGGGTTTGTTTCCGAAAATCAGGCCACGCGGGTCACGTTTGGTTTGTTCGCTCAGGCGGCGCAGGGAAGGCGCGAGCGTGCTCAGCTCTCCCAGCAGGCGCTCCAGCTCGGGCAGGGTTTCGGTGCTGAACCGTTTCACCTCGGCATCCACCGTGTCCACCGCTTTGCCGGTGCTGACGCTTGTTTTGGAGACTTCAAGACCCATTTTTTCGACCGCATCGGCCCCGCGCCCAATGCGGTCAAGCACCGCCTCCATGCGCGCACTGGCCTGGGCTGTGTTGTCCAGCGTCCGTGCGCCATGGGTGATGGCCGCATCAATGGCATCTTTGCGCGCCGCAACGGTGCGTGAAACGGTGGCGATGTCAGCCAGCGCGCTTTTAAAGGACGCCTGGTTTTCAACACTCAAAATAGCGTTGATGTTGTTGGAGGTGCTGTCCAGCTTGGCCAGCACATTGGTCAACACGGTTTCAAGCCGTGCGCTGAGCGAGGGTTTGGTGCGTATCACCGGATATTGGTTTCCGGCCAAAATGGCCAGCGGTGGTGAACCCATAGCACCGCCGCTGAGCTCAATATAGGCAATTCCCGTCAAACCCTGGGTTTTCATGACGGCGATGGTGTCCTCCTTGATGGGTGTGCCCCGCTCGATGGCGAACAGCAGGTTCACCCGTTGTGGGTCCGTCGGGTCAAGCTGGATCGCCCGTACTTTGCCCACATCGACGCCGTTGTATTTCACGGGCGCATTCAGGTTGAGACCCGCCACTGACTCATTTTCAACCGCAAGATACATGTCATAGGCTTGCTTGAAAGCGCCGCCCGAGGCCAGCCAAAGCACGCCAGCGATCAGCACCGCACTCAGGGCAAGGACAAACGCGCCAACAATGGGGTAGTTCACTTTGGTTTCGATGATGATTTCTCCATGTTTTCATCCGTTTTTTCGTGCGCATTTTCGTGCGCGTTCTCATGCACGTTCTCATGCGCATCTTCACTCTTTGCGAGTCCCGCCTGCTGCGTGGCCTGTACCTGTGCCGTCCTGGCACGCGGCCCGTGAAAGAATTTTTTGATGGCGGGGTTGTCCATCAGCGCCAACTCTGCCATGGAGCCTATGCCTTGCACCTTGCCGTCGGCCAGCACCGCCACCCGGTCGGCCACCTGCCACAGCAAGTCCAGGTCGTGGGTGATCATGACGATGGTCAGCCCGAACAGGTCGCGCAGTTTGAGCACCAATTCATCGACGCCAGCGGCGCTGTCCGGGTCCAGACCAGCGGTTGGCTCGTCCAGAAACAGCAATTCCGGGTCCAGCGCCAGCGCGCGTGCCAGCGAGGCGCGCTTCATCATGCCGCCGCTCAGCTCAGACGGGTACTGCGTTCCCACCTCGGGTTTCAGCCCCGCCATGTCGAGCTTCCAGGCGGCAATCTCGTTGATCAGGCTGTCACCCAGCGCGGTGTGCTCGCGCAGCGGCAGGCCAATATTCTCAAACACGGTTAGTGAGCCAAACAAGCCACCGTGCTGGAACATCACCCCCCAGCGCTGGCGCAGCGCAAGGGCTTCAGCATCCGACAGCTTCTGCAAGTCCATGCCAAGCACCCGGATTGTGCCTTCATTGGGGCGCTGCAACATGATGATTTCACGCAGCAGCGTCGATTTACCCGAACCGCTGCCGCCAATCACCGCAAAAATCTCGGCACGCCGTACCTCAAGGTTGATGTCGCTGTGGACCACATGGTCGCCAAAGCGCGTCGCCACATGGCGCATCTCAATAACCACCTCACTTGCCACCTCACCAGCTACTTGGCGGACAGGTGCGGGCGTGAGTGCCTGGCCGGGAGGATTGGTCAAGGCGGTGGATGCATCCATGCTAAAGATCCAGTGCGCTGAAAGCGACCGAGAACAGGGCATCCGCCACAATCACCAGAAAAATCGACTGAACCACACTGCGCGTGGTCTGCAGACCCACGCTGTCGGCGCCGCCATGGGTGCGAAAACCCTGAAAGCAGCCGATCATGACGATGACGGCGGCAAATACCGGCGCCTTGCCGATACCGATCACATAAGACGTGACGCTGACCGCCTTGGTAAAGCGGTCGGCAAACTCGCCAAAAGACACGCCCAGCTGGGCACGCGCCATGATCATCCCGCCAAAAACACCCAACACATCGGCAAACACGGTCAGCAGCGGCAGCACAATCACCAGTGCAATGAGTTTGGGCAGCACCAGCATCTCCATCGGTGCGATGCCGATGGTGCGCATGGCGTCGATTTCTTCGGTCACCGCCATGGTGCCTATCTGCGCCGCATAGGCCGAGCCCGAGCGTCCGGCGATGATGATGGCGGTGATCAAGGGCGCAAACTCGCGCAGCATCGACAAACCAACCAGATCGGCCACAAAAATATTGGCCCCGTATTGCCGCAACTGGTCGGCCCCTTGGTAGGCCACGACGATGCCGAGCATGAAAGACAGCAGCCCCACAATCGGCAGCGCATCAAACCCCGCACTGCGGATGTTGAACAAAATCGACCGCCACCGAAACCGCGTCGGATGCGCAAAACACCCCGCCAGCGCGTAGGCCGTTTCACCAATAAATCCCAGCAAGGCAACCACCTGCTCAAAAGCGGCAGCGGCACTGCGGCCCACTCGTTCAAACACGGTCTGTGACGGGCTGGTAGCTGGCATGGGCTGGCTGGCTTGGTCAGCCACATGCTGCGCCACCACCGCCAGCAGTTTGGTAAATTCGGGGCGCAGGCCACGCAGCTCCACCCCAACACCCTCCCCCTTCAGCCGCAGCATCAGCTTTTGCAACACCCAGGCTCCAGCCGTATCCAACGCCTCGATACCCGCGCCCTCAGCCAAAACCTGTGTTGTAAAAGGGGTGCGTATCGTTTCAAGCTGCCCCTCGATCCCCCCCAAACCACGCGCCGTCCACGCCCCCGACAAGACAAGGTCCTGCGGACTAGGCTGAGCAATTGCGGCAACAGCCACTGGCATATTCTTCATCAAGGTCATGCTAAAGCAAATTGTTGGTACTTTGTGTGCGGATGGGCACATATATCAGCGTTATGGAAGAAAAAGTTATCTAGTTTAGACTGTCTTTTGGGTGTTTAAGGGTAAAAAAGGGGGTAATTCAAAAAACCCGCTCTCAATTCACTATTTGGTGTTCAAATTGGCATTCAGCCGGCGTATTTACTACCTAATTTGCTATACTATTTATAGTAAATCTGCATTTTTAATTCTTTAAAGACATGTCCATCTATCCGATGCACACGGCATTTTGGCACAGCCGAACCCGGAAAATGAGGCTTAACAGGGTCAAAAATGGTAGAATCATGGGCTTGGCTGACATCATCCGCATACATTTAAGGAACTGAATCATGGCATCTGCCAAACCAAAAAAGAAAAACCCCCGTCTTGCCTCTGGCCGTAAACGCGTACGCCAAGACATCAAAATCAATGCTGCAAACACCTCTTTGCGCTCTAAATACCGTACCGCTGTGAAAAACGTCGAAAAAGCCGTTATCGCTGGCGACAAGGCAAAAGCAACTGAAGCTTTTGCGAAGATGCAAGCTGTGGTTGACACCGTGGCTGACAAAGGCATCTTCCACAAAAACAAGGCAGCGCGCGACAAAAGCCGTCTGTCTACCAAA
>JAYVJL010000052.1:0-33651 GCA_043769295.1 Polaromonas sp. | reverse complement strand
GTTTTTGTCTCGTTTTCAACGCGTTTAACAATCACGCGGTCGTGCAATGGACGAAGTTTCATTGTGTTTCCTTATATAAAACAATGGGTTAGAGAAAATCAAACTATGCTGCCTTGGCATAGAACCAAGGCCGCGAAAGTTAATACGAGCGGTCTGAATAGCTGCCCAAAAGGACTTGTTAGCACTCAGATGCTACGAGTGCTAATGATAAGGGCTTTTGCGACTTTTTCAAGCTCTAGAACGATAAAGAAGCCAGTCGCTATTGCACTATGTGCTATAGCGACATACAATTGGGCAATGAAAAGAGTCTTTAAAACCAAAACTTTTGACCGTTGGGCACGAAAGGTTGTTAGCGATGTTTTGTTATGCCAGGCTGCACGCGAAATTGAGCAAGGGCTTTTTGAAGCTGATCTGGGCGGTGGTATTTGTAAAAAACGCGTACCGATTGCGGGGCAAGGTAAAAGTGGCTCAACGCGCACCTTGGTTGCAAAAAAGCATAAAGATGCGATTTACTTCCTGGCTGGACGTGAAAAAAATGCCCCCGGAACTGACTTTTCGGACAAAGAGGTGAGTGCTGCAAAAATTATTGCGCAAGCGCTTGAAAGCGCTAATTCAGCAAAGCTTGATGAGCTGGTCGCCAACGAAATACTGAAGGAGATTTGTCATGTCAAATAAAAAGACAACTGGAACAACAACCGAAGACAGCCGCATTCTTGGTGAAATGCTGGAAATGGCGCAAGCTTTGCAAGGGCATGATCTGATCTCCAAGCAAGACATGGCCAAAATGAAGCTCATCTGCGAAACCCCGCCTGTATATTCATCTGAAAACGTGATGTCAATCAGGGTTGAAAAAGCAAAAGTCAGTCAATCCGTATTTGCTTCATTTTTGAACGTCAGCGTCTCTGCCGTTCAAAAATGGGAGTCGCCCAGCTCTGGAAAGCACCCAAGCGGTGCGGCAGCTAAACTCTTGCAGCTTATTGAAAAGCGAGGGTTAGAGGCGATTGTTGCGTGAGTTTGCTATAAATAAGATAGCTGCTTAGGCAATAAATATGCCGGCTAGATGCTTAAATTAAGTGTATTTAGCTCATTTTTTTGGAAAAACCACTTCCTGGCCCTTAGCAAGTGTTTATTGCCACTGAGCAAAGCAAGCGAGATACTCGTTAATGACGATGCGAATTTCAATGCCTTCACCTAGAGATGCAAAAAACCGATAGCGATCATGTTGGACTTCGAGCCATGCTGGAGGCGATACAAACTCATTTGCAACCACAAGTCGTTGCATCGCACGACTGCCAACTTCGGGCCATACCGCAGAGGCTGCCGGTTTTTCGAAACGCTCTCGTTGTTGTTGGCTCAACTGATCAAGTGGTGCAAACTCGAATTGATCGGGCGCTCGAATACACGTTTCATGAAGTTCGTATAGCGCATGTCCTTGCGCGAGTTTGGTGAGCACAGAAGTAACGCGATCTGTCTGTATCGTGAAAGTTGTCTTGCCCAAGCTCTCGGAGCATGCCTCTTGAAACAAGTTTCTCAGTTTAGGCTTCGATTTGAGAATCCTGTGTTGCAAACGCGACATGCAGGAACCCATGGAAGATTCGTAGGGTATGGTTCATCGAGAAAAACTTTTGAAGGACAGTGATCTCGTGTATCCGTCGTGCCACCGCAGAACGCGCAGAAAGCAAGGGTTCGGTTGTCTCCATAGTTTGGAATCTGTTGCAATTAAATTACCTATTTTGACTTATTAAATGAAAAAAATTAGGATTAATTGCTATGAATAAAATAGCTATTTAGGCAATAATTTCGCTGGCTAGAGTCGTATTTAACCCGTCAAATCACCCGCACCCGAATCACATGCGCCACAGCGGCAATGGCTGCGATCACGTCATCCGCCGGCTTGCTTTCCACGTCGATGATATTGAAGGCCAGCTCGCCCCGGCTTTTGTTCATCATGTCGATGACGTTGACTTTTTTGTCGGCCAAGACCGACAACACATGACCCAACACGCCAGAGACGTTGTCGTTGGAGAAGGTGATCCGCGTCGTTCCAGCCACGCGCCCCATGGCGACCGCTGGGAAGTTGACCGAGTTGACGATGTTGCCGTTGTCCAGATAGTCCATCAGCTGGTTGGCGGCCATGACGGCGCAGTTTTCTTCGGATTCTTCGGTGCTGGCGCCGATGTGCGGCATGGCGATGACCTGGGGATGGTTGAGCAAATCTGGCTCCGGGAAGTCGCAGACGTATTTGCCCAACTTGCCAGCGTCCAGACTGCGCTTGACCGCTGCGGAGTCGACAATCGTCTCCCGCGCAAAGTTGAGCAGCACCGCGCCGGGCTTGGTCAGCGCCAGTGCGGCGTCGTTGATTAAATGGTTGGTGGCGGCCATCGCGGGCACGTGCAGCGAGATGTAGTCCGACTTGGCCAGCAGCGCCTGCAGGTTCTCCATGCGGGAGACCTCGCTGGACAGCCGCCAGGCGGCGTCAATCGACAGCGCGGGGTCAAAACCCACCACCTTCATGCCCATGGCCAGCGCCATGTCGGCCACCATGGAGCCAATCGCCCCCAGCCCAACAATGCCCAGCGTCTTGCCTTTGATCTCGCCGCCGGCAAAGCGGGCTTTTTCTTTCTCCAGGTGGGCGGACATCTCAGAAGCATCCGTCATCGCCGTCAAGGTGTTGACATACGCCATGCCGGGCAAAATGCCGCGCGTCGCCAGCAGCATGCCCGCCATCACCAGTTCTTTGACCGCATTGGCGTTCGCGCCGGGGGTGTTGAAAACCACCACACCCAGTTTGCTGTACTCGGCGATCGGCACGTTGTTGACACCCGCACCGGCACGGGCGGCGGCCAAGAGCGATTTGGGCACCTCCACACCTTGCAGTTTTTGGCTGCGCAGCAAAAAAGCGTCGGGCTGGCTGATGTCGCTGCCCACCTCGAAGGATTGGCGCGGAAAGCGATCCAGTCCTTTGACAGAGATTGCGTTGTAGGTTCTAACCTTGTACATAGTCACACTCTTTCAAAGGATGGGGGCTGACGTAAAACTAGGCAGTCACTTGCTGGTAGGCCCAGGTCAGCCAAGGCATCAACGCTTTCAAATCCGACGCCTCCACCGTCGCGCCGCACCAGATACGCAGACCGGCGGGCGCGTCTTTGTACGCCCCAATGTCGTAGGCTACGCCTTCCGTGTCCAGCAGTTTGACCATCTTTTTGACCTGCTCTTCGGTGGCGGTCAGCGTCAGGCAGACGCTGGTGTTGGAGCGGGTGGCTTTGTCTTTGGCCAGGAAGGATATCCAGTCGTTCGCGGCGACAAAGTCTTCAATCACTGCCAAGTTGGCCTCGCTCCTAGCTATTGTTCCCTTCACACCACCTATAGATTCCACCCAGTTCAAAGCGTCCAGATAGTCGGCCACGCACAGCATGGACGGGGTGTTGATGGTTTCGCCCTTGAATAAACCTTCGGTCAATTTGCCGCCCGATTTCATGCGGAACACCTTGGGCAGGGGCCAGGGCGGGTTGTAGGCTTCAATGCGCTCGACGGCGCGCGGGCTCAAAATCAGCATGCCGTGCGCGCCTTCGCCGCCCAGCACTTTTTGCCACGAATAGGTGATGACATCCAGCTTGTCCCACGGCATCTCCATGGCAAACACGGCGGAAGTGGCGTCGCACAGCGTCAAACCGGCGCGGTTGGCGGGAATCCAGTCACCATTCGGCACTTTCACGCCAGAGGTGGTGCCGTTCCACACAAACACCACGTCGTTGTCAAAATTCACGGGTGCAAAGTCGGTGATGTCGCCGTAGGCGGCTTGTCGGACGTTGGTGTTCGGCAGCTTGAGCTGTTTGACGATGTCCGTCACCCAGCCCGCGCTGAACGATTCCCACTCCAACACGTCCACACCACGCGCCCCCAGCATGGACCACATTGCCATCTCAATCGCACCGGTGTCCGAGCCGGGCACCACGGCGACGCGGTAGCCTTCGGGCAATCCCAGAATGCGGGCCGTTTCCGAGCAGGCCAATCCCAGCGCTTTTTTACCCAAAGCCGAGCGGTGCGAGCGACCCAGGGTGTCGAGTTGCAGCTTGCTCACGTCATAGCCGGGGCGCTTAGCGCAGGGGCCTGAAGAGAAATTGGGGTTGTTGGGCTTCAGGGTTGGTTGCATGGCGTTCTCGGTTGAGCATGAATAAATGCGTGAAAAATGATTGTAGCAATCCTGATGATCTATAAATTACCGTTCGGGTTGAGCTTGTCGAAACCTTTCGACAGGCTCGGGGCGAACGGGTTAGATTTCATGGGGGCGAATCTAACTTAAACCAAGCCCATCTCCATCATCGAAGCCGCCTGCCCTTGGCTTACGATGATGTGGTCCAGCACCCGCACATCGACCAAAGCCAGCGCAGATGCGAGGGTTTTGGTCAGCGTTTCATCGGCTTTGGACGGCTGCACGCCGCCGCTGGGGTGGTTGTGGCACAGCACCACGCTGCTGGCGTGGTGGTGCAGGGCGCGCAGCACCACTTCGCGCGGGTAGACGCTGGTTTGCGTCAGCGTGCCGCGAAACAGCTCTTCCATCGCCAGCATGCGGTTTTGCACGTCCAAAAACAGCACGGCAAACACCTCGTAGGGGCGGGCGGCGAGGTGCAGCTGCAAATAGTCTTTGACGGCGTTGGGCGATTCAAACACGGTGCGCTCTTTGAGCTGCTGCGCCAGCGCACGGCGGGCGAGCTCTAAAACGGCGACCAGTTCCGCCCGTTTGGCCGGGCCTAAACCTTTGATGCGCTTCAAATCTTCGGCCGTGGTGTTCAATAAACCCGAAATCCCGCCAAAACCCAATGTATCGTCCAGTAGCTCCTGCGCCATCTGCAGCACGCCTTTGCCGACGATGCCGGTGCGCAGTAAAATCGCTAGCAGTTCGGCATCGCTCAAGGCGCCCGGACCACGGGCGAGGAGCTTTTCGCGGGGGCGCGAGTCTGCGGGGGTGTTTTTCATCGACATGGGGCTTGTTTTCCGAAATCTGCTTGAATTTAAGGGATGTTCTTACAATAGAGGCAGTTTAAAGCTCTTCTACTATGTCAAACACCACCGCCGAAGCCCCTCTCGTCCAGTCCGACTCTTTCCTGACGCTGCATTACCGTCTCGCAGGCCCGTCCGGCGACGTCATCAACACCTTTGCCGGCAAACCCGCCACCCTGTCTTTAGGTACAGGCGAACTCGCACCGGCTGTGGAGGCCAAATTGCTGGGGCTGGCGGAGGGCACGCACACCCGTTTTGAACTGCCCGCTGGCGCGGCTTTTGGCGACCGCAACCCCGGCATGGTCCAGTGGCTGGCACGCAAAGAGCTGACCGCCATGGGCGACCCGCAGGAAAGCTACGCCATCGGCGATGTGGTGCATTTCCCCACCCCCGATGGCACAGGCCAGTTTGCCGGCGTGGTGCAAGACTTCAAAGGCGATGGGCTGAACGCGGCGGTGCAGTTCGACTTCAACCACCCGCTGGCTGGTCAGCCGGTGACGTTTGAAGTGCAGTTGATTGGTGTACTATGAATAATATAGCTACTCAGGCAATTAATACGCCGGCTACAGTCGAAAATACCCTTAAAAATGGGGAAATATTACTTGCGGAGCCTAGGGGCTTCTGCGCAGGGGTTGATCGGGCGATTGACATCGTCGAAGCCGCCCTGCAGAAATTCGGCGCCCCCATCTACGTGCGCCATGAAATCGTCCACAACACCTATGTGGTGAACGACCTGAAAACACGCGGCGCGATTTTCATTGAAGAGCTGAGCGATGTGCCGCCCGGCGCGACGCTGGTGTTTTCCGCCCACGGCGTCAGCAAAGCGGTGCAAAATGAAGCGAGAATGCGTGGTTTTCAGATTTTTGACGCGACGTGTCCGCTGGTCACCAAAGTCCACGTCGAAGTGGCTAAGTTACATGCTGAAGGCTTCGAGTTCATCATGATTGGTCACCAAGGTCACCCCGAGGTGGAGGGCACCATGGGCCAGCTTAGCAGCGGCATCCACTTGGTCGACAGCGTGGCGGATGTGGCCAAAGTTAGTCCTTCGCAGACCGAAAAACTCGCCTTGGTCACCCAAACCACCCTGAGCGTGGACGACGCGGCCGAGATTGCCGCAGCCGTTAAAGCCCGCTTC
The DNA here is from genome assembly GCA_043769295.1 of Polaromonas sp. Classification (GTDB taxonomy): domain Bacteria; phylum Pseudomonadota; class Gammaproteobacteria; order Burkholderiales; family Burkholderiaceae_C; genus Aalborgiella. Next base: position 27,515 of record JAYVJL010000052.1, on the reverse strand, counting down.
CCGCTGGTGCGTGTGCCCAAAATGCAAGACATTTGCTACGCCACCCAAAACCGCCAGGACGCCATCAAAATCATGAGCCCGCAGGTGGATATGGTGATTGTCGTCGGCAGCCCAACCAGCTCCAACAGCAACCGTTTGGCCGAGCTAGCCTCCCGCCTAGGCACAGAAAGCCACATGGTTGACAATGCCGACGAGCTGCAAGACGCCTGGTTTGAAGGCAAAACCACCATCGGCCTGACGGCTGGGGCGTCTGCGCCCGAGATTTTGGTGGATCAGGTGATCAAACGCATCAAAGAACTGGGCGCGGTGTCGGTCCGCAAGATGGACGGGATTCAGGAGACGATGAAGTTTCCACTACCGAAGGGGTTGAAGCTTTAAATCTCCCCTGGCCCCCCTTTTTCAAAGTGGGGAATGAAGACAGAAGATGCGGTATTGGTATTGCCTCCCCCTTTGAAAAAGGGGGATTGGGGGGATTTAAGCCTTCTCGCAGATATACAAAATATCCGCAAATATCGGGCTGCTGCAAGGCTCTGACCTCACTTTGAAGCCGTGCTCGGCAAACTTGGCTTCCCAACCGGCTTGACTCTTAAAACTCAGGTTTTCTTTGGTTTTGATGGTGTTGGACTGCGTAAAACCCGTCAAAGTAGCCATTTTTTCGTAAAACTGGTTCAGTTTGGAGATCAACCCAACTTGTTGGTTCACCTCCCGCGCCAGCAACCAGCCGCCTGGTTGTAGGTTGGCGAAAGCTTTGGCAATCATGTCATCTTGCTGCTCGGGGCTGAAGTAGTGCAGGAAGTCGATCATCATGATGGCGTCGAATGTTCCGTCTAAAGATCTGTCGGGTAAGGGGCTACCAGTGCTGACTTTGAACTGTAAATTTGTAATTCCTTTGCCTGCTTGCGTGGCCAAGGCTATACGTGCCACGTCGTGATCTGTGGCTACAACCGTGCGATGGGGTTCAGAAAGCGCCATTTCCATGGCTAAAAGGCCGTGGCCGCAGCCCACATCCAGCACTTTGCCCGCCTTGGGCACGTAAGCCGCCATGCGCCCATAGGGTGTGAGCAGCCATCGCAGGTGCAAAAACAGCTTGGTTCTCAGGCTGATACCGGGGATGGCGTTGTAGCGGCTGGCAAGGTTCACGGGTGCAGCCCAGTCTTTAACGGGTTATAAGGGTTGATAAAAATGAGAGTTTAAACGCTGTAGGCAAGGCTCTCCCGTAAAATCCCCCCCATGCTAGATATCAACTCCCTCCGTAAAGACCTCCCCGGCGTGATCGCCCGCCTGGAGGCACGCAAGTCGCCGCAGGCGTTTTTGAATGTAGACGCGTTTACCGCGCTTGAGGCGGAGCGCAAGCGCCTGCAGATCGCCAATGACGAGATTCAGGCCAAACGCAACGCTTTGGCCAAAGCCATTGGCATGAAAAAGAGCAAGAAGGAAGACGCCTCCGCAGAAATGGCCGAGGCGCAGCTGGGCACGGCGCAGCAGGAAGCCAGTGTGCAGTTGCTGGCAGATGTGCAGATCAAAATATCTGCGATGCTGCTGGCCTTGCCCAACCTGCCGCACGAGTCCGTTCCGGTCGGAAAAGACGAATCCGGCAACGTAGAGGTGCGAAAATGGTCACTAGCCGGCGTAAATACTGCTCCATTAGCTCTTAATTTTATAGCAAAAGACCATGTTGATGTAGGCGAGAAGCTGAAGGTGGGTGAAAAACCGGGACTGGATTTTGACGCAGGAGCCAAAATCGCGGGTTCCCGTTTCGCCGTCATGCGTGGCCCGCTGGCCCGGCTGCACCGCGCACTGGCGCAACTCATGCTCGATGTGCAAACGCAGGAGCATGGCTACACCGAGTGCTATGTGCCCTACATCGTCAATGCCGACTCGCTCTACGGCACGGGCCAGTTGCCCAAGTTTGAGGGCGATTTGTTCGCTGCCAAAAAAGGCGGTCAAGACGGCGAAGAAGTGCCCGACAACGCCGCGCTGTACCTGATTCCGACCTCTGAAGTGCCGCTGACCAACCTGGTGCGCGACCAGATCATTGCCGAAGCCGAGCTGCCGATCAAGGTCACCGCGCATACGCCATGCTTCCGCTCAGAAGCTGGCAGCTATGGCCGCGACACCCGGGGCATGATCCGCCAGCACCAGTTTGACAAAGTCGAAATGGTGCAAATCGTCCACCCTGAGCGCAGCTACGAAGCGCTGGAAGCCATGACCGGCCACGCCGAGGCGATTTTGCAAAAACTGGGTCTGGCCTACCGCGTGATGAGCTTGTGTACTGGCGACATGGGCTTTGGCGCGGCCAAAACCTACGACCTGGAAGTCTGGCTGCCGTCGCAAAACACCTACCGCGAGATCAGCTCGATCTCCAACTGCGAAGCCTTCCAGGCCCGCCGCCTACAAGCCCGTTTCAAAAACGCCCAAGGCAAGATGGAGTTCGTCCACACGCTCAATGGTTCGGGGCTGGCGGTGGGCCGCACCCTGGTCGCCGTGCTGGAAAACTACCAGAACGAAGATGGCTCGGTGACGATTCCTGCCGCGCTGCAGCCTTACATGGGCGGTCTGACCAAGATCAGCGCAGCTTGATGCAACGCGCTCCCAAGCCGGACTTGCCGGACATTCCTGCCAAAGCAGACGCCAAACCACGCGTTCGCCCACCCAGAACCACCGTGGCTGACCGTCAGGGGCAGTCGCGTGGCAGCGTCCGTGCACCAAATTCAGGTGTCGCAGGGTCAAACACGCGTCTTGAGAACGTCAGAGATTCAAGGGAAGAGCCCCGCCCTGATGCGCCCAAAGTGGGTGAACGCCTGGCCAAACGCCTGGCTGAGCAGGCCACCTGCTCACGCAGCCAGGCCGAACAATACATCGAAGGCGGCTGGGTGCGGGTGGATGGCCAGTTGGTTGAGGCGGTGGGTGCCCGCGTGTTGCCGCATCAAAAAATCGAGCTGGACAAAGACGCGAGCCTGGAAGCGCTGGAAGAAGTCACGATTTTGATGCACAAACCCGTGGGTTACGAGTCTGGCGAAGGGCGGAATCCGGCACTTTTGCTGCTAGACCCGGCCAAACAGTCCATCGACCCCAACCTTGCCGGCGGCGCAGGTGCTGCCACGCGCTTCTTGCAGCGCCATTTCGCCAACCTGACGCCGACCACGCCTCTGCCCCTCGAGTCCAGTGGTTTGATCGTTTTTACCCAGGACTTTCGCATTGCCCGCAAGCTGAACGACGATGCAGACCGCGTGGAGCAGGAATGTTTGGTGCAAATTGATGGGAAACGCGCGCTGCAGGGCCTGTTAACCGACGACGTGCTGTACCAGGCGATTGACCGCTTATGCCACGGTCTGAGTTTCAATGGCGTCCCGCTGCCACCCATCAAAGTCAGTGTCGCCCAGCAAACCGAGTCTGAGCTCTGGCTGCGTTTCGCTTTCAAGGGCATCCGCCCCGGTCAAATCCCGCAAATGGTCGAGCGCGTCGGCCTGCGACTGCTCGCCATCAAACGCATCCGCATCGGCCGCATTCCCATGGGTGACCTGGCGGTGGGCGAATGGCGGTATTTGCCGACATATAAGCGGTTTTAAAAAAGTTTCAAGCTGTCTTAATTGGTTTAAATCGGTTTTAGGCCGTTTTAGGCCGTTTTAGGGGTATTTCTAGGGTGTTGTGAGGGAATAGTGAGGGATGGTTTGTTGCAAGGCGATTACCAAACGTTGCTGCGGGGAACAGGCATCGATTCGGCCGATCTGCGTGAGTATCAGCACCATGACGACGTCCTTCATATCGACTGGAACGTCACCGCCCGTCTGCAAACCCCGCATGTACGGGTCTTCACCGAAGACCGTGAGATGACTGCCTGGTTTTTGCTCGATCTGAGTCCGTCGGTTGATTTTGGATCGGGCGACCAACTTAAACACACCGTCTCCAGTGGTTTTGTCGCCGTGTGCTGCAGTTGATGCACGCCATGACGCAGCGTCGCAAACCGGTAGCTCTGGGTGCCACCCGCTTGGCTGATCTGTTCAGCTCTGCCGCAAACATGGTGCGGCGTCGCTCCACCGTGTTTGTGGTGTCCGACTTCATCAGCGAGCCGGGTTGGGAAAAACCTTTGGGTTTATTGGCGCAAATTCCGACCTTGAATCGCGAGGATTTGGTCTCCGCCATCGACCGCTTTCAGCTCCAGCGTGGCACCGCCATTGGCAACGGCATCGTGCCGTCTTTGGCCACGCTGTTTCCCGATGCTGACATCGACCTGAGCGCCATGGCCTACGGCCGTGAGCGGCAGCGTGGTGTTTCCATTGATCAGCCTAAAACAGATGAAAAAAACCATTCACGCCCGTAGCTCTTGGTTCTTATACTTCAGCAGCGATCATTTTGTTGACCGATGGACAACGTACCACCGGAGTGGATTCGCTGGAGGCGGCCAAATTGGCATCTGAACGGGGTGTTCGTGTCTTTACCGTGGGTATTGGCACGGTGAGTGGCGAAACCATTGGTTTTGAAGGCTGGTCCATGCGCGTGAAACTTGACGAAGAAACCCTCAGTTTGCGCCTGACGGTGGAGAAAAAGGAAACCGAAATCGCAGGACTTTTGGCGTTGATAGCCGCAGCATTGGCGGTCGCTTCGGCGGGGTTGTCCATGCTTTGGTTCAATCGGATTTTGTAGGGGTGAGCCTCAAACTCGGGGTTTTGATGACTTGTTGGTTTGGCGATTTGTAATTAGCTTGGGTAGCCTGATTAGAAACTCGATAAACAAGCGCGTGTGCATCCAGGTCAGCAGGACGTTGTCACGCAGATATTTGAAATGTGAAACGCCGCCCTGTTCCGTGCTCAGGTATTTCACCGGGGCATCTATATTGCAGGGCTTAAGACCTTCCCAGCACAGTCGTACGGCGGCTTCAGGATCAAAGTCGAATCTGCGCATCCAGTGATTTTGGGACATGATTTTGTACAATTCTTGCATCGGATACACCCGAAAGCCGTACAAAGAGTCACCCACACCTGCCCACAAGGTCTCCAAATTAGCCCAACCATTGGATACTTTTCTTCCATTCACGCGTAAAGCAGGTGCGCTGCTGTCAAATATGGGTTTACCCAAGATCAGACTTTTGGGTTCAGCCATGGAGCGCGCCATGAATGCTGGAATTAAATCTGCAGGATGTTGACCATCAGCATCCATCGTCAGGGCGTGCGTGTACCCGCGTTTGAGTGCTTCTGAGATGCCTAAAAAAACGGCACTGCCTTTGCCACCATTCGTGGCTTGTACAAAAACTTCGATGCCGGTATGTTGAGCCGCAAATTCTTGCAGCAGGGTTGTGCTGCCATCGGTGCTGCCGTCCACGACAAGCCATACCGGCGACCATTGCTCACGTGCGGCCAGAACGACGTTGACGACGTTAGCTCCAGGGTTGTAACAAGGGATCAGGACGAGGTGCGTAGGGGAAGGACTATGGCGCATGATGGAAAGAGCGGTCGCTCTCGAAGATGAATGGTAAATAACGAAAAATGCGAAATAAGACGGGTGATAAAATCTTGCAAGCAGCTGATTGTTGACTCAATGCAATAGTTATTGCAAATGCGTTTCAAACAAAAGTAAAGTGTTCTTGCGCAACCCAATAAATAGGTCAAGTTTAATGGAATCATCCAAAGTGTCGGCAAATGTCGTTGTTCCGCAGCATGAGCTCGAAGCAGAAGTCATCCAATTGCTTATCAGCGCCTTAAATCTGGAGGTCAAACCGAGTGAGGTCACTTCAGACACGCCGCTGTATGGCGACGGACTTGGCTTGGATTCCATCGATATCCTTGAAATTGCATTGGCTGTTTCAAAACGATACGGATTTCAAATGCGATCTGACGATCCCAAGAATATAGAAAGCTTTGCCTCGATTGGTGCACTCAGCCGGTACATCGCCCAGGAACGTACTAAATAAAAGAAGCGATTGCAGTGAAGGAAAATGGGTTGCTCAAAGGTGTACTGATTGCCGCATTGATTGCTGGATACACGTTTGCGAGCCACTTTGCACTGGTTTTGCCAGAGGGTAAGAAAATTGCCGCAGCGTTGGCTCTTGGGGTCCCTGCGGTGGTTTTGGCGATTTTTATATTTCAGTGCATGGGCAAGTTGCTTGCAAGCCGCTTTATCCCGCAAAAGTCGGTTTGGAAGACCATTCTTGCTAGTGTGCTGGCTGTTCTGCCTCTAGCGGTTGGTTTGTGGTTGGCATGGCCCATTCTGGTTGACAATGCTGCGATTTTGTACTTTGTTCAGCATGTTGGCACCAATGCCATGCTCGCCTGGGTGTTTGGGCACACCTTGATGGCTGGATCAACCCCCTTGGTTGTAAGCTTTGCGCGTATCGTGAATCCTGTGCTACCTGCCGAGATCGAGATCTACGCACGGAAGGTTACGCTGGCCTGGACACTGTTTTTTGTGGTTACATGCGTCATCTCTGCGGTGCTATTCATGACTGCATCTTTGCCGGTTTGGTCGACATTTGCCGTACTTTTGCAATGGCCTACAGTTGTGATTTTCTTTGTGGGAGAGTACGTGCTGCGCAGGTATCTTTTCAGGCAATTCAAGCACGCGAGTCTCAAAGATGGATTTGATGCTTATCGTAGTCATCAAGCGGGTCTTGATGTAAAACCAGTCTCGTTATCCAAATTTTAATCATTGATATTTAGATGATGCATCCACTTGTTACCCATGCAGAATTAAGCGACACCTTCGCCTACCGGCGTGGCGCGGCTGTTTCTGTGGCGCAATATCTGACGGATGTTTATGAATGCGTAGAGCGTTTGCCACAAGCCCAGTACGTTTTATTGGCGTGTCAAGATCGTTATGCGTTTGCTGTCGGTTTTGGCGCGACTTTGTTAAGAGGTCAAAGCTGCTTGTTGCCGTCAACCCATACGCAGGAATTGATTGTTAAATTGGCCAATACGCACGAAGGCTTGTACTGCCTGACAGACGAGTCAGATTGCAGTATCCAGCTGCCGCAAACCAATCTGGAGAGCTGGCTGCTTCAAGTCAGGCCTGCATCCGATCTTGTGGTTCCGATGATTTCTGAAGAGCACGTTGCGGCCCATGTGTTTACGTCGGGCAGTACGGGCTTACCGGTGGCGCATCGCAAAACCTGGGGTCGATTGGTTGTCAATGTGAAAAGTGAAGGCCGGCGCTTGGGAGTTGTGCCCGGCAGTCATTATACGGTGATTGGAACCGTGCCCCCACAACATATGTATGGTTTTGAATCAACGGTTCTTATCGCGATGCAAAATGCAGCATCATTTGAATCTAGCAAACCGTTTTATCCTGCAGATATAGAGCGCGTATTGGCTGCTACGCCCAGACCACGAGCTCTGGTGACCACGCCTTTCCACTTGCGAGCGTTTTTAACGGCAGTGACCACCCCCCCTGCGATTGATTTGTTGGTTTGCGCAACAGCACCGCTTTCTGTCGATCTTGCAAGGTTGGCTGAAGAAAAAACCACAGCGCGTTTGCTGGAGATATATGGCAGTACAGAGACGGGTCAATTAGCGACCAGGCGAACGACGCAAACCGGTGATTGGCATACGTTTGAGGGCATTCGAATTCATGCATCAGAGAAAACCTCTTTTGCGAGCGGTGATCAAATCGAAGGTGTTGTTCCGATCAATGATGTTTTAGAATTGAAAAATGAATGCATCTTTACGCTTCATGGTAGAACCGCCGATATGGTCAATATTGCGGGAAAGAGCACGACATTGGCGTATTTAAACCATGAGCTTCTCTCCGTTTTCGGTGTAGAAGACGGCGTTTTCTTTGTTCAACATCAAGACGCTGAAGGACTTGGTAATACAGCGCGGTTGGCCGTTGTTGCCGTTGCTCCCACGCACTCTAGCGAAACCTTGCTCGCAGAATTACGACGCAAAATTGCGCCTGCTTTTTTACCCCGACCTTTGAAGTTGGTATCGAAGATGCCTAGAAATAGCACCGGAAAATTGCCCTATGAAGTCTTGCTGAAGTTGATTCAAAAACCGCTGGACATTTGACTTGAAAGCAACGAAATGCAGAGTTTTTCCATTCCTCAAAATCACCCCAGTTTTCCTGGGCACTTCCCCGGTAATCCCATTGTGCCTGGCGTGCTGCTAATAGAGCGCGTCATGGCATATGCGCAATCCCAAACAAATACCCCGTTGGAACACTGTGCATTATTGAATGTCAAATTTCTTGCATCGGTTGCCCCTGGCGATGAGTTAAACCTGACTCTTTCGGAATCAACTTCAAACGGATTTAAATTTGCTGTGCATGTTGCAAATGGCAAAGCAGGATTGCAAGATACCCTTGCTTGCAGCGGTCAATTGCGCAGGATGGTTGATTGATTCATTCATGATTCGACGGCAGGGCTACAAGCAAACGACATGAACAAGAAAAATTGGAGTGCAGAGGGTGAGCGAGGCAATACATTCGCACTTAAACTGATTGCATGGATCGCCATGCATCTTGGCAGACGCGTGTCACGTTGGGTTCTTATTCCTACTGTGGCCTATTTTTTTCTATCCTCGCCGCAAGCGCGAAGCGCATCAAGAAAATTCCTTTCAAAAATTCCTGGGCAAGCAAGTGGCCCGCTTTCTGTATACCGGCACTTATATGTCTTTGCTGTGGTCACTTTGGACCGGATTTATTTGCTTAATGGCCGGCTGGATTTATTTGATATTCAAATCCAAGATGGCGATAGCAAGGCATTCGACACCGCCTCTAGCGGCATTGGTATGTTTTTGATGGGAGCGCATATGGGTAGCTTTGAGAGCGTGCGAAGCATAGCCAGGCATCATCCAGCCCTCAAAATGGTGCTGCTCATGTATGAAGAAAATGCGCAAAATATCAAAAAACTGCTGAAAGCCATCAATCCAGATGCGCAACAGGACATCATTGCGTTGGGCCGTCCCGGTGCCATGCTGGAAGTGAGGGCGAAGTTAAGCCAAGGTGCATTGATTGGAGTACTTGCTGATAGATCTTTTGAGGATTCAGGGAATACGCCGGTGAAGTTCTTGGGTGAACAAACCATGTTGCCGCTTGGGCCCTTTCGGATGGCGGCCATGTTGAGGCATCCGGTTTACTTCATGGTCGGAATTTATCAGGGTGGTCATAGATATAGCATTCACATTGAGTCGATCATGGATTTCTCAGACCCCAACATTGATCGCGAACAAGCGACGCATTTGGCATTGACACGCTATGTTGATTTGTTGGAGAAGTATTGCCTTCTTGCTCCCTACAATTGGTTTAATTTTTTCGATTTTTGGCAGGAAAATTCAAGCACATCATGAAATACATTTTCGTTTTAATGAGCGTAGCGGTATCTGCGCTATGTCTCAACATTGCATCTGCTGCAGATATTGATATGAAAAGTCTTATGCAGCAATTTGCCGCAAGCAAACATACAAAAGCCGAATTTACGGAAAAAAAATACGTGCGTATTTTGGATTCGCCGGTGGAGTCAAGCGGTGATCTAATATTTCAGGCACCAGACCGGCTTGAAAAACGTACAAAGTTGCCTAGGGCCGAAACCATGTTGGTTGAGGGTAACAAGGTGTCGATTGAGCGTGGCTCGTTCAAACGCAGCATGATGCTGGATGAGTTTGTCGATATGGCTTCCCTTGTCAAAAGTTTGACGGCGACTTTTAGAGGGGATCAAGAAGGGATTGAAAAATATTTCGGATGGACCTTGAGCGGCCCGGTGAATAAATGGCAGTTGGTTCTCAAACCCAAAAGTAGCAAATTATTCATTACCTTGAAAGAAATCCGATTCGTTGGTGAGGGCAGCTATGTGCATACGGTGGAAACAACGCTGACGGATGGTGATTGGTCGTTGATGACTTTAGGCCGCCCCGTTCGAATTGCCGCTGAATAGTAGACGACTAAATCATTCCACCATTGATTGAAATGATTTGCCCGGTGATGTAGCCAGCATCTTTGCTGGCCAAAAAAGCGACCAAAGCGGCTACTTCTGTTGATTTACCGACGCGTTTCATAGGCACAATTCGCGCAACCGTGTCAGCATCGAAAACGCCCTCAATCATGGGAGACTCAATAATTCCAGGCGCAACCACATTGACAGTGACACCGCGACTGGCAACCTCTTGTGCCAATGCTTTTGTGGCACCATGAAGTGCAGCTTTTGCTGCCGCATAATTGACTTGTCCACGATTGCCCGCTATCGCAGCTACTGAGGATATGTTGATGATCCGCCCGTACCTGGTTCTCAGCATGGGCAACATGAGGGGTTGAGTCACATTGAAAAATCCATTCAGCGAGACATCAATTACCCGGTTCCATTGTGCTGGTTGCATACCCGCAAATACGGCATCGTCGTGTATGCCCGCACAGTTGACGATCACTTGAAAAGCTTTTTCCTCTGTCAGGGGTAGCAATACGCCTGATGTGGCCTGAGCATCGGTCACATCAAATTGCAGTGCTTCAGCCAGACCCCCAGACATCAGTATTTTTTTCTTGAGCTCGGTTGCGGCACCAATGGCATTGTTTGCATGGATAAAAACTTCAAACCCATCTTGTGCCAGTCGTTCGCAGATGGCAGAGCCAAGTGCGCCGCTTCCGCCGGTTACCAGTGCTCTTTTGGCGTTTTCATTAGACATAATTAAGAAAGTGGGTATTCAAGAAATCAGGACAACAGTTGCCTTGCCGTTGAGCAAGACGCGATGGGGGGTTTTTACTGTGAACTCGTAGACCATGCTATTTTCATCCCCCATCAATTGGGTTGCGTCTATTTCAAGATCTTCTGGAATATCGTCCAATCTGGAAACAGTAAATTTCACCGAGCGGACGCCAGCCAATCGACCCGCTCTCGGTGTTTTGAAAGGGGTGGACGAAATCAAAGCACCATGTAAAGCCATCGCTTGAGCAGCGTACTCAATGCCGCAGACCGCATGCAGCATATTGTTTTCGCGCAGTGGGTTCGTGTGCAGGCGATGAGAGCGGGCGATGCAGACTATCCCCTGTGCATCAAAAGATAGCACTTTGTCCAACAGACACATACTCCCAGCGTGGGGAATCAAATTACGAATTTGATCCGCATCTATCGTCACAGATTTGGTACTTACTTTCAAAGTCAAACACCTACTTCTAGCAGCAACTGTTGGTTTTCAAACAGTTCCAGTATCAATGAGGTGTTTTGATGTGCACAAGCAAGTGACCGTAGCAAGGGGAGGCTTCTTGCTGCAGGAATATCACGCCGCAGACGTTCTAACGCTGAATTCTTCATAGTGCTAGGCATGCCCTTGCCAAGCTTGACACGGACGTTGCTGAGTGTTGTCATGGATGCTTGAGGACTGATGACCATGGACACCCCAAAACTAACGTCGATGGGGCGAACAGACCGTAACGGCTCTGGATAAGGCGTATCGTAAGCGACTAAAAGCACTGGTTGCTTGGCCGCAAGGGCAAGCGTACAGGCTTCTAAAAAGCCTGCAGAGAAACTGCCGTCAAATGCACATAAACTTGTACTGGCTGGTTTTGCGTGCAGGGCGATGCCCCAGTATCCAGAGGGGGCGTTGTGGACGGAATTTGTAAATTTCGTTGGTGAAATAAGTCGATCCTGTGATGCAAGAGCTTCACAAATGCTGTGACAGTTATCGCCATCGCCCCCAGATGAGCTAAATACGGACAGCAAATCGGCGGCTTTGTAGGTGCCCGAAGTGAGGGCATCCGTCGCCGTTGCCAGTGCTAGCTTGACAGCCGTGCCCACTCTCCTGCGCTCTGCTGCAGGCAGATATTCCGATGGCGGAATGATGGGCGATGAAAAAACAAAAGAGTCCTCTGTCTTCAACGTCTCCTGCGCCGATTTCCAATTGACTAAGCCTGGTCCGCACAAGCCAACGGCATCGATATAGACGGTGATGTCGTTCATGTCCGCTCCAGCAACAGGCTACAGTTGGAGCCACCAAATCCGAAGGAATTACTTAAAATAATCTTTGGCTCACGGCTTAGATTGGTTAACTGATAATTGACGTGCAAATCTGAGTCAAGTACCTCAGTATTCACGCCGCCTGGTGTTATGCCGTTTTTCATGGAAAGCATGCTGAGTGCTGCCTCTACAATGCCTGCTGCACCTAGAGCATGGCCCGTGTGGCCTTTCGTAGAACTACAGGGTACAGACGTTCCAAATAATGAAGCTATCGCCAAACCTTCGGCTGCGTCATTGCTGCGCGTGGCAGTGCCATGAAGGTTCACGTAATCAACGTGCTGTGGTTCCAGTTTTGCCATTCCAAGGGCTTGCTGCATGGCCGATAGCGCACCGGCTCCTTCTGGATGCGGGGTCGACATGTGGTGCGCATCACTTGATTCTCCAATTCCGATGACTTTCACGGTATGGTCAGTGCTGAGTTTCTCACGCGTCAGTAAAGCAAAGCCCGCAGCTTCTGCGACAGATATGCCCTTACGGTTTGCGCCGAAGGGTTGGCATAACTCGGGTGACAATAATTCAAGTGAATTAAAACCGTACAAGGTCGTTAAGCACAGACTGTCCACGCCACCCACAATGGCTGCATCGATCAGGCCGCATTCCAGCATGCGTGCCGCATTTCCAAATACTTTAGCGCTTGATGAGCAGGCTGAAGAGACGGTTACGGCCGGGCCTTCAAGTTCAAAAAAATCGCGCACAAAACCGCTTACTGAAAAGGTGTTGTGTGTTTGGGCGTATTTAAAATCTGACGGTAACGCACCTGAGATACTGTCTCGATTTCTGTAGGCAACCTCTGTACTCAGAATTCCTGATGTGCTTGTGCCCAGAAAAACACCAACCCGATGTCGGCCATAGGCATTGATGGCATGTACAACAGACGGGATAAAACCATCTTGTTGCAGCGCAAGGTGTGCTAATTGGTTATTTCGACAGAAGTAATCATTTAATCGTTGGGGTAAAGTCTCATTCTCTACCCCCCAAACTTGACCAACATAAGTAGGCAAGTTGACGGATTCAAATGCGCATGGTTTTAAACCGGTCCTTTGTTGCGCAAGCGCATTCCAGTTGGCCTCACGCCCCAAGCCCAAACAGCTGGCTAGCGTGTAATTTGATACGTAAACAGATTGCATTTTTGAAACTGCCGCAAGGTTATTTATTTAAGTATGCCAACAACATGACGTTGGCAAATGGCGTCCCTTGACTCATCGATTTTGATTCAACTTTGAACCCCAGTTTAGTCAGTAGGCTCATCCATTCAGCCAAAGGCCTGCAATACAAACGCGACAAACCATGCCCCCGCGCCAGCGTCACCACGTTATCGACCCAATTGCTCACTTTGAATCCCAAGCCGCCATCAGCATCGCCAATACGCAAGATGAGCAATCCGGCCGGCAGGAGCGCATCGCGCACCCGCAGCAAAACATCTTCTTGCGCCGCGTAGGGGACGTAATGCAAAACATCCAAAATAACAGCTGTTTGTGCTTTTCCGAAAGCAGTGGAGCACATGTCACCCGTTTCAAATGTCAATCTATCTTGATGTGCGCCCAACGCTTTTTTTGCGCGCAGAACATCTGCTGGCATTAATTCAATACCATGAACACAAACACCACTGGGTGGTTTGGCCCAAGTTTCAGGCCACTGAGATGTTGATGCGACGTGTTCAGCCGCCAATAGCCATGCGCTTAATAAGCCTTGCCCGCAACCAATATCGACAACATGGGAATCCGCTGGGATGAGTCCGCGTTGCAGGATTTCTTTAAATACGGGGTCACCTGCTAACTTGCCCCGAGCAAAATTTGCTGCAAATTTGCCGGCTTGCTTATAAGGTGCGGTGGCTTCATCAAGCAGTTGTTTTTCAAAAATGGTCATCCCGGTAGCGCTTACTTAATAGAGTTAAAAAGCATAGTTTAGCGACACTGCCTGCAATCCGGCATTCTTTACTGTGTTCAACAGTTTGGGGAGTACCTCGAGTATCACGGGTTGCCCCTGCGGCGTTATGGCGCAATTCCCATCATGCAATAGAAGAATGTCACCCGCCTGCAGCTTGTTTTCAAGTCGTTCCCTCACTTTATCAGGGTCCTGTGTCATCGTGTCAAAACCGCGTCGTGTCCAGCTCACCAATTTCAGGTTTAGATTCTGCAGAACAGGATCAAGCAAGGGACTTCGCAGACCAGCAGGTGCGCGGAAGTACCTGGACTTGTAGCCCGTTGCTTGAAATATGGCATCTTGCGCTTTGGAGATCTCTGTTTTTAAGGCATTCATGCCCATCAGCGAAAAGTGGTGAGGATGTGTGTAGCTGTGGTTTTCTATGCTGTGCCCCCGCATCACGATCTCGCGCGCCAACTCCGGATAAGTTTCTACAGCTCTACCGACACAGAAAAAACTTGCCTTGACATTTGACGCATCCAAAATATCAAGAACTGCTGGCGTCACCTGTGGATGAGGGCCATCATCTATGGTGACAGTCATCTGGTTTGCTGCACATGCTCTGGGTGATAAGTGGCATATGTTTGCGCCCAACATGGTGCTTCTTGGCCACAGACCAGCAGTGGTTAAGAGCGCATGGTTGGCGACCAGTGCTCCCACCGCCCAAGGCCAGTCGACCCCGATTCCCAGCGCAGCGACCGCGCATAGATGAAGTGCTGCCGAAGTTTTTATTGCTGGCGAGGGCTTCCATAGCGCTCTGGTATTGCTTTTATTCATAAGCAATGTCTGGGTTGCGTGAAATGCCGTCAGGATGGACTGCAAAGATGGCAGATAAAACCAAGGCGAGGAAGGTTCCTGCACCAACAGTCATGCCAATTGCATTCATGACCGGTACGGATGAAAACGCCAGCAATCCAAACCCTAAAACAGTGGTGAGATTGGCAAAAAATAAAGAGCACAGCATGTTGTGGTCGTTGAAGATCGAGATTTGAGGTAAATTAATTCTAGATCGTTGATCAAAAAACAAAGCGTAATTAGAGCCGATGGCAATGACCAGCAATAAACCGACTAAATGAAGCAGGCTCAGGCTGCCTTTAAAAACAACCAGGCTTGCAGCCACAATAAAAACGGATGCTAACAAAGGTGTTACAACACGAGCAACACGTGCCACAGATCGCAATGAAGTAAAAAGCAATATCAAAATGCAGGCAAAGCCCGCACCGGTGAGCAAAATCGCTTCGTACAAATAGGCTTTATACAAATCAGTGGCTTCGGTTTTAAGTTCAATCACATGCAAGGTTTGGTCTGCGGTAAGTGTTATTCCCTGGAGTGCATCACTTATGGTCTTAATGTTTAGTTTTTGTGCGTCCCCTTTAATGACAAGGGGTTGCAGAGCGATGAGCGCGGTCCATTGACCAGGTGCTTTACTGCTTTGCGTGAGCAGCGAATCTACCCCCAAACTCAAAGATGTGCGATCAAGACCCTCTCGGGTCAGCGGCTTGGCTTTTTTTGCTTTTGCTGCATCTGCAAAGAAGGCCTCCAGCTTGTCAGGTTTCAGGGGCAGGGTTTGCAATGCCTGCGACATTCGCGTTCTTAGCTCAGGTTCATCTGGCAAGTTGGCAGTGCGTGCCATTTGTGTCCGTTGACTAGGCAGGTAGTTCGTCGGCGCTTGGAAACCACCCAACATACCAGCTTCAACCAATGATTTCAGTCGAACTGAAACAGCCTCGCTTTGTTGCAGTGCTAATTCACTACTGAGCGCTTTCAGCACGATCAGCATACTCGTATCTGGTGCTCCCATCTCGGCACGCAATTCGGCATCCAATTTTTGTGCCGCTTCTGAAACAGGACTCAAACCACCCAACTCTACGCTCCAAAGTGTGCCCCAGTTCAGTCCTAAAGTTAAAAGTGCTGCTGCCATAACCATGGTTGCGGTCAGTTTTAAACGAGAAAGTTTTTGGGTCAACCTTGCCAATAAGAGCCCCATTTTTTTAGGCTGGCGAACGCTGAAATGGATGGGTAGTAGCACTGGTAGTACATACCGTGTGACGGTGGCGGCAACAACGATGCCTGCAATTGAGAATAGACCCAGTTGAGCAAGTCCCGTAAAGCCAGAAAAGAGTAGCGTGCTAAAGCCAAAAATTGAAGTCAGTACACCTAGCCGGATGGTCGGCCAAAAAGTAGGTGCTGGCGTACTTTTTGGTTCGGTGTGATTACTCTCTGGCGACTGCGGTGTGTATTGAACAAAAAGATAAATGGCATAGTCCACCGCTTCGCCAATCAGCGTGATGCCAAAACCCAGGGTCATTCCGTGAATGGATGAAAATCCGATCTGAACTGCCGCGATCCCCGCAATGGTGCCGGTTACAACGGGAATCATGCCCAGCAGCAAAGTCGTGACCGAGCGATAAATGAGCCATAGCAGTCCAAGTACCAAGATCGTGCCCAGCATGGATAAGCGCGCGGCTTCTGATTTGATGGTGTCACGCGCATTGACCGCAAAGACGCCAGGTCCTGAAAATTTCATGGTTGCTTGATTTGCCGATTGTCCCACGGCAGACTTTGCTTGGTTGAAGCTGCGCGATATGGCTGAGTGGGCGGCCTCTTGTGCATCAAGATCAGAACCCTCTGCCCGTGTTTGCAGCAGCATCAAAGCACGGGTTTGAGCGGGGTTCATCCAGACACCTTCAGCCTGGGAGGGCTGGGAGGCTGGAATAACGTGTTTGAGAACTTCTAATGATTCACCGGTCGGGTCATTACCCAGCAACGCTTTGCTAAAAAGACCGGTCGAGCTGCTAACTTCCGCCAATGTTTCTAAAACAGCAGCACGCAGACCTTCAACACTCATCCGGTTGGCATCCATGGCCGGGCTGAGTTGGTACCGGTTCTCAAACAGCACGGACTGGTCCCGGTTGTCAGCACTAACCTCACCGTTGTTGACACTTAGAAAAGCCTTGCTTTCCCGCAAGGTTTGCCCCATGGCTGTCGATATTTGGGCCAGTACAGGCGGCGGCACGCCCTCAACCGCAACCACCAACACACGTGAAGCGAAACCTTCGCTGATTTGCTCAATCAGGATTTGCTGTCTGGGGGAAGGATTCCTCGGCAAAAAGGCCGACATGTCGGTGGTAAATTGTGCTTGACTGACGATAAATGCACAAAATAAAGAAAAGATGATCCAGCATCCAATGGCTGGGTTGAGTAGTTTTTTCATGGCAATAGTCAATACGATGCTCGAAATCAGGGGCTGGTTGCATTAAGCCGCATGTTTGATGTCAATCAAGTCAGAGTGGCGTTGAATGAGCGACGCTCAGGGTGCTATGTTGTTGATGTTTTGAAAAATGAACCAGTATGGCATTCTAGGTGTGTTTAAATTATCGTTTTATTGGCATTGAGGCAATTGGCATGATGGTTCAGAAAAAATCAGATGTGGTGATCTTGGGTGGTGGATTGGCCGGTCTCACCCTGTCTTTGCAGCTTAAACAGCGTATGCCTGAATTGGACATCACGGTCATTGAGCGTCAGCCGCATCCCGTGCCCCATGCAACGCACAAAGTGGGGGAGTCCTCGGTCGAGATAGGCGCCCATTATTTTGACAAAATACTGGGTCTCAAAAAGCATTTAGATGAAGCACAGCTGAAAAAATTTGGTTTTCGGTTCTTTTTTTCAGAAGGTAGCCGTGATTTAGCCAGTGTCACCGAGCTTGGTGCGAGCAGGGTTCTGCCAACACCAAGCTACCAATTGGACCGTGGTATTTTTGAAAACGAATTGGCGAACATGGCGCAGCAAAAAGGAATTCGTTTTGTAGATGATGCGGTGATTCGATCTTTTGACATTTCAGAGGGTCCATCCGACCACCAGGTGCGTTATGACGTGAATGGCGAATCGCATACGATCCAATCCCGTTGGCTTTGTGATGCATCAGGTCGTGCAGGCCTGATCAAGCGCAAGCTGGGACTGGCTGAAACCAACAGCCATGATGCGAATGCAGTGTGGTTCCGGATGTCTGATCGCATTGATGTCAATGATTGGTCCACCGATGAAGAGTGGCTGGATCGCTGTAAGCCCCGCACCCGTTGGCTTTCAACCAACCACCTGGTGGGTGAAGGCTACTGGGCTTGGCTGATTCCCTTATCCTCTGGCTCGCATTCTGTGGGTATCGTTGCAGATGCCAAATTGCATCCGCTTGACCAGATGAATACCTTTGATAAAGCGATGGCATGGTTCAAATCCCATCAACCCCAACTGTTTGATGTGTTGGACAAGCAGCGCGAGAAGCTTCAAGATTTTGCCTTCTTTAAACACTTTTCGTACAGCTGTAAAAAAGTCTACTCTGGCGCCCATCGCTGGGCGATCACGGGTGAAGCGGGTGTTTTTCTGGATCCGTTTTACTCGCCAGGCAGCGATTTCATTGCCATTTCGAACACTTTTGTCACGGAACTCATCTTTATTGACCGTGCTGAAGGCGCCACCGCCATGATGGCCGAGGTGTATGAGCAAATCTATTTCTCGTTGTACGACAACATGCTGACGCTCTATCAAGACCAATACAAAATTTTCGGCGACCCTGAAGTCCTGCCCATCAAAGTGCTTTGGGATTACACCTATTACTGGGGTGTTATGTGTCAGCTGTTTTTCCAGAACAAGCTGGTGGACGTGGTGACTATGGCCCGTATGCGGACCAAATTGGCGACCATCCAGGACCTCAACAATGAAATGCAGCGGTATTTCCGACAGTGGAATCAGGTCAGTGCCAAACGTAACCCCGCACAGATGCTGGACCAAGCCAGTTTGCCCTGGTTTGCGAAGCTGAACAAGGAGTTGCGCGATGAATTGTCAACTGAAGCATTCATGCTCCGTATCGACCAGCAATTGTTGCAGTTGCACGCGGTTGCGGCTGAAATCGTGATCGAGTCACAACGGGACTATCCGATGCTCGATGCACAAGCCCTGCTGGACCTGATTGATGGCGACGTTTTTGAAACGGCACGGCAAAGCGACGTCCAGTTTTTGTTTGCGACAGCGACACAGTAAGTCATTTTGAGCGATTTCATCTGGCAGTCTGTGCGTAAAGTAATCGTGTTTTTGCGTGGTGGGTTTGAGTACCTCGCCATGGTGATCGGCTTGGGCGCGTTGTGCCAGATTTGTTTGTTGGGCCTGCCCGCTGCGGTGTTTTTGATGTGCTTGCCAAAAGCTTGGCGCATTCCAATGGGGCGCCGATTAATTGCCTTCGGTTTTACCATTTATTTGTGGTTTTTGAGGATATTTTGTTTTGTCCGGATTGACTGTGCCGCCCTCGACACGATTCGCCGGCAACCCTCTCTGATCGTCATCGCGAATCACCCCTCGCTGCTGGATGCGGTCATTTTGTTGTCCAAACTACCACACGCGGCCTGTGTGATGAAAGCCATTTTGCGCAGCAACCCGCTTTTTGCGTCCATGGCGCGGCTGTCGGGTTACATCTCTAACGAAGACCCCATGAAGCTCATCAAGCAGTCCTGTGAGGAGTTGACCAGCGGTAGGCAATTGCTCATTTTCCCCGAAGGTACGCGTACGATGACTCCTCCTGTTAACCCTTTTGGGCAAATGACGGCCTTGATCGCTTCACGCTCGAATTCGGCTATTCAAACCGTTTTTATCGACTACAGCACTCTGTATTTGGGCAAATCTGGATCGTTATTTCAAAAACCGACACTTCCTTTGGTCATCAAAGTGCGATTGGGTCATCAATTTGAGTCAAATGGAAGCTCTTCAGGGCTGACTGACAGACTAGAATCCTACTATCGTGGGTCTTTTAATGGCTCGTTTGTCAATAAATAGCCTTTTAAAATCATCGCGGAGTTCCCCATGTTGCGCCAACTCATTGATAAGTTTTTATTATCAAAGACAAATGTTACCGCAGACAAGCTGTCTGATCCCATGCTCAAAATGACTGATCTGGGCATTGATTCGCTCGAAATCGTAGAAATGCTGTTTGAGGTGGAAGACCAATACGGCATCCACGTCGAAGACGTGATGAAATTCCAGCAAATGACACTCAATGAAGTTGTCGCGTTCATGGAGCAGATGATCCGTGATAAAAATGGCGGTGAATTGCCGCAGCTCACGCAAGTAGACAAGGCTGTGGGTTGATATGAGATATCCAATTGCGTAAAGTCTTTATTCGCGGTATTGGCATGGTTACCCCCTTGGGGCTGAATCGTGACGATAGTTTTGCCGCAGCCGTCATGGGGAAAAGTGCCATCACGGCAGCGCCGGCGGCGATCTTGAAGTTGCTCCCCAGTGCATTGGCGGCCAGCGTTTCCAAAGACTTTGAATTGGGGCTGTCGAGAGCGGCAACGGGCCTGGACCGTGCCACCCAATTTGCCCTGAGTGCCACGCAAGAAGCGCTCCAAGACGCTGGTTTTGAGGCGACCGAGGACCAAAGAAGTCGTATCGGGGTCTATGTTGGCATCGGCAATGGTGGCGCCTCGACCGTTGATGCGCTTTACACACGGTTCTTCGAACTTTTGCAACTCTCAGCCACGGAAAACCGCGATCCGACTGTGATGCATCCCCTTGCGGTGCCTCGAATGATGGCCAACGCGGGTGCGGCGGCTGTGACCATACAACATCAGCTGCGCGGCCAGTCCTACACCTACAGCATTGCCTGCGCATCATCGTCTGTGGCCTTGGGCGAAGCCTACCGTGCCCTGCGTCACGGCTATATCGACACCGCCATCGTCATCGGAACCGAAGCAATATTGACACCCGGGTCTTATGTGGCCTGGAACGCGCTGCGCGTCATGGCTAAAAAGCGCGACGATGCGCCCGAAGCCAGCTGCCGCCCCTTCGATGCGCAACGTACCGGTTTTGTACTGGGGGAGGGGGCTGCCGCCCTGGTGCTGGAGGCCGAAGGCGTCACACCGACTTGCAGTCGTGCGCCGTATGCCGAATTGTGCGGTTACGGTTCCACAACCGACGGTATGCATATCACCCTGCCCTCTGCGCAGGGCCAAACCCAAGCCATGAACATTGCGCTGGCAGACGCTGGTTTGCCCTTGGACGCGATCGGCTACATCAATGCCCACGGCACTGCCACTACCGCTGGCGACGCCACGGAAACCGAGTCGATCAAAGCTGTCTTTGGGCAACACGCCAAAAAACTGGCCATCAGCTCCACCAAAGCCGTGCATGGTCATTTGATTGGTGCGGGCGGGGCTTTGGAGTTCGCCTTCAGCGTCATGGCGCTGGCGACAGGCAGCATTCCGCCCACTGCCCACCTGGACAACCCTGACCCCGCATGCGATCTGGATTTTGTGCCGTTGATTGCGCGTCATTCAGCGCCTTTGCAGGCCGTGATGTCGAATTCATTTGCATTTGGGGGCACCAATGCCTCGTTGATCGCTCGGAAAGTAGATGCATGAGTTGCACGCTGTACCTTCCATCTACTGATTGATTGACCCTGATCCGTCATGCAAAACGATATTCCCGACGCCATTTTGGCCAACCCAAACGATGTCTTGAGCTATCCCATGCACCTTGACGGTGAAGCCATCAAAAGCTTCATTCCGCACCGCCACGCCATGCTGTTTGCCAAGCAGGTGACGGTTTTGACTTCCGATCACTACCAAGGCGAGGCTGTCTGGGCGGCAGATTCTTTTGTCTTTCAAGGGCATTTCCCAGGGCAGCCCATTGTTCCCGGGGTTGTTATTGTTGAAGCAGGCGCTCAAATCGCGGGCATTGGCCTGATGGCCAGCGACACCAAAGCGCGCTCGTTCGGCCCCGACAGTCTGGGTTTGTTGGCCGGTATCCGCAAATGTTTTTTCAGGCGTCCCGTTCCACCGGGCTTGAAGCTGGTGTTTGACCTTCATATTCGCCACGTCACCGACGGCGTTGTCAATGTCACCGGCGAGGTGAGCAGCGCGGCAGGACCGGTCGCCAGCCTGGAGTTCGTCTTTGCGCAGGCCACCCGGCAAAGTGTTGCCGACAGCCTGAAGCAAAGCAGCGCCAGCTTGGATGGCATCCGTGGGCACGCGCCCAGTCTCTAGTATTACATGCACATCACATCGGCAAGTCCGCCTGCGCCTTGGCTGGCGCAATGCATCAGCCGCTTAAAGGCGGACTGGTTGTTTAAAAGTGTCGGCACGTCTGCCTTCATGGCGGCTTTCTTTTATTGCTACTTTGCCATCCTGCGCTCCCCCATGTATCCGGTCATGACCATGCCGACCACCTGGGTTGATGACACAATCACCTTCTGGCCCTCCGTTTTTTATATGTACGCGTCGCTGTGGGTTTACACCTGTTTGGTGCCGGCCCTGCAGCCCAGTTTTTCGCGTCTGGTGGTCTACGGTTTTGGCATCGGTACCGTGTGTGTCACGGGCTTGCTGTTTTTTGTGTTCTTCCCCACTGCCGTTCCCTACGCCTCTGCAGATTGGTTCAACGACCCTGCACTGGTTGTGCTGCGCGAACTGGACATGACCGGTAATGCCTGTCCCTCCTTGCACGTCGCCAGCGCTATTTTTACCGCGATCTGTTTAAACCGACAACTGAGCAGCATGGGCTGCCCAGGCTGGCTAAAAGTCACCAGCTGGGTTTGGTGTGTTTTGATCATTTACTCCACCATGGCCATCAAGCAGCATGTGATGTGGGACGCACTGGCAGGCCTGCTGCTCGGCGTTGTCTGCGCTGCGCTGTATGGAAAGTTTGAAAAATGGGCGCTTGGGGTAAAAAAAACCGCTTAAATATTAATCCAAATCGTCGGTCCAAGCGTCGATCGAGGGTCGATTATTCTTGAAGTACCCCACCCACCAACCGCAACTGCCGGTCACAGCGCGCTGCCAGCGCTTCGTCATGCGTCACCACCACAAAGGCGGTGCCATTGGTTTTGGCGAGGTTGATCATCAAATCAAACACGGCGTTGGCGGTGTTGCGGTCCAGATTGCCCGTCGGTTCATCCGCCAGCACGCAGGCCGGCTGGGTGACCAAGGCGCGGGCGATGGCGACGCGTTGGCGCTCACCGCCTGACAATTCGGCAGGGCGGTGATGCACGCGGTCTTTTAAACCCACTTCTGCTAATATTTCTATAGCAGCTTGAGCAGATAATTCGCCGGTTAGACGCCTAATCCACAAGGGCATGGCGACATTATCTTGCGCGCTGAATTCAGCCAGCAAGTGGTGAAACTGGTAGACAAAACCCAGATGCTGGTTGCGCAGATTGCCAATCTCAGCTTCGTTCAAACTGGCCAGTTCATGCCCTTTCAGCTTCACCGAGCCCGTGGTTGGCGAATCCAGTCCGCCCAGCAGGTGCAAAAGCGTGCTTTTGCCCGAGCCAGACGCCCCGACAATTGCCAAAATCTCACCCGCATGGACTTGCAGGTCCACACCTTGCAGCACGGTCACGTCCAGTGGGCCTTCGACGAAGCGTTTGCCCAGGTTGGTGGCAGACAGCACTATCTCCGCAGTTGAAACAGAATTTTCCGACGAGCCGCCTCTAGGTTCACGTAGTGCGGCGGAGCCAAAATTAGCCCCTAGTTCAGGTGCAAGGGGCAGCGTACCGCCGGAGGCTCGCGAAGCGACAAGCGTGGGGGTCATATTATTCATATCTGAGTGCCTCCGCCGGGTTGATACGGCTGGCGCGCCAGCTGGGGTACAGGGTCGCAGCAAAGGCCATGATGAGGGAAATGACGGCAATTGGCATGATGTCGCTCATCTGCGGCTCGCTGGGCATACCGCTCAAGAGGTAGATGTCTTTCGGCAAAAAGCTGGCGTTGAACAGGCGCTCGATAAACGGCACGATCACGTCGATATTGAAGGCGATGCCCAAGCCCAGAAGCAGGCCGGACAGCGTGCCGATCACCCCCACCGTCGCGCCCTGCACCACAAAAATGCCCATGATGCTTTTCGGGCTGGCCCCCAGCGTGCGCAAAATGGCGATGTCGGCGCGTTTGTCGGTCACCGTCATCACCAGCGTGGACACCAGGTTGAAGGCGGCCACGGCCACGATCAGCGTCAAAATAATGAACATCATGCGTTTTTCGACCTGCACGGCGGCAAACCAGGTCTTGTTTTGCCGCGTCCAGTCGCGCACGATGAGGTCGCCGGTCAAACTCAGGCTGAGCTGCTTTGCCACGTCGCGGGCCTGGTGCAGGTCTTTCAGTTTGAGGCGGATGCCCGTCGGCCCTTCCAGCCGGAACATTTTGGCCGCATCCTCCATGTACATCATCGCCAGCGTGGCGTCGTATTCAAAATGGCCCGAATCAAAGGTGCCGACCACGGTCAGCTGCTTCATGCGCGGCACCACGCCGGCAGGCGTCACCTGGCCGCTGGGGGCGATCAGCGTTACCCGGTCGCCACGTCCTACGCCTAGTTGTCGCGCCAGTTCATAGCCTAATACGACGCCAAACTCGCCCGGCAGCAGCGCTTTGATGGCGTCCAGGTTCTGGCTGCTGGCCGCCAAATCGGTCACTTGGCTTTCAGTCGCGGGGTCAATGCCTCGAATAATCGCGCCTTTCATGTCCTCACCCCGCGCCAACAATGCCTGGGTTGCTATGAAACTGGATGCGCCTATGACTTGCGGATTGGTTCTCGCCTCGGCCAGCGTGCGCGCCACATCGGGCAGCGCCGCGCCGCTGGGGCTGAAAATCTCGATGTGGGAGACCACGCCCAGCATCCGGTCGCGCACCTCTTTTTGAAAACCGTTCATCACCGACAGCACAATGATCAGCGCCGCCACCCCCAGCCCGATGCCCAGCATCGACACGCCTGAGATGAACGAGATAAAGCCATTGCGCCGTGTGGCACGGCCCGCGCGGGTGTAGCGCCAGCCGAGTTTGAGTTCATAGGGGATTTGCATAGATGGTGATGATGTTAACAGTGACGCCAATAAAGGCAGCAACAGCGACAATAGAGCCATGTCTGAAACCTTGTCTCCACCCGTTCACCATCTACTGATTCCTTTCGCCGCTGTAAGTTCAGAAGCCGCCGCCCAGCATCTTCAGGACTTGAAACTGCCGAATTTGCGCCAACTGCTGGACACATTGACCTTGGTAGCCAGCGACGTAGGCACGGACGAGTCGTTTTCCCCCCCGCATGAACGCGCGCTGGCAAAGGCGCAGGGCTTGCCTGTGCTTGATGGTTACATCCCGTGGGCGGCGCAGGAAGCGGCAAAGCTGGGTTTAAAAGGTGCCGATTCTGCTGCGTGGGGCTGGGTCACGCTGTGCAACTACTTCATCGGCACCGGCAGCATGACGCTGGAAGACCCGGCCCAGCTGCGGGTTACTGAGGCGGAATCCCGCCAGCTGCTGGCCGATATGGGGCCGTACTTTATGGAAGACGGCATCAGCCTGCATTACGTCGCTCCAACCCAATGGTTGGCTTCTGGTGAGCCGCTGCAAAGCATCCCCACCGCGTCGCTGGACCGCGTGGTAGGTCGCAATCTGGATGCTTGGCAACCCGAAGGCCAGCCCGCCGCCAAACTGCGCCGCCTGCAAAACGAAATGCAAATGTTACTGTACACTCATACAGTGAATGACGCCAGAAGCCGCACCAGAGCTGCCGCCATCAATTCGATCTGGTTGCATGGCACGGGTAAGTTGACAAAGCTTCCACCGCAAGTGAGCACTAACATCAACATCAGCACCCCCAGAAGCTTGGCAGACGCCGCCTTGCGTGAAGACTGGGCCGCTTGGGCGCAGGCTTGGACGCAATTGGATGCGACAGTCTGCGCAGACCTGCTCAAGCGTGTCCAAGCGGGTGAACCCGTCACACTGACCCTGTGCGGCGAGCGCAGCGCATTGACTTATGAACTTCATCCAAAAAGTGCTTTGCAACGCTTTAAAGACAATTTTAGAGGTATTTTAGGCCTCCAGCCGGCGTATTTATTGCCTAAGACGCTATGAAAAGTATAGTAAAAATTAAACCAACTCATTTGATCTGAATCCATGAAAATCACCGTCCGCGACGTCCCCCCCCGCGCCGCTTGGGCGCTTGAGCAAACCGGCGTGCACCCGCTCCTGGCACGGCTGTATGCCGCCCGTGGCGTGAGTACCAAAGAGCAGCTGGACGATGGTTTGGCGCTGTTGCTGCCGCCCAGCAGTTTGAAGGGCGTTGCGGATGCGGCCGTGCTGCTGGCCGACGCCATCTTTCAGAACAAGCGCCTGTGCATCGTCGCTGATTACGACTGCGACGGCGCGACCGCCTGCGCCGTCGGCGTGCGGGGCCTGCGTTTGCTGGGCGCCAAACATGTCAGCTACATCGTGCCCGACCGCGTGGTCGATGGCTACGGGCTGACCGCACCCATCGCCCAGCGCGTCAAAGACAGCGGGGCGGACGTGCTCATCACCGTGGACAACGGCATCGCCAGTTTTGAGGGCGTCGCCACCGCCAAGGCGCTGGGCTTGCAGGTCCTGGTGACCGACCACCACCTGCCCGCCGTGGTCGATGGGGCGATCAAACTGCCGGATGCCGACGTCATCGTCAACCCGAACCAGCCCGGTTGCGGGTTTGAAAGCAAATCCATCGCCGGTGTCGGCGTCATGTTCTACGTGCTGCTGGCGCTGCGGGCGGAGTTGCGGAATCGGGGGGGTTTTACAGTACAACCCACCGCCGAGCCGCCTCAAGGTGGGTTAGCCCCCTTGGGGGGCAGCGCAGCACACGCAGTGGCAAGCGTGGGGGTACAAGTTATTCAACCCAAGGTCGATGCGCTCTTACCGCTGGTCGCTTTGGGAACGGTGGCCGATGTGGTCAAGCTGGACGCCAACAACCGCCGCCTCGTCGCCCAAGGCCTAAAGCGCATCCGCGCCGGCGTGTTACCTGCCGGAGTAGCTAGTCTTTTCATAGCGGCAGGGCGCAAGGCACCGGTTGCCACCAGTTTCGACTTCGGCTTTGCACTGGGCCCGCGCATCAACGCGGCTGGCCGCTTGGCCGACATGACGCTGGGCATCGAATGCCTGCTGACCGACGACCCCGCCCGTGCCGACGAGCTGGCCCGCACCCTGGACGGCATCAACCGCCAGCGCCGCGAGCTGGAAGGCGGCATGCGCGAGCAGGCCTTTGTGATGGCCGAGTCGCTGTTTGACGAGTCAGAAGACCCGCCGCCCGCGATCTGCGTGTTTGACCCCGAGTTCCACGAGGGGGTGGTTGGCATCGTCGCCTCCCGCCTCAAAGACAAACTGCATCGCCCCAGCTTCGTCTTCGCCGCCAGTGGCGCAGCCGGTAAATCGCACGAATTAAAAGGTTCCGGTCGCTCCATCCCCGGTTTTCACCTGCGCGACGCGCTCGATCTGGTCGCCAAACGGCATCCCGGCGTGCTCTTGCGCTTCGGCGGTCACGCCATGGCGGCGGGTTGCACGATTTTGGAGGAGCGGTTTGACGAGTTTGAAGCCGCGCTCAGTCAGGTCGCCACCGAGTGGCTAGACGACGAATCCCTCACCCGCACCCTCACCACCGACGGCGCTTTAGACCCCAACTACCTGCGGGTCGATTTGATCGACATGCTGGACCGCGAGGTCTGGGGCCAGGGCTTTGCCGCACCCACCTTCAGCGAAGAGGTCGAGGTGCTGTCGCAGCGCATCGTCGGGCAAAACCACCTGTCCTTGAAGCTCAAACACCAAGGCCAACCGATGGACGGCATGTGGTTCGGCCACACCGAGCAGCTGCCGCCACGGGTGAAACTGGCGTTTCG
>JAYVJL010000051.1:0-21301 GCA_043769295.1 Polaromonas sp. | reverse complement strand
GGCGCGGGTGTGGGCAAGACCGTGAACATGATGGAACTGATCAACAACATCGCCAAAGCACACAGCGGTTTGTCCGTGTTTGCGGGTGTGGGTGAGCGTACGCGTGAGGGTAACGACTTCTACCACGAGATGGCTGACTCTGGCGTGGTGAACTTGGAAAACCTCGAAGAATCCAAAGTTGCGATGGTTTACGGTCAGATGAACGAGCCACCAGGCAACCGTTTGCGCGTGGCCTTGACAGGTTTGACCATTGCCGAATCTTTCCGTGACGAAGGCAAAGACGTGTTGTTCTTCGTTGACAACATCTACCGTTACACCTTGGCCGGTACCGAAGTGTCCGCCTTGTTGGGTCGTATGCCTTCCGCTGTGGGCTACCAGCCAACACTGGCCGAAGAAATGGGTCGTTTGCAAGAGCGCATTACGTCTACCAAAGTCGGTTCTATCACGTCCATCCAAGCCGTTTACGTGCCTGCGGATGACTTGACCGACCCATCACCAGCGACAACCTTTGCGCATTTGGACTCCACCGTGGTGTTGTCTCGTGACATCGCTTCTTTGGGTATCTACCCAGCGGTTGATCCTTTGGACTCCACCAGCCGCCAGTTGTCACCTAACGTCGTGGGCGAAGACCACTACAACACAGCCCGCGCTGTGCAGGGTACCTTGCAGCGTTACCGTGAACTGCGCGACATCATCGCGATCATGGGTATGGACGACTTGGCACCCGAAGACAAACTGGCTGTGGCGCGCGCCCGTAAAATCCAGCGTTTCCTGAGCCAGCCGTTCCATGTGGCCGAGGTGTTTACCGGTTCTCCAGGTAAGTACGTGCCCTTGGCCGAAACCATTCGTGGTTTCAAGATGATCGTGAATGGCGAGTGTGACCACCTGCCAGAGCAAGCGTTCTACATGGTCGGAACCATCGACGAAGCCTTCGAAAAAGCAAAAAAGGTTTAAACCATGAACACCATCCACGTTGATGTGGTCAGTGCAGAAGAGTCCATCTTCTCGGGTGAGGCCAAGTTTGTGGCTTTGCCGGGTGAAGCGGGCGAACTCGGCATTTACCCCCGCCACACGCCGCTGATTTCTCGCATCAAAGCCGGTTCAGTGCGGATTGAAAAAGAAGACGGCAGCGAAGAATTCATTTTCGTGGCTGGCGGTATCATCGAAGTTCAGCCAAATTGCGTGACTGTGTTGTCTGACACGGCGATTCGCGGCAAGGATCTGGACGAAGAGAAAGCCAACGAAGCCAAGGCAGCTGCGGAAGAAGCACTCAAAAATGCCAAAGGCGAACTCGATATCGCCAAAGCACAGTCCGAGTTGTTTGCGATGGCCGCTCAAATTGCTGCTTTACGTAAATTCCGCCACAATAAGTAAACGAATACACGCCTCCCCACTGCACATGCGCAGTGGGCACAAAAAAAGCCCCACGATGTGGGGCTTTTTTATGTGTGGATGATATGTGGGTGATGCCCGCCTCATCCCATCCGTTTCAGCCCAGCACAGGCACGTTTGGCAGCTCGTTGCGATGCGCTTCACCGTCTTGCAAGGGATAATACTGCACCAGCAGGGCAGATACTTCCTCCAGCGCCTCTGTCAACCCATCTTCAAAACGGCTCTCGCGCAGGGCTTTGCCCAGGCGTTGCACCATGGCTTGCCATTCCGCTTGGGTTATGCATTCGTTGATGCCGCGGTCGGCCACCAGCTCGATGGCATGTTCAGCAAGCTGCAGGTAAATCAAGACACCATTGTTGTTCACGGTGTCCCAAATCCGCAGTTTGCCAAACATCATGATGGCGCGTTCACGGATAACATGGCGCAGCGGCGTTTTGTGCCACACATGACGCCAGACATAGCTCATGGGCAAACCCGCTTCGACACAGATGCGGATCTCGCCGCTGTGCCGGTGTTCGCTGGCGGCAACGCGCTGCATCAGGCGTTTGGCCATGTCGTGCGAGATGGCTTTGCGGCTATCCGACGCATCCAGCCAGCGGTGTTTGAACAGGGTGAGGATTTTGTTGAACATAGTTGAGCTGCTCACCAATCGCCTGAAGCGCCGCCGCCGCCAAAATCACCGCCGCCGCCCGAGCTAAACCCGCCGCCGCCGCTGAAACCCCCGCCACCGCCGCCTCCAAAACCACCAAAACCACCATTGCCACCCCGACCACGGCCGCCCGAAGGGAGTATAGACATGCCTGCGAAAAAGAGCGCAAACAACAGGGCCGCGATACCCGCCATGCCAGCAATCAGCAAACTGCTGGTCGCCAGAAAAGCCAAAAAGCCAACGCCACCACCGGTCAGCAAGGAACCGAGTTTTTGTCCAAAGACACTTTTGGCGACAGCGCCACCAATCGGCACTGCAAAAAACAAGAAGATAGCCAGATCCATCCAGTCAAAGCCGCCCAGCAAGCCGCCCAAGGGATTGCCCGTCTGCGCAGTGGCAACTTCAGGCAAGGTCTCGCCCTTGATGCGTGCTGTGAGCTGGTCCACGCCAGCCGACAGGCCGCCCGCGTAATCGCCAGTTTTAAACCTGGGCGTGATGGCCTCGCTGATGATGCGCTTGGCCGCCAAATCGGGAATTGCGCCTTCCAGCGTTTTGGCCACTTCGATGCGGACTTTGCGGTCCTCTTTGGCAACCACCAGCAAAACACCATCGCCCACGTCTTTGCGGCCGATTTTCCAGACGTTGCCGACGCGGTTGGCGTAGCTGGCGATGTCCTCCGGCTGCACCGTGGGCACGATCAGCACGACGACCTGTGAGCCTTTGGCGGCTTCCAGGGCGGTGAGCTTGTCTTCCAGCCCCGATTTTTGTGCGGCATTCAGTGTGCCCGTGGTATCGACCACATGCCCTGTCAAGGCTGGAACCGCCTGCAGCTCTTGCGCAAAAGCGGCCGGCAGCAGCGCGCTTGCTGCAGCCAGGCACGCGCATGCCAGAAGTCGGGACAAGTGATTCAGCATGGCCAAACGGCGTGCGTCAATCGATCTTCAGGCTTATTTTTTTCCAAAATCAACCGTCGGTGGTTTGGAAATTGCCGCTTCATTTTCTACCGTGAACGTCGCTTTTGGCTGGTAGCTGAACAGCATGGCGGTCAAATTGGTCGGGAAGCTGCGTGTCAACACGTTGTACTCCTGGATCGTCTTGATATAGCGGTTTCGCGCCACGGTGATGCGGTTTTCAGTGCCTTCCAGCTGCACGCGCAGGTCGCTAAAACCCTGGTTGGACTTGAGGTTGGGGTAGGCCTCGCTCACCGCCATCAGGCGGCTCAAAGCGCTACCCAGCTCGCCTTGCGCGGCTTGGAATTTTTTCATCGCTTCCGGGTTGTTCAGCAACTCCGGGGTGACCTGGATCGCCGTCGCTCTCGAGCGCGCCTCGATCACTTTGGTCAGCGTTTCCTGCTCAAAATTGGCCTCGCCTTTGACGGTGGCGACGATGTTGGGCACCAGATCAGCACGGCGCTGGTACTGGTTCAGCACCTCGCTCCAAGCGCCTTTGGACGACTCGTCCAAGCTTTGGAAGTCGTTGTAGCCGCAGCCGGTAAGGGTGGCAGAGGTGATCAAAGCAGACAAAATGAGTAGCCAGCGTTTCATTGGGTTCCTTTCAGTTGCGGTACCGCAAACAAGCAATGACAAAGGATGGAAAGCCTTTCAACGCAGAAAGGTCACCAAAAAACGGTACAGTAGCACAGATGGAGGCCTGTTCATGTGATCCAAGGTGAATAAAGTCGCAAAAATGCCAAATTTTATTGAAAGCACTCAAAATTTTTAAAAAAACCTTAAATATGTCACTAGCCGGCGTATTTTCTACCTAAACAGCTATGAAATATATAGCACCCAACTGGCTGCCCGGTGGCAATCTGCAAACCATCTGGCCAGCGGTGGTGAGCATCCGTGCGCTGGTACAAACGCCATCGGCAGCCTACCAGCGCGTCCGCTGGACCACGCCTGACAACGATTTCATCGATGTGGACTACGCCCATGCTGGGGCGACCGTACCCTCGGCGAATCAAAAACGTCCTTTGCTGGTCCTGTTTCATGGCCTTGAAGGCTCGTCTGCCAGCCATTACGCGCTGGCGTTTGCGCAAGTTGCCAGGCAATACGGCTGGGACTATGCGGTGCCCCATTTCAGGGGCTGCAGCGGTGAAATCAACCGCGCACCACGCGCCTACCATTCGGGCGATTTTGAGGAAATCGGCTGGATGCTGGGCAAATTGCAGGCCGACCACACTGCTGCCGGCGGTGGCCCGTTGTTGGCCGTGGGTATCTCTTTGGGTGGCAACGCGCTCATGCGCTGGGCGCAGGAGGCGGGGGAGACCGCCACGCAAACGGTGGCAGCCGTCGCCTCGGTCTGCTCCCCGCTGGACTTGGCCGCCAGTGGCCACGCCATTGGGCAGGGCTTCAACCGCCTGGTCTACACCCGCATGTTTTTGAACAGCATGAAACCCAAGGCGATGGCGCGTCTCAAGCTCAATCCAGGCCTGTTTGACCCGCAGGCGCTGTTGGTCAGCCATGATTTGTATGCGTTTGACAACGTCTTCACCGCCCCCGTGCATGGCTTCAAAAACACCGAAGACTATTGGCTGCGTGCCTCGGCCAAACCGCACATGCACCGCATCAAGCTGCCCGCGCTCGCCTTGAACGCCATCAACGACCCTTTCATTCCCGCCCGGTCTTTGCCACAAACAGGCCAGGTCGGCCGCCACGTCACCCTGTGGCACACCGCGCATGGCGGCCATGTGGGCTACCCGCAGGGGCGCTTTCCAGCGCATGTGCAAGCCATGCCCGAGGCCGTGACGGCTTGGCTGGCGGGGCACATCCAGTAACCCTGTCCAGCGCGGACGCCTGCAAAGTCTGATAATTGCCGGATGGATGACATCGATGGACGACATAGTTAAACAAGCCATGGCCAAATGGCCCAACGTGCCCCACTGCTACGGCTGGCTGGGGCTGGACGCGCGCGGCAACTGGTACATGCGGGACGACCGGGTGCAGGCGGCGGGCCCGTTTGCCGAGGCCAAAGGTTCTCTGCTCAAGCACGAGAAGCTGGTCGATTTTATCCAGCGCAATTACACCTGTGACGACAGTGCGCAAAGCGATGCCAAAGGGCAATGGTTCTTTCAAAACGGCCCACAGCGCGTGTATGTGGAGCTAGAAGCTACGCCCTTGATTTGGAGAGTGAGCGCTGACTTCAGCGTGCATGATCATACCGGCGCACCCGCCCGATTGCAGCGCTGTGTATTGGATGAACACGGCCACCTGTACCTGGACGCCGCCAGTGGTTTTGGCTTGGTGCACACCCAGGACATGGGCTACGCCGCTAATGCGATCGAGCAAGGTCTGTGGGTGCCGCAGGAGCTGCCTGCCGCCGAGCTGCCCAGACGCTTTGGCTACGTGCGCAGCCCACAGCTGCACCATGCGCAAGCCACTGCGTCTTTGTAGTTGTCATTTTGGTATTTACTATCAAATAGATAGCAGTTCAAGCAATAAATACGCCGGCTGTAAGCATAAATGACATTAAAAAAACCGCTTTAAGCGATTTTCATCGCTGTAAAGCGGTTTTGTCATTTCAGAGCGCACCCAAGACGGGTGATCTGAATGCAGGGACTTATTTGGCTGCTGGGGCGACAGCGGCTGGTGTGGCATCCGCTGCCGTCACCGCGACTTTAGCGGCTGGTTCGGCAAAATTGCCACCAGCGGCGTTGGTCATGTACACCACGGCGCGGGCAATTTCAACATCGTCAAAATCGCCACCGCCTTGCGCGCCCATCGCGCCTTTGCCTTTGAGCGCAGACGTCAGCAACGCCTCGTAACCCGTTTTGATACGTGCGCCCCAGGCGGCAACATCACCCAACTTGGGTGCGCCGGCTACGCCAGCGGTGTGGCAAGTTGTACATTGGGCTTTGAATACTTCTTCGCCAGATTTCAAAGCGCGGTTGGCATCTTTGATCTCTATGGTGCCTACTTTTTGGATCCGCAGCGCCAAACCCTTGTCCTGTTCCATGTTGTTCAGGCCGCTCAATGTCACCTGGGCCGAATCAGAGCCGTCTTTGACGCTGCCGGGCCGTGCGCCAGAAACAACATAGTAAACCAGCCCGATGATCAGAAAAATAGGGATCACAAATGAGAAAAAAACCAATTGCAACATTTGCTTAGGTGTTTTGACGGGGCCAGTGTGTTCTTCTTCGTGTTGATTGCTCATGGTGGTCTCAAAAATCTGCAAAGGAGGGAATAACAGACGATTATAAGGGAGCTACAGCCCGTTTGAGTTCCCAAGCCCTACAATACAACTTCACACAATGCGGCTGTAGCTCAGTGGATAGAGTATTGGCCTCCGAAGCCAAGGGTCGTGGGTTCGATCCCCGCCAGCCGCACCAAGTTTGCTAACTTGTTGAATTTAAATCGCTTTTCACCCATTCAAAACACGCAGGTGTCCCGAATAGGTGTCCCGAGTGATCAAAGTTCCAAGATTAAAAGCCAAAGTGCTGCCTGAAGTAGGCCCATCGACGTAAACGCCAAAAAATGGGTACGTTCTGGGCCTTGGCCATCACAACCTCTTTGACTACACCACCGGCAGTCGCCATGTGCCTGCCAACGAGAACCGTCATGGAATGGGTTTTGTTAATCTTTGCTTTGACCAGTGCCTCCCATTCCGACTGCGGCATCGGTTCTTTGGCCGACCAGTCTTCATGAGAGAACGGGGTTTTGGAGTGCCACGCTTGACCCGCAAAAAGCACCTTGTGATTGCTATTGTTGTCCACATCAAAACTGATGGAAGCTCGTGGCTCCGCCATGTCATTCTCCATCATTGTTGTTTAGCCAGGCTAAGCATGCACGGACAACAACTGCGCACACTCAAATCGCGGTCAATCCTTTCATTACTTTTAAGTGTTCTACAGTAAGTGTATGATTTTATTCAATTAATCTTGCCCGTCAGAACTCCCGCGAAAGTAGTTTTGCGCGTACTTCAAGGTGCTGGTCAACGAGTAAATTTACTACTCTCGGCCAACAACATCAGCAATACCGTTGAGTTTAATGAGTTAAGTCACAGCAACAAAAAAGCGCTCCGGGGAGCGCTTTTTTGTTGGCAAGTACAAGCCAGAAGAATCGGCCTTGCTTAGCCTCCTTGATGAGCGCGCTTACCTGGGTTTTTCTTGTTGTTGGTGTGTGAACCACGCTCTAAACTGACACGCTGGCCTTTGCCGGTGGTGTAGCACACGCCTTTAGGCGCGACAGGGCGTGGGGTTGCTTTGCGGTCTGCTTCGGTTTTGAATTCTTTGGCCATGAGGATGCTCCGATGAAAAACGGGTTAGGGGTGGGCTGATGCCCAAATGAGTGGAAGTTAACCCTGCATTATCCCCGCATTTGGGGGTTCTGGGCGGTTTGGGCCGTCTCTTTTGCTGAGTTTTTAAGCTTTTGTATATGATTTTAGGCGTGTTTTAATCCAAAACCCGCCTGTTTTTGACCTGGGAGCGCATCTAATTTGATAGCGCTTTAGGCAATAAATACGCCGGCATAGTGCCGATTTAGGCCCCATACAACCGCCTACTAGCACCTGCGTGACGCCTGGTTGCCGCTGCCCGGGCTATGCTATGGTTTTTTATTGTTGAGGATGACCGACATGACCGCTTTGATGACTGATCTTTTCTCGCTCAAAGGCCGCACGGCCTTGATCACTGGTGGATCGCGCGGCATTGGCCGCATGATTGCCAAGGGCTTTTTAGCGCAGGGGGCCAAGGTTTACATTTCTGCCCGCAAGGCGCAGGCCTGTATGGATACCGCCAAAGAATTGTCGGAATTCGGCACCTGTATTGCCATTCCGGGCGATGTCTCGACCGTGGCCGGTGCGCAGGCCCTGGCTGACGCCTACCTGGCGCTTGAGCCGCAGCTCGACATTTTAGTCAACAACGCCGGTGCGGCCTGGGGCGAAAACTACGACACCTTTCCCGAGTCGGGCTGGGACAAAGTGGTGGACCTGAACATGAAAGCCCCCTTCTTTTTAACCCAGATACTGACGCCTGCCCTGCGCCAAGCCGCCAAAACCCACGTGGCCAAGGTGATCAACATCGCCTCGATTGATGGCATTTCCATCAATGCTCAAGAGACTTATTCATACGCTGCCAGCAAGGCAGGCTTGATTCACCTGACCAAGCGTATGGCGCTGCGCTTGGCGCGCGACAACATCGCCGTCAGCGCCATTGCGCCGGGTGCTTTTGCCTCTGAAATGAACAAAGTAGCCCGTGACCAGGGCGACAAGGTTGCCATGCGCGTGCCTGCGGGGCGTGTTGGCGTGGACGAAGACATGGCCGGCGCGGCGATTTATCTGGCTTCGCGCGCGGGCGACTATGTGGTGGGTGCGACGCTGGTGGTGGATGGCGGCGTGTCATTCACCCGCCAAAGCGACGATGTGATCTAAGCCGATGCTGCGCTGACACGCGTTTAAACCAGGGCTCTCAGCTCGCGTGCCGCTTCCTGCAAGAGCGGCAGCAAGCCATGTTGCAGCTCGTCCAACGCCAGCTTGGCAGGCTGGGTCACCACATTCAAGGCGGCAACGGTTTGACCCGCAGCATTGCGTATCGGTACGGCCAGTGCATGCACGCCCAGCTCATGCATTTGGCTGGCAAGCGCATAGTCTTGCACGCGCACTTGCTGAATCAAAGCGCCAAATTGCTGTATATCGGTGCAAGTATGCGCCGTCAGCCGTTGTAAACGACGTCCCTGCGTCCATGCGGCAAAATCTGCGTCCGTTAGCTGCGCCAGCAGCACCTGACCCGTGGAAGTTGCATGCACCGGCAATCTAGCCCCTAAATGGAGGCCGTACGGGGTATAGCCGGCGTATTTATTGTCTAAACTGCTATGTTTTTTATAGTATTCTGAATTAATTGGGCTGCTTTTGACGACAATCACCACCTCGTCCACATCCCGCACAACCGCTGAAAACGACTCGCCCGTTTGCGCCGCCAAGCGGTTCAGCGTGGGCTGCAACACACGCGGCAACCGCGCAGACGCCAAATAGCTGCCTGAAAACCGCAGCACTTTGCTGGACAACCAGTAAAAGCTGCCATCCGTCTCCAAATAGCCCAAATGCGCCAAGGTCAGCAAGTGCCGCCGTGCCGCAGCGCGGGTGATGCCAGCGCGTTGGGCGGCCAACGTGGCGTTGAGCCGTTGCCTTTCCGTGTCAAAACTCTCCAGAACCGCCATGCCTTTGGCCATGCCGGCGATGAAGTCGGCCGGTGCAATGGTAGTAACAGCTAACTTTTCAATCGAATTTTGTGCGTTCACCGCGCAATGGTGGCGATGATCGCACAAATTGTCAATCGAAGTCTGGCTGAAATTAAACGGTTCTACTATTCTTTGGCTATGACACAAAGCATGACATTTACTTCACAGCCTCATCACCGAAGGATCCAAATCGCCATCATTGGCGCCGGCCCTTCGGGGCTGTTGCTGGGTCAATTGCTCTACAAAGCGGGCATTGACGCCATCATCATCGAACGCCAAAGTCCGGATTACGTGCTGGATCGCATCCGCGCGGGCATTTTGGAGCAAACCACGGTGGACATGCTGCATGAAGCTGGCGTGGGCGCGGGGGTGAACGCGGACGGCATCGTCCACCGCAGCATCGACCTGGTGTTTGGCGGCAAACGCCATGCCATTGACGTGCATGGTTTGACTGGCGGCAAGGTGGTCACCGCCTACGGGCAAACCGAGGTGACACGTGACCTGATGGACGCCCGGGCCGCTGCCGGCTTGATCACCGTGTACGAGGCCAGCGAGGTCAGCGTCCACGACTTTGACAGTGAGCGACCGCGTGTTTGCTACAAAAAAGGCGGACAAAGCTTCG
The DNA here is from genome assembly GCA_043769295.1 of Polaromonas sp. GTDB lineage: Bacteria > Pseudomonadota > Gammaproteobacteria > Burkholderiales > Burkholderiaceae_C > Aalborgiella. Next base: position 11,466 of record JAYVJL010000051.1, on the reverse strand, counting down.
AGATTACCTGCGACTTTATTGCCGGTTGCGATGGTTTTCATGGTGTCTGCCGCGCCAGCTTGCCCGAAAACGCCGTCACCGAGTACGAAAAAGTCTACCCTTTCGGCTGGCTGGGCGTGTTGGCCGATGTGCCGCCGGTGTCGACCCACGCGATTGTGTATGGCAACAGCGAGCGCGGTTTCTCGTTGTGCTCCATGCGCAGCCTGACCCGCAGCCGCTACTACGTGCAGTGTCCGCTGACAGACAAAGTGGACGCCTGGAGCGACCAGCGTTTTTGGGACGAACTGCGCGCACGGCTGGACCCCGAGCTGGCCGAGCGCATCATCACCGGGCCGTCCATCGAGAAGAGCATCGCCCCGCTACGCAGCTTTGTCGCCGAGCCGATGCGCTTTGGACGCCTGTTTTTAGCTGGCGACGCGGCCCACATCGTGCCACCGACCGGTGCCAAAGGGCTCAACCTGGCAGCCAGTGACGTGAAATACCTGTCCAGCGCACTGATTGAGTTGTACGCTGAGAGAAGCACTGCCGGTATTGACACCTATTCCCAGCGGGCGTTGGCGCGCATTTGGAAAGCCGAGCGGTTTTCATGGTGGCTGACCTCGCTGATGCACAAATTCCCCGATACCGGTGCTTTCGGCCAGCGCATGCAAGAGGCGGAGCTGGCGTATTTGGTCAACTCGCAGGCGGCATCCACCGTGTTGGCGGAAAACTATGTCGGATTGCCGTTGTTGTCGCAATAAATGCTTTTTTGAGGCTTAAATATAACTATAGCCGGTGTATTTATTGCCTAATGTGCTATTAAATATATAGCAAATTTCATCTGCCCCGTCGCTTCGCGCCACCCCTTCATTTTGAAGGGGCATTTTTACATCGCGTTTCTAAGCGCACGGCGGTACTGCATCGCCTCGGCCACGTGGGTGACTTGGGTGTGCTGCGCGCCGGCCAGGTCGGCAATCGTCCGGGCCACCTTCAAAGTGCGGTGGGTGGCGCGGGCGGACCAGCCGAGGCGCGCGGCGGCGACGTTTAAAAACTTGGTCGCACCGTCGTCCAGCAGCACATGGGTGTCGATGTCATTGCCTTGCAGGGCGTGATTGGCCTTGTTTTGCCGTGCCAAACTGCGGTTGCGCGCCTCTATGCAGCGGGCACGGATGCTCTGGGTGGATTCGCCCGCAGGCGCGTTGAGCAGATCGGCGGCGGGCAGGGTGGGCACGTCAATGTGCAGGTCGATCCGGTCCAGCAAGGGGCCGCTGAGCTTGCCCTGATAGCGCGAGACCTGGTCGGGCGTGCAGCGACAGGAGCGGGGCGTGCTGCCAATCACCGCGCCCAGATAGCCACAAGGGCAGGGGTTCATGGCGGCCATGAGCTGGAAGCGCGCCGGGAAATCCGCACGGCGGGCAGCTCTGGAAATCGTGATTTGACCGGTCTCCAGCGGTTCACGCAGCGCCTCTAATGCGGCCCGTGGCAGCTCGGGTAATTCGTCTAAAAACAAAACGCCGTTGTGCGCCAGTGAAATTTCACCCGGGCGCGGCGGCGAGCCCCCACCCACCAGCGCCACTGCGCTGGCCGAGTGGTGCGGGCTACGGGTGGGGCGCTGTGCCCAGTTTTCCAGCAAGAATCGACCCGCCAGCGAGGCAATCGCCGCGCTTTCGAGTGCTTCGTCCGTGTTCATGGGAGGCAAAAGCCCCGCAAAACGCTGTGCCAGCATCGACTTGCCCGACCCTGGTGGCCCGACCAACAAGGCACTGTGGCCCCCTGCCGCAGCAATTTCCAGCGCGCGCTTGGCACCGGCCTGGCCTTTGACGTCGCCAAAATCGAGGTAGTTGGCCGCGCCATTGTCCAGCTTGATCGGACTGGCGTGGACCTGACCCCAACCTTCGTTGATGTCCAGTGCAGGCTCGCGGACAAACTGCGCCACCACATCCAGCAAGTGGCGTGCGCGGTAGACCAGGGCGTCGGGCACGAGCGCGGCTTCGGCGGCGCTGGCTTCGGGCAAGACCAGCTTGGGACGTACAGCTATGCGGCGCAAGGCCAGGCTCATGGCCAAGGCTCCGCGCACGGGGCGCAGCTCGCCGCCCAGCGACAATTCCCCCGCAAATTCAAAGTCGGCCAACTTGGAGGCTTCAATCTGGCCGCTGGCCGCCAAAATTCCCAGAGCGATGGGTAAATCGAAGCGTCCAGAATCTTTGGGTAGATCGGCGGGAGCCAAATTGACGGTGATCCGTTTGTTGCTTGGAAAATCCAGCCCCGAGTTTTGCAAAGCAGAACGCACCCGTTCGCGCGCTTCTTTGACCTCGGTCTCGGCCAACCCCACCAAAGTGAAGCTTGGCAAACCATTAGCCAGATGAACCTCAACCGTGACAGAGGGCGCGTCCAAGCCCAAAACAGCACGACTTTGCACCATTGCGAATCCTGACATTGATTACTCCCCAAGTTGGTGCATAAAAGTGACTGTTACGCCCCTTTGTTGCATTTTTAATAAGCCTATTCAGTTTCAACGCCAAAACAGTGCGCAACTGTTTATTTAGCCAGCTGTAAGAATAACCATATTTCTTACAAAATACAAACAATTAACAGACCAATAGCAAGATAAATTCTTCTGATGCTCCCGTTTTCAGGCACGGTTTGTGCTTTATGAGCTTGGCGCACCCTTTTCATTTACTTAAATTGGAATTATCTATGTCATTCTCGGCAAAACCCATCCTCTTAGTTTCCCTGTTGTCCGCTGTCGGCATCAGCTCCGCATTTGCACAAACAGCCGCTCCTGCCGCACCAGCAGCGCCGGTCGCCGCTGCTGCTCCAGAAAATTCACTGTCTTATAACGTGGGCGTGGTCACTGACTACCGTTACCGCGGTATTTCTCAATCCCGCCTGAAACCTGCGGTGCAAGGCGGTGTTGACTTTTCCCACGCGAGTGGTACTTATGTAGGAGCCTGGGCATCCAGCATCCAGTGGATTAAGGACGCTGGCGGCAAAGCTGACCTGGAACTCGACGTCTACGGCGGCTACAAAGGTACCGCTGGGGCCGTCAGCTATGACGTAGGCGTGTTGACTTATATCTACCCAAGCAATGGCCTGTCGCCATCTCCCAACACCACTGAGATCTACGGTGCTGGCACCGTGGGCCCTGCAACCTTGAAATACTCACACGCGCTGACCAACACCTTCGGTTTTGCCAACAGCAAAAACAGCGGCTACCTGGACCTGAGCGCCACCTTTGACGTGGGCAACGGCTTTACTCTGGTGCCACACATTGGCCACCAACGCATCGCCGGTACGGGCAATGGCATGTTCTCTTACACCGACTACTCACTGACCGTGACCAAGGACTTTGGCAATGGTTTGGCTGTGAGCGCGGCTGTGTTGGGTACAGACGCACCTGATGGCTCTTACTACACACCCGCTGGCAAAAACACAGGTAAAAATGGCGTCGTCGTGGGTTTGAAGTACAGCTTCTAAAACCATTTTTGTATTGAATAACAGCCAGGGCGGGATGCGCTGAACGACATCCGCCTTGGTTTTTTTGACAGTTTGCAATTTTTGCTCTGGGAGACGTTATGAAACTAGTAACCGCCATTATTAAACCCTTCAAGCTGGACGAGGTGCGTGAAGCCCTCTCGGCGATCGGGGTACAAGGCATCACCGTGACCGAGGTCAAAGGCTTTGGCCGCCAAAAAGGCCACACCGAGTTGTACCGCGGTGCTGAATACGTGGTCGACTTTTTGCCAAAAGTGAAGATCGAAGCTGCTGTCAGCTCAGACCTGGTCGACCAGGTGATTGAAGCCATTGAAGGCGCAGCGCGCACCGGCAAGATCGGTGACGGCAAGATTTTTGTTTACAACCTTGAGCAAGTGGTTCGCATCCGTACGGGCGAAACTGGCAAAGAAGCGCTCTGAACAAGCCAGCCTGCCAAGCCGCATCACTCATTCATAGAAAAGAGACTTCACATGAAAAAACACCTCCTCTCACTCAGCCTGGGCCTTGGCCTGTGGCTGGCCGGCAACTTTGCCATCGCCCAGACAGCGCCTGCGACGGCTCCTGGCGCGCCAGCAGCTGTGACAGCACCTGTTGAAGCGGCCAAACCTGCCGACGCAGCTGCTTCGCCGGCGGCGGCCACGGCTGCACCAGCGGCCGCAGTTGCCGCAGCGCCAGCAGCCGCACCGGCCGCGGCACCGGCCCCCGTGCCCAACAAAGGCGATACGGCCTGGATGACCATCTCCACCATTTTGGTGATCTTGATGACCATTCCTGGTTTGGCCCTGTTCTACGGCGGCCTGGTGCGCAGCAAGAACATGCTGTCTGTGCTGATGCAAGTGTTCGTGGTGACATCGCTCATCTACGTCCTCTGGGTCGTCTATGGCTACAGCGTGGCCTTTACAGCAGGCAATCCGTTCTTCGGCTCGTTTGACAAGCTGTTCCTCAAGGGCATCACCCCTGACTCTGTTGCCGCGACGTTCAGCAAAGGCGTGGTTATTCCTGAATTGATCTTTGTGGCTTTCCAGGCAACTTTTGCGGCCATCACCTGCGGGTTGATCGTCGGCTCATTTGCTGAGCGCGCCAAGTTCTCTGCGGTGTTGTTGTTCTGCGCTTTGTGGTTCACCTTCAGCTACTTGCCAATCGCCCACATGGTCTGGTATTGGGACGGCCCAGATGCAATTTCTGACGCCGCATCTTTGGACAAAGTCACTGCCGCCGCTGGTTGGTTGTGGGCTAAAGGCGCGCTGGACTTCGCAGGCGGCACTGTGGTGCACATCAACGCAGCGACCGCTGGCTTGGTCGGCGCTTACGTGATCGGCAAACGCGTCGGTTACGGCAAAGAATCCATGACCCCACATAGCCTGACACTGACCATGGTCGGTGCGGCGCTCCTGTGGGTGGGCTGGTTCGGCTTCAACGCCGGCTCCAACCTGGAAGCCAACGGCACCGCTGCTCTGGCCTTCGTCAACACCTTGGTAGCAACGGCTGCGGCAACTTTGGCCTGGATTACCGGTGAAGCCCTAGCCAAAGGCAAAGCGTCCATGCTCGGCGCGGCTTCTGGCGCGGTCTCTGGCTTGGTGGCGATCACCCCAGCTTGCGGCTTTGTCGGCCCCATGGGTGCGATTGTTATTGGTCTGCTCGCTGGCCTGCTGTGCTTGTGGGGTGTCAATGGCCTGAAGAAATTGCTCGGCGCGGACGACTCACTTGACGTCTTCGGCGTGCATGGCGTGGGCGGTATCCTGGGTGCCTTGTTGACCGGCGTGTTTGCTGCGCCTTCATTGGGCGGCACGGGCGTGTATGACTACGTGGCCAACAAGGTCAATCCTGACTACTCGATCGCGGGCCAGGTATGGATCCAGTTGCAGGGCGTGCTGACCACTTTGGTGTGGTCGGGTGTGGTGGCTTTCATCGCCTACAAACTGGTTGACATGCTGATCGGCTTGCGCGTTCCTGAAGAAGAAGAGCGTGAAGGCCTGGATATCACCTCTCACGGTGAGACAGCCTATAGCCGCTAAGACGGTCTAGATAGATAACGCCAAGTTTCTCCAAGGTTAAAGGCCCACAACGATGTGGGCCTTTTTTTACCTGTCGTTTTTAACGGGAATGGATGTCAGATTCAGTTCACCTTGACCAAACGCCAGTCGATGCGGTTATCGGCACGGTGTACCAGGTCAATGTTCTTCTTCATCGCCCAGGGGATGATCTGGTTGTGCAAAGGCAGATGCGATACATCCTGATGCGACAACTCCAAGGCCTTCTCGATCAGCTCATTGCGGTTCTTGGTATCCGTTTCCTTCTTGATGCGCTCCACCAGCGCGTCCATTTGCGGGTTCGAATAGCGTCCGACGTTGTAATTGCCGTCGCCACCGGCGCCTACGCTGCGCACCAGGGATTGCAAACTGTACAGGGCATCAAACGTAGGGACACCCCAACCCAGCATGTAGATGCTGGCTTCATTGCGCTGGATCATCGGGAAGTAGGTCACCAAGGGCAAGGTGCGCAGTTTCGCTTTCACGCCAATTTTGGCCCACATCGCCGTCACGGCCTGACAAATTTCTTCATCATTGATATACCGGTTGTTGGGGCAGGCAAAGTCCACCTCAAAACCGTCTTTGTAGCCCGCATCGGCCAGCAGTGCTTGTGCCGCTTTGGCATCGTAGGGATACCGTGCATCCACCTTTTTGGTCCAGCCGTTGACTTGCGGTGAAATCAGAGTACCGGTTGGCTGGCTCAAGCCGCGCATGATCACGCGGTTGAGCGTGTTGCTGTCAATGGCTTGGTACAACGCCTTGCGCACGCGCACATCTTTAAGCGGGTTTTTGCCCTTGACATTAGAGCCCGGTAGCTCGTCCCGGAATTGGTCCATGCCGAAGAAAATAGTGCGGTTTTCTGCGCCATCCAGCACTTTCAGCCCTGGGGTGGTGCGCATGCGGCCCAAATCCTGCAAATTGGGGTCCAGCACCATGTCCACTTCACCGGAGAGCAGAGCAGCGGCACGCGTGGCTTCCTGCTTGATGGGGGTGTACACAATTTCGGTCAGGTTGCCCTCCAGTTTGCCCCACCAGTTCGGGTTGCGTTTGAGCACCAATTTTTGATCGGGCTGCCAGCTGTCAACAACGAAAGGGCCCGATCCCATGGCATTGCGGTGCGCAAAGTTTTCATCCTTGGATTTGCTGTCTTTGGGCTCCACCGATTTGTTTTTCTCGGCCCACGCCTTGCTCATGATGCGCAGCTCGGTCAACTGGTTCAGGATCACGGGGTTGGGCGCTTTGAGCAAGATATCAATCGTGCTGTTGTCCACCTTCACCACCTTGTCAAAACCTTGCGTGTACACACCAAAATTGGAGGTTTTGCTCATGGCACGGTTCAGCGAAAAAATCACATCTTCGGCCTCCAGGGGGCTGCCATCGCTGAATTTGACGCCCGTGCGCAGCTTGATGCGCAGTTGCGTCGGCGTCACTAATTTCCAGTCTGTGGCCAATTGTGGCTCGATCTTGAAGGTGCGGCTGTTGTAGTACACCAGCGACTCAAAAATCGCGGCATGCACCCCATTGCCCAAAGCGTTGTTTTGAGAATGAATATCCAGGGTCGGGATATCACTGGCACTGGTCCATTTGAATGTTTTTGCGCTTGCAGGCAGCGCTGCCATCATGACAACGACCAATAAAGCCAGTTTAAATTTCATAAAAGCCCCTGTGTATGTGAACAAAATGAATGACTTTTCACTATGCCACACTTCAACACGCCGTTTTTCAAGTAGTTTCCCCAGTGTCCGCGCCCGCCAGAGATTCCGTCCCATCGCCATGGTTTGAATTTGGCGTTTAACAAGTGCAGCCAAGTGCGTTACATTTATTTATACTTTGTCATTATTTTTTAATTGGGAAGCCCCTCATGGTCATCTGGAAAAAAGCGGTAGACATTGCAGAACTCACCCGAATCCACGTCGGTACGACCGTGGAACATCTGGGCATCGAATTTCTGGAAGTGGGCGATGACTACATCCGCGCCCGCGTCCCCGTGGACCCGCGCACCAAGCAACCCTATGGCTTGCTGCATGGTGGCGTGTCCGTCGTGCTGGCGGAAACGCTGGGTTCCTGCGGCGCGGCCTATGCCGCCCCGGAAGGCCACCGCGCCGTCGGGCTGGACATCAACGCCAACCACCTCAAAGGCGTGACCAGCGGCTGGGTGACCGGCATCACCTACCCCGTCCATATTGGCCGCACCACGCAGGTCTGGCAGATTGACCTGAGCAACGACGCTGGCGAGATGACCTGCGTCTCGCGCATCACCATGGCGGTTTTGGCACCAAAAGAGTAAGCTTCGAACTTGCCCAGTTTTAGGACATCCCCATGAACGCACCCACCTCTGCCCAACATCTGTTGCCCGAGATCAGCCCCCGCGCCACCCCCGATGCGTTGATCGACGCCCTCAAAGCCCACTTTGGCGAGCGCTGCTCCACCGCCATGGCCGTGCGCGAGCACCATGGGCGGGATGAATCCTCTTACTCCATCCCACCGCCCAGCGCGGTGGTGTTTGCCAAATCCACCGCCGATGTGGCCGCCGCCGTCAAACTGGCGGCGCAGTACCAAGTGCCGGTGATCCCGTTTGGCGTTGGCTCCTCGCTGGAAGGCCATCTGCTGGCGGTGCAGGGCGGCATCAGCATCGACGTCAGCCGCATGAACAAGGTGCTGCGCATCAACGCCGAAGACCTGACCGTGACCGTGCAGCCCGGTGTGACCCGCAAGGCGGTCAACGAAGCGGTCAAATCTGAGGGTCTGTTCTTCCCCATCGACCCCGGTGCCGACGCCTCGATTGGCGGCATGACGGCCACCCGCGCCAGCGGCACCAACGCCGTGCGTTACGGCACCATGCGTGAAAACGTGTTGGCACTGGAGGTCGTCACCGCCAGTGGCGTGGTGATCCGCACCGGCACCCGCGCCAAAAAATCGGCTGCTGGTTACGATCTAACGCGCCTGATGGTCGGCTCCGAAGGCACGCTGGGCGTGATCACCGAGATCAGCCTCAAGCTCTACCCGCTGCCTGAAGCCATTTCAGCCGCCGTCTGCTCTTTTCCCAGCATCGAGGCGGCCGTACATACCACGATTCAGATCATCCAGATCGGCATCCCGATTGCACGGGTCGAACTGATCGACAGCAACACCGTGCGCATGGTCAACACCTACGCCAATCTCGATTTGAACGAAGCGCCCATGCTGCTGATGGAATTCCACGGCTCACCCGCAAGTGTCAAAGAGCAGGCCGAACTGGTGCAGGACATCGCCTCCGAATTTGGCGGCACCGCGTTTGACTGGGCGACCACGCCCGAAGCCCGCACCAAGCTGTGGACAGCGCGGCACAACGCCTACTTTGCCGCCATCCAGTCCAAACCCGGCTGCCGCGCGATATCCACCGACACCTGCGTGCCGATCTCCCGCTTGGCCGATTGCCTGCTGGAGTCCGTCGCCGAAACCGACGCCAGCGGCTTGCCCTACTTTTTGGTCGGTCACGTGGGTGATGGCAACTTCCACTTTGGTTATTTGATCGACCCGAACTCGCAAGAAGAACGCGACATTGCCGAAGCGCTGAACGAAAAGCTCGTCGCCCGCGCCCTGCGCCTGGAAGGTACTTGCACCGGCGAGCATGGCGTCGGTCTGCACAAAATGGACTTTTTAGTGACCGAGACAGGGGCCGGCGCGGTGGACATGATGCGCACCATCAAACACGCGCTGGACCCGCTCAACATCATGAACCCAGGCAAAATATTTACCTGGTGAACCTCATGATTGAAAAGTAAGTCAGCGTTTACTTTTCAACCATTCCTCTAAATCTGCCGCGCCGGAATCTGCACTTTCAGCCCGTCCAGCTGCGCCGTCACCTTGATCTGGCAGGCCAGCCGACTGTTGGGGCGGCGCTCGTCGGCGACAAAATCCAGCATCTCCAGCTCGGCCGGCTCGGGTGCAGGCAGCAGAACCAACTGCGCCGGGTCGATATAACAATGGCAGGTGCCGCAGGTGCCACTGCCGCCGCATTCGGCAAAAAAACCGTCTATGCCGCTTTCTTCAGCAGCTTGCAGCAGGGTCTGGCCGACGGCACCCTCGGCGTCGTACTGGCCGCCGTTGGCCTGGATGAAATAGATCAGTGGCATGAGTGCAAATTTTATAGCTGCTTAGTCACCATCCACCGACGCGCTCCAGCGGTTGTCCCAGCCCTTGCTGGTCTTGCTTGGCTGCCGGCCGCTGACTTTGTCCAAATCGCGTCTATCCCGCTTGGTCGGGCGGCCGTGTTCCAAGGTCACGGCTGGCTCCATCCCCAAACGCCGCTGCTCGGCGGTCAACGCTCGGGCGGCGATGCTTTCTGCCGTTTCCTGGTACAGCAAGGCGGCAGCAGGCGCGCCCCCGCGCTGCGCGCTGATGCCCAGCACCGTGATGGTCCGCAGCACCGGCCCTGAGCGCATCACCACCACATCGCCCACCTTCACCTCGCGTGAGGGTTTGGCCTCCACATCGTTGATGCGCACCCGCCCCTTGTCAATCTCCTCCCCCGCCAGCGAGCGCGTCTTGTAAAAGCGCGCCGCCCACAGCCCTTTGTCGATGCGTAGTTTGTCCATGGAGAGATTTTGACTGATTTGACAAAAAAACGGCATTCGCAGGTGCCATTTTCTCTTTTTAGAGTGTAAATACGACTCTAGCCAGCGTATTTATTGTCTAATTAGCTATTAAAAATATAGCAATTTGCAGCATGGCTAGTGCATTACAACTATTGCAAGAATGGACAAAATAGCTATAATCAACGTGTTTGCACACATAAACACATAGGAAGCACAGCCATGTCAACTTTAACAAACAGCAACCCAGCCCGCTGGAATTTGGTCATTTCTGAACAGACCAACATTGCCGTGCGCAGCTTTTTGGCACTCAAAGGCTTCAAAAAGGGTGATTTGTCCAGCTTTGTGGAAGAAGCCGTGCGCTGGCGTGTGTTTGACCAAACCTTGACCGAAGCCCGCAGCGGTTTTGATGATCTGCCCATGGATGAAGCGCAAAACATGATGGAAGAAGCCTTGGCCGACGTCCGCGCAGAAGGATTATCCGCCGGTCGGTATTCCGCCTTCTCCGCCGTATCAGCTAACGCAGCTAAAAAGGTCTGACCACCACCATGCGCGTGGTGCTAGATACCAATATTCTCATCAGCGCCCTGCTGTTGACCCACTCAGCCCCCGCACAAGCCGTGATCGCGTGGCGGCGCGGCCAGTTTGAGCTGGTGACCTGCGAGCTACAGCTGCAAGAACTCCGCGACGTCACCCGCCGCCCCAAAATCCGCAACCTCATCCGTCCCGCCATGGCTGGTGAAATGGTCAACCAACTGCGCAGCATGGCGCTGATGGTTGACAAACTGCCCCCCGTCGATATCTCGCCCGACCCGTTTGACAACTTCTTGCTGTCGCTAGCCCAAGCGGCGCAGGCCGATGTGCTGGTGTCTGGCGACAAACGCGGGATTTTGGATGTAGGGTCGTATGGCACGTGCTGGATTGTGACGGTGCGGCAGTTTTTGGATGGGTTGAATCGGAGATAAAAACGGCACCCGCAGGTGCCGTTTGACTCACTTTAGAGGCTATTTTCGCCTCTAGCCGGCGTATTTATTGCCTAATCAGCTATTTAATTCATAGCAATCAGGCCATCCCCTCAAGCCGTGCCCGCCTTCACCTTCAAGCGCCACGCGTGCAACAATGGCTCGGTGTAGCCGCTTGGCTGCTCCATGCCTTTGAACACCAAATCTGTCGCAGCTTTGTACGCCGCAGACGTGGCGAAGTTGCCGGCCATGTTTTTGTAGAGCGGGTCGCCGGCGTTTTGACCGTCAACGACTGCGGCCATGCGCTCGAAGGTGGCGTTGACCTGGGCGGCGTTGGTGACGCCGTGGTGCAGCCAGTTGGCGATGTGCTGGCTGCTGATGCGCAGGGTGGCGCGGTCTTCCATGAGGCCGATGTTGTGGATGTCG
>JAYVJL010000050.1:0-11169 GCA_043769295.1 Polaromonas sp. | reverse complement strand
TGTAACTTGCTGCTAGCATTGTCGTTACAGGGTGTATTTACTGTAACAATCGCCTAGCATTAACCAACTTTGGAAATGAATTGAGTTTAATCGGAACACTGTTTAGTCGTCAGCCATCACCGCTTTTGGGTATTGATATCGGCTCTTCCAACATCAAGTTGGTTGAACTAGGTCAAGCCAAGTCGGGAAGCTGGGTGCTTGAAAAATGTGCCATTGAACCATTGGACCACGGTTGGGTGGTTGATGGCACCATCGAAAACTTCGACGAAGTGCTGATGGCCGTCAAGCGCTTGCTTAAAAAAACGGGCACTAAAACCAAAAATGCGGCTATGGCGCTGTCCCCGTCAGCCGTCATTACGAAAAAAATGATGGTCCCGGCGGGTTTGAGTGACCAAGAATTGGAAGGCCAGGTCGAGGCCGAAGCCAACCAGTACATCCCTTTTGCACTGGAAGAAGCCAGCTTGGATTTTTGCGTGGTCGGGCCAAGCACCAACTCCCAAGGTGATGTTGAGGTGTTGATTGCTGCATCGCGCAAAGAGAAAGTACAAGACAGACTGGCATTGGCAGAGGCCGCAGGGCTGAAGCTAGATATTGTTGATGTGGAGTCTTATGCAGCCCGTTTGGCGCTGAGCAGGCTCATACAACAGCTGCCCAATGAAGGACTCAATGCCACCGTTGCGCTGTTTGAGATTGGTTCTCAGGCAACGACGATGCAGGTGCTGCGCGATGACAAAGTACTTTATGAGCGTGAACAACCCTTCGGCTCCGCTCAGTTGATCAAGCTCATTGTCAGGCAGTATGGTTTGACGATGGAAGAGGCGGTCATCAAAAGACGAAATGGCGAGTTGCCAGGCGACTACAAGGAGAGTGTGCTGATTCCATTTATTGCGGGTGTCAGCAATGAGATTGGAAGAGCGCTGCAGTTCTTCTTTACCAGTACGCAACATAATAGTGCGGACTACATCATGCTGTCAGGTGAAGCTGCGATATTTGTCGGGCTGCCGAAGGCGGTGACCGACCAAACGTCGTTTCCGTGTGCGGTGGTCAATCCATTTGAAGCCATGAAAATTGCCGAGGGTGTGCGTGAGAAAAAACTACTCAGTGAAGCGCCGGCCTATTTGACGGCCTGTGGCTTGGCGATGCGGAGGTTTCAACGGTGATATTGATCAATCTTTTACCCCACCGCGAGGCCGCCAAACAAAAAAGACGGGAATCGTTTTTTGTCTCGATGGCGGCTTCCGCTTTGTTGGGCGGTTTGATTGCTGGTTTGATTTTTGTGCTTTTCACAATACAAATCACAGAACAGCAGTCTCGCAATACTATTTTGAGAAGCGAAAACACGCGTTTAGATGCTCAAATCAAAGAGGTCGCAACGCTTGAGAAAGAGATTTCGGGTTTGCGCGCCAGACAAGAAGCTGTTGAGGATTTGCAAGCTGAGCGCAATTTGCCTGTGCATTTGATGAATGAGTTGGTTAAACAAGTGCCAGATGGTGTTTTTATCAAGAGCATGAAGCAGGAAGGTTCTGTGGTTTCTTTGACCGGAGCTGCCCAATCCAACGAACGGGTGGCTGAATTTCTTCGGAATCTATCCAACAACAATCCCTATGTGACCAAACCAGAACTTGTCGAAATTGTGTCGGGGACAACGGCATTGACCCCTAAAGATCAACGCCGTGTTTCAAACTTCGTGGTGAGTATTCAACTTAAGAAGCTGACAGAAAACAAGAACAGCGCAAAAACTGCATTGCCTGCCGTGCCCGCACCTAAACCTGCGAACTCATAAGTAAAAAATCATGGCAATCAAATCTTCTGTCAATATTGATTTTGTGCAACTCCAGAACAAGGCGCTTGCACAATTTCAAGGCATCAATTTAAATGATCCTGGCTCTTGGCAGGCTTTGCCCAAGTATCTTGCCTATGTGTTGGTGACGGCAATCACTGTTGGTGTGCTGTGGTTTTTCTGGTTAAGCGGTGTGAACGATGAGCTTGTGGCTGAACAAGGTAAAGAAGTAGCACTGCGGGTTGATTACTCCAAAAAACTCGCACAAGCTATCAATCTTGAAGCGTTGAAGACACAGCGAGTCCAAGTCTTGCAATATGTGACGCAATTAGAGAAACAACTGCCCAGCAAATCTGAAATGGATGCCTTGCTCTCTGATATCAACCAGGCTGGCATCGGTCGCAAATTGCAATTTGAACTCTTCAGGCCTGGACAGGTCAACGTGAAAGAGTATTACGCGGAACTTCCAATTGCCATCAAAGTAACTGGTGGCTACCATGATGTCGGCACTTTTGTCGCAGATGTGGCTAATTTGTCGCGTATTGTCACGTTGAATAATCTGGTTGTTTCTCCTGTTGCGAACCGCGACGGCGTGCTGTCTTTGGAAACGACGGCAAGAACATTCAGGTATTTAGATGCCGACGAAGTTGCCGTACAGCAAAAAGCAAAAGCTGCTAAAGAAGCTGGAGCCAAAAAATGAGCATGAATCTTGGCAGCTTACAAAAAAGCACCCTACTTGTGCTGCTGATACCTCTGCTCTCAGTGATGACAGGCTGCTTTGGATCACAAAATGAAGAATTACAGCAGTGGATGGTGGCTCAAAAGGGGAACACACCCGTAAAGATTAAACCTATTTCTGAACCGAAAAAATTCATCCCACAGGCGTATACCCAAGCGTCGGCAATGGAGCCTTTTAATAACCAGAAATTGTTGCAGGCACTTAGACGGGATTCTTCTCAATCGGCTGCAAATTTGGCCTTGATCTCTCCTGAATTGGCACGTAGAAAAGAGACGCTAGAAAGCTTTCCGCTCGATACGGTCGCCATGGTCGGGAGTCTGAATAAAAACAACGCTTTGGTGGGCCTCTTACGTGTTGATAAGTTGCTGTACCAGGTCAAGGTTGGTAATTACGTCGGGCAAAACTATGGGCGCGTCACCAAAATCACGGACTCTGAAATTGTGTTGCGCGAAATCGCACAAGATGCAGCTGGTGAATGGACCGAGCGAAAAGTGAACTTGCAATTGCAAGCGAAAGAAAAATGAAATACAAACAAATACCCATGACTGAGTCTCTGCTGAAGTCCGCTAGCAAGACTTTGCGAAATTCAACACTTATAGCCGTTTTGAGCTTTGCATCTTTGCTCGCGCACGCTCAAAATGTCATTGAAGCTGTGACGGGTTCCACTCAGTCTGGCGTGGAGGTTATCAAAATTGATTTGACCCAGGCGCTGAACGTGCCGCCAGCTGGGTTTTCAATACAAACACCGGCCCGTATCGTTTTGGATCTGCCCAACGTTGGTAGTGGCTCACTTCAGTCTGCAATCAACATCAATCAAGGCAACATTCGCTCTGCCAACGTCATTCAAGCGGGTGATCGTACGCGCGTTGTGCTGAATTTAAAGCAAACGGTAGGCTATAAAACGCAATTGCAAGGCAAATCACTGTTGGTATTCTTAGATCCAATGGCTGTGATTTCAACGAATGCTGCACCCATGGCGGCGTTTGCTGAAAATCTCAATCGGAATACCTTGGCGCTGAGAGATGTTGACTTCCGCAAAGGGGTTGATAACTCTGGGCGCATCGTTGTTGATTTGGCCAACAACCAAGTGGGTGTGGATATCAAGCAGCAAGGTCAAAATCTGGTCGTCGAATTTTTGAAAACAAGCATGCCTGAAGGCTTGCGCCGCAGACTGGATGTCGTCGACTTCGGGACACCTGTTCAATTTATTTCTACGTTCCAAACGGGTGACCGTGTGCGTATGGTGATTGAACCCAAAGGTGCCTGGGAGCATTCGGCGTATCAAAGCGACAGTCAATTCGTGATTGAGGTGCGGCAACAAAAAATTGATCCTGCAAAATTAACGCAAGGCGTGGGCTTTAATGGTGAAAAGCTGTCTTTGAATTTTCAAAATATTGAAATACGTTCTTTGCTGCAAGTGATCGCCGACTTCACCAATTTCAATATCATCACCTCCGACACCGTGACTGGTGCAGTCACATTGCGGTTGAAGGATGTGCCCTGGGATCAAGCGCTGGACATTATTTTGCAAACCAAAAGTCTGGGCATGCGCAAAACCGGCAATGTTTTGAGGATTGCTCCCAAGGACGAATTGGCTGCCCAAGAAAAGCAAGAATTTGAAGCCAAAGCGGCAATTCAAAATATTGAGTCTTTGGTGACGCAGTCATTTCAATTAAATTACACCAAAGCTGCCGATATTGCGCTACAACTTCAACCCTCTGGTGCGGCTACTTCCAGTTCTTCGCGTGGTCTGCTTTCATCGCGCGGCAGTGTGATTGCCGAGCCGCGTACCAATCAGCTTTTTGTTACCGACATTCCATCCAAATTGGCGCAGGTGCAGGACATGATCACCAAGCTTGATATCGCCATTCGCCAAGTGCTTATTGAAGCACGCATTGTTGAGGCTGAAGATACATTTGGTAAATCTTTAGGCGTTAAATGGGGAGGCAGTGACCAAACAGGTATTCGTGGAGGAAGTGCTGGACAACAGTTGCTTAAAGGGGCCAATGGCGGCACACGAATTGCGTACGCTGGTAATTACGATGCCGTTTCGGCAACTACTGGCGAAACTACGGGTAATGTGAACAGTCAGCTGTTAAGTCTGGGCGCTTCTGCTTTGGGTGGTTTTAATCCTGCATCTTTAGGTGTTTCACTTTTTAGCAGCGTAGCGGGTAGATTTTTAAATCTTGAAATTTCGGCTCTTGAAAACGATGGTAAAGGTAAAGTCATTGCTAGCCCGCGAATTGTGACCGCGGATCAAACCAAAGCATTGATTGAGCAAGGTACAGAGTATCCATATACTGTTTTAAGTAAAGATGGTATCGCGACTACCAGCTTTCGAAAAGCGGTTTTAAAGCTTGAAGTTACGCCGCAAATCACACCGGAAGGAAATGTTATTCTGGATTTGGATGTAAATAAAGACTCTCGTGGTGAACTGATTGATAAGCAAGTGTCCATAAATACCAAGCGTGTCAAAACCAATGTACTTGTTGAAAATGGAGGCACCGTGGTTATTGGTGGTATTTTCTTGCTTGAAGAAACTGATGGCGAAACAAAGGTGCCTGTTCTCGGAGATGTACCGCTTTTTGGTAATTTATTCAAAACGAAAACTCGCCTATCCGCTAAAAAAGAGCTTTTGATCTTTATTTCACCAAAAGTTATCAGCGATCGAGTGGCAGCGCGTTGATGAAGATGTGGTGAGTTGTGGTGGCACGTATAGCATTAGTAGGATTGCCTGGATCTGGGAAATCAACGATAGGACGACAGCTCGCTAGACGATTGGGCTTGTCTTTTTTAGACACCGATCATGTGGTTGAGCAACGCTTGGGCTGTTCCATCCGGGAATACTTCGAGAGGGAAGGTGAGGCTAGCTTTCGGGATATCGAGCAGGCCGTGATTGATGAAGTGACGCTCAGTCATAACGGTGTGATTTCAACCGGAGGCGGCAGTGTTCTCAGGCCAGCCAATCGTCAGTGTTTGCATGAACGCACGCAAGTGGTTTATTTGCGTTCATCCCCAGAAGAAATTTTTCGGCGCCTGAGGCATGACACCAACCGTCCTTTGCTGCAGGTGGATGATCCTTTGACCCGCTTGCGCGACCTGCATGCCGTGCGCGACCCTTTGTACTTTGAGACAGCGCACTTTGTCGTCGAAATCGGACGCCCCTCAGCTGCCAGTTTGCTCAACATGGTGATCATGCAATTGGAACTGGCCGGCGTACTCTCCTCGCCTTGAGCAGGCTTGGGTCCTGCAATTCACCATTCATCCATGATGTGTTCATGGTGTATCCATGGTGGATTAGCCATGGCTTGGAGGCATTGCCTTAAAATTGCGCCATGACGTCCAGCCCACCTTCTTTGACTCCACCACAGATTTCCCAACTCTCCCAGGCTGTTCAAGCCTCGCAAGTCGTTCAAATCGACCTCGCGGACCGCAGTTACGACATTCACGTCGGCACTTCATTGATTGATGACCCACAACTTTTTGAAGGATTACCGAAAGCCAGTGTTGCATTCATCGTCAGCAACACCACCGTTGCACCTATCTACGCGGCACGCTTGCAAGCAGCCTTGCGAGGGCGCTACAAGACCATTCACACACTGGTTTTGCCGGACGGCGAAGCCTATAAAACATGGGAAACCCTGAATCTCATTTTTGACGATCTGCTTGGACATGCGTGCGACCGCAAAACCACCCTTTTTGCCTTGGGCGGTGGTGTGGTCGGCGATATGACCGGCTTTGCCGCCGCCAGCTACATGCGCGGCGTGCCTTTCGTGCAGGTACCTACGACCCTGCTGGCGCAGGTTGATTCGTCAGTCGGCGGCAAAACCGGCATCAACCACCCTTTGGGTAAAAACATGGTCGGCGCTTTTTACCAGCCGCAGCTCGTGTTGTGCGATCTGGACACACTCAGCACCTTGCCGGCGCGCGAACTCAGCGCCGGTTTGGCTGAAGTCATCAAGTACGGCCCGATTGCTGACATGGCATTTTTTGACTGGATTGAGGCCAATATGGACGCCTTGCTGGCGCGCGACCCCATCGCTTTGGCGCATGCTGTCAAACGCTGTTGCGAGATCAAAGCCTGGGTCGTCAGCCAAGATGAGCGTGAAGCCGGTTTGCGGGCGATTTTGAACTTTGGCCACACCTTTGGCCACGCGATTGAAGCCGGTCTGGGCTATGGCAAGTGGCTGCACGGTGAAGCCGTGGGTTGCGGCATGGTGATGGCGGCTCAGTTGTCGCTGCGCCTCGGTTTGGTGGATACCGCTTTTGTGGCGCGCCTCACCGCACTCATTCACAAAGCGGGTTTGCCCACGGTTGCGCCGGCTTTGGAATCTTCTGCAGACGCCAACGCGGAGCGCTATCTGGCGTTGATGCGTGTCGATAAAAAAGCCGAGGCGGGTGAAATCAAATTCATCCTGATCAACCAGCCCGGCCAGTGCGTTGTGCAAAGTGCACCTGATGCTTTGGTGCGAGACGTCATCGCTGCTTGCAGTTGATTGATCAACAGTCCATGCAGAAGCGCTTCTTGCGTTCTTTATGCCCTTAGCGATCTTTGCGTGTGACCCCGCGCAGTCACGCGGACGTCGCTTTGCAGAGCCACCTGCACCCACCCGAACCGCGTTTGCACGCGACCGTGACCGGATCGTGCACAGCACCGCCTTTAGGCGATTGGTCTACAAAACCCAGGTTTTTTTAAACCATGAAGGCGACCTGTTTCGCACGCGCCTGACGCATTCGTTGGAAGTGGCACAACTCGCCCGGTCGATAGCGCGAACGCTGCGTTTAAACGAAGACCTGGTCGAAGCCATCGCCTTGGCGCATGACCTGGGCCACACGCCGTTTGGCCACGCCGGGCAAGATGCGCTCAACGGTTGCATGACGGACTTTGGCGGTTTCGAACACAACCTGCAAAGCCTGCGTGTCGTGGACGACCTGGAAGAGCGCTATCCACAGTACAACGGCTTGAATTTGAGCTTTGAAACCCGTGAAGGCATCCTCAAACATTGCTCCCGAACCCATGCCAAACAACTAGAAGCCCTGGAACCCCATGGTGTTGCAGAGCGATTTTTAGACCAAACCGGCGTGGGGGAACCCGCTGTATCCCCCAGCCTGGAGGCCCAATTGTGCAATCTGGCCGACAGCATCGCCTACAGCGCGCATGACATCGACGACGGTGTCCGCTCGGGGTTGTTGACGCTAGAGCAACTCAGCGACTGCCGCCTGTTTGAAACCTACCGCATCGAAACCTTGGACCAATACCCCCAGCTGACAGGTCGCCGCCTGTTGAACGAGGCGATTCGCCGCATGCTGAGCGTGCAGGTGTATGACGTGATCGCGTCGACGACAGCCCATATCGACCAAATCCAACCCCAAAGCGTCCTGCAGATCCGCCAGACGCGTCCTTTGGTGCGCTTCAGCGAAGCCATGCGTGTGCAAAGTGTCGAATTGAACCGCTTTTTGCTCGCCAACCTGTACCGCCACCCGCAGGTGATGGAAACCACCCAACGGGCGCAGAACATGGTGATAGAACTGTTTACCGCTTATTGCCAAGACCCTGTGCAAATCCAGTTCGACGAAAAATTGTCCAAAGTGGGCCTGCAGCGCGAGGTGGCAGACTACATCGCCGGCATGACCGACCGTTTTGCCGCCAAAGAGCACGCCCGCTTGACCGGAAAGCAGATTTTCATCACGCCATGAAACCGTGACGCCCCAACAACATGACCCCACAAGAAATTGTCATTCAGGACACCCAGCGCTGGCTGGAGCGCGCCGTCATCGGGCTGAACCTGTGCCCCTTTGCCAAGACGGTGCATATCAAGGGCTTGATCCGTTACGCCGTGAGCGAAGCCACGACCGCCGCAGAACTGCTTGCAGACCTAAAAAAAGAGCTAAATTCACTCGTAGCCGGCGAATATATTGCCTTGGATACTACACTTTTAATAGCGCCTGAGTGTCTGTATGATTTTCTGGATTTCAACGACCTGCTGGGCAAAGCCGACAAACTGCTAATCAAAATGGGGCTGGAAGGCGTCATCCAGCTCGCGAGCTTCCACCCTCAGTACCAGTTTGCCGGCACCGAGGCAGACGATGTCACCAATTTCACCAACCGTGCGCCATACCCCACGCTGCATTTGCTGCGCGAATCCAGCATCGACCAAGCCGTTGAGGCCTTCCCCGAAGCCGAGGCGATTTTTGAGGTCAATATGCAAACGATGGAGCGCTTGGGTGTTCAAGGGTGGAATGACTTAGGCGTTGACAAAACGAGCTAAAACAACATGAAAACTACCCATAAACCGCCAAAACCTGACCTCGTCGCTCAAGAAATCCGCCCCGGCCAGTCCCTAGAGCTGCTCAAAGAGCTGCACATCCTCACCCGCGAAGGCAAGCTCAACCAGGACTCGCGCCGCAAACTCAAACAGGTGTACCACCTCTACGGATTCATTGAAAAGCTGCTCCTTGAGCTGCCAGCCTCAGTCAAAGGGCTGACGCTGGCTGACCACGGAGCCGGCAAGTCTTATCTGGGTTTCATCATCTATGACCTGTTTTTCAACGCGGTCAATACCAAACGGCTAGGTCACATCTACGGTATTGAAACACGAGCCGATCTGGTGCAAAAGTCGCGTGAATTGGCGGCCTGGCTGGGCTTCACAGGCATGTCCTTCCTCAACCTCAGCGTTGCAGAATCCGCCCAATCGACCGATTTACCCGCGCAAATCGACATCGTCACCGCCTTGCACGCCTGCGACACCGCGACCGACGACGCCATCGCCTTTGGCCTGCAAAAGCGCGCGAAATACATGGTTTTGGTGCCCTGCTGCCAAGCCGAAGTGGCTGCTCACTTGCGCAACAACCGCGGCCTAGCCGTCGCCAAAACCCCGCTCGCCGAACTCTGGCGCCACCCCCTGCACACCCGCGAGCTAGGCAGCCAAATCACCAACGTCCTGCGCTGCCTCTACCTGGAAGCCAGCGGCTACCAGGTCACCGTGACCGAGCTGGTCGGCTGGGAACACAGCATGAAAAACGAGCTGATATTAGCGAAATATACCGGTCAGAAAAAAGTCAGTGCTGCCAACCACTTACGTGAAGTGTTGACGCAGTTTGGGCTGGAAGAGCTGCTGCAGACGCGGTTTAAGCTTGTTTAGGGGTTAAATATGCCTATAACCGGCGTATTTATTGCCTAAGCAGCTATTAAAAATATAGCATATAAAAGACTCATTAATTAGGGTCAGATTCCAATTAAAATTGACTTTATGGCACGTCTCCCCCGCTTAACCCTCCCTGGCTACCCGCACCACATCATCCAGCGGGGCAACAACCGCCAGCCTATTTTCGCCACACAGGCGGATTACCAGACGCTGCTCAACCTGCTGCTTGAAAACGCGCAAAAATTCAAGGTTGCTATTCATGCCTACGTGCTGATGCCCAATCACTTTCACCTGCTCGCCACGCCTGAAACGGCCGATGGGCTGCCGCAGATGATGCAGGCGGTGGGGCGGCGGTATGTGCGGTGGTTTAACGATGCGCAGGGACGCACGGGCACGCTATGGGAGGGGCGCTACAAATCGACGGTGATTGATACTGACCAATACTTGCTGACCTGCATGGCGTATTTGGATTTGAACCCGGTGCGGGCAGGGTTGGTGGCCAATTCGACAGAAGCGGCGGATTACGCTTGGTCCAGCCACGGCCACTACATTGGGCAGCGGGTAGATAAACTCATCACGCCGCATCCGCTGGTTTGGGGGCTGGGCAACACACCGTTTGCGCGGGAGGCGGCGTATGCCGATTTGGTGAGCGGTGGCATCAGTGCGTCGCAGCAGGCGCAATTGACAGATTCTGCACTGCGCGGCTGGGTGATGGGGAATGCAAATTTTGTGAAGGGCTTGCAAAATTTAACGTCGCGGCGCGTGAGCAAAACTTCAGCGGGCAGGCCGGTAAAAGTTGTAAAAACCGTGAAATAAGTGTGCTTTTATGCCTCTAGCCGGTGTATTTATTGCCTAAGCTGCTATTAAAAATATAGTATTCAAGGAGCTATTACGTGTTTATTTAATCTGTCCCCAATTAAACACTAAGTGAAATATTCAACTAATAATTGGAATCTGACCCCAATTATTTTTATTGGCAAGCTTGTTGCCCTGCAGTAAAATCAATATCCTTTCTGGATTTGCTGACCGAGGACTGCGCTATGAACACTACTACTCCGACGACCCAAGCTGTGGCACTGAGCCATGCACAAGAAGTCGATCATTTGACCAAAAACGGCTTGTACGCCGGCAGCCAAGAGCATGACGCTTGCGGTGTGGGCTTTGTGGCGCATATCAAGGGCAAGAAATCGCACGACATCGTGAAAAACGCGTTGCAGATTCTGCAAAACCTAGACCACCGGGGGGCGGTGGGCGCGGACAAGCTGATGGGCGACGGCGCGGGTATTTTGATCCAGCTGCCAGATGCGCTGTACCGCGAAGAGATGGCCAAGCAGGGCGTTGTGTTGCCAGCGGCTGGCGAATACGGCGTGGGCATGATCTTTTTGCCGAAAGAGCATGCATCGCGCTTGGCTTGCGAGCAAGAGATGGAACGCGCTATCAAGGCAGAAGGCCAAGTGTTGCTGGGCTGGCGCGATGTGCCGGTGAACCGCGACATGCCGATGTCG